>NZ_CP136865.1:644499-966748 GCF_045689245.1 Congregibacter brevis | reverse complement strand
CAGGAGGGTCTTTCGATTTTCCTTCTTGGGGGTGCTGCCGGTGTGGCCGCTGAGGCAGGAAAGGTCCTCGAAGCCTGCTATCCAGGCTTAAGAATTGCGGGAACAGCAGCGCCTTTTGTAAAAACCACGGGTCGTGATTTAGCCTCGTCAGCAGAGGACGACCGTGAGCTCCTGGAGGAAATTCACGCTTCTAAAGCAGACATACTGTTAGTGGGCCTGGGAAATCCGAAACAGGAGCTCTGGTTCAATCGCAATCGAAAGCAGCTTAAGACGCCGGTATCTATCGGAGTGGGCGGCACTTTCGAATTTGTAATCGGTACGGTTCGCCGGGCGCCGGCCGCGTGGCAAGCCATGAACCTCGAGTGGGTGTACCGAATTCTTCAGGACCCAGGTCGCCTTTGGAAGCGCTACAGCAAAGGACTTTTCAAGCTTAGTGCGCTTGCGGCGCCCGTAATTCTCCAGCGCGTGAGGGAAACCTTTCAGTTCGGCGAAGCGACGCTTCCCGGCACAAACAATCTCCCCTGGCAACGGCTGTGGTCTTCTCGCGACCAATCCATCGCTCTGCTCCCCCTGCCACGTCGTGTCGGCGATGAGTATCTTCAACGCGTCGTCGAAGATCTCGCAAAAGAAGTCGACGCCGGAGAGTTACGCATCCTCGACTTCTCTGAGGTAAAGCATATCGAGCTCAGCGCCCAACAAGAATTGTTCAATCTGGCAAGTCTGCTCCACAGTCAACGAGATCAGATTCAGCTTATGGGCATGTCCACACAAGTACGCCGACAACTCACCGCCGCCCGACTTATGGATCTTTTAGAGAACGATAACGGTGGCACGATCGATAGCCTTGCCGGCCGAAGTGATGGGGCTGCGTCATTTACTTGCCAGTCCTATGCGCTAAAAGACGCGACGCTATCGATGCTGTCGGGTCGTGTGAATCGTGAGTCCCTCAGCGAAATCGGCTTTGTAGAATGCCTGTTGCACGGTGCTCGAGATCGCCACTGCATCATCGATTTTCGCAACGTAGACCTTCTGGAAAGCTCAGGCATTGCAGAACTTATGCCGCTGTTCACTCACTCAGGGGAAGCTGGCTCGGCGGTGTACCTCAGCGGCGCTGGCCACAACATCAAGCAGATGCTGCGCATGGCGGAGATAGAGAGCACCGCGGAAATCATCAGCGATCGACAGCTCCTAGAGCGCATTAGCAAGGAGAGTCTCGAGGGTACGACCGGAGAGAGCCGCGGTGGCTAAACTGAGCGGCGTCTATATTCTTCTGCTCAACTGGAATGGCTGGCGAGACAGTATTGCCTGTCTGGACAGTCTGCTACCGAACATTCATGACGGTGCGCGAGTCATTGTGTGTGACAACCAATCGTCCGACGACAGTCTTGATTATATCCAGGCATGGTCCCGCGACAGCATCTCTGCCGAAAAGCCGGAACAGCCGCGTCTGGCGAGCCTCCAGAACCAAAATCTCCATAAACCCATCACTCAGCTCATTAGCCGAGAGCAGGCCGAAAGTGGAGAAGCTGATCCCAGCGCGCAACTGATCCTCGTGGATAACGCCGGAAACCTGGGCTTTGCCGCAGGAAACAATGTTGGGCTCCGCTTTGCGCGTACGCAAGATGATATGACCCACCTGTGGCTGCTCAACAACGACACATTGGTTGAATCCTCCTGCGCTGCCAACATGCTAACCAGGTTACGGGAGCACCACCGTCCCGCCGTGTGTGGGTCGGTTATTCACTTCTTCGACGACCCCACGGTAGTCCAATGTATCGGGGGCAACCGTTTCGATAGTGTTCGCGGTCGTGCAATGGAGTCAGAGGGGCGCTATCTGAATGAGGATGAGTTACCTCCGATCGCCGCTATAGAAGAACAGCTGGATTACCTCACCGGGTGTTCGATGTTGCTTCCCCGCGAGTTTTTGGAGACTGTGGGGCTGATGAACGAAGCCTACTTCCTTTACTACGAAGAAATTGACTGGTTCACCCGGGCAGCAAAGCGTTTTGATTTGCTCGTGGCGAAGGACGCGCGACTGTATCACCGTGAAGGCGGCAGCATTGGCTCGCGCAGCTGGAACCGAGGCCCTTCCTTAGTCTCAGACACACACATGTTTCGCAGTCGTATCTTCTTCATGAAGACCTACTACCCACAGAACGCCTGGCGCTGCGCAGTTAGCAATTGGCTCGACGTATTGAAACGCATCATCAAAGGTCAATGGCGTAATGCGTCCGTGATTGCACGGGAAATCATTAATGGCGCGAGGAGCGCACAGTCTCAGTCATGAGCCAGCGGGCGCAACCGACGTCGCCGTTTCAGCTCAGTCTGAATCCGGTGATCTACGCCGCAATATTCATGGCCACCTTTGCGGGCTGTCAGGGCGGCCGCTACTACATGTCCAACCGCCTGCAGGAGCTGGGCATCGCCTGCGCACTGCTGCTGTTTGTCATGGGCCTTTGGCAGGGACTGTTTCGGCTTCAACACAGTGAGTGGAAGCGCTGGGTGCTGTCCCCCATCATGCTGCTGGGCGGAATCATGGGAATCAGCAGCGTTGTCTTCGTCATCAACTATTCAGGAAGTGTCTTGTACAGTGTGTTCTCTGCAAGAGAGTTCCTTCTCGCGTTTGTCGGCCCGGGTATTTATCTGCTTGTTCGCTGCGGCCTTCCGCTAGCTCAGGTCGAACGCACCATCTGGTTTGCGCTGTTTGCACTCATGGTGAACTACCTGATCTTTTACTTCACCATGGATCTTCGCGCTGCGTTTTTCTCTTCAGATCACACGGTAAGTAACCTCGTGACTTACGACGCATGGCGGGGCTTTCGACTCAAGCCGCCGTTGTTCGCAATCATGGTCGCTTTGCTAGGGTCCCTCGCTTTGCTCTTACAATCCCGTGGTGGCTCTATCAAAACAGCGGCTATCGCCAGCGTCGCCCTCGCAGTCTATATCTGGAGCATTGTTCTCTTTCGCTCTACGCTCGCCACCATGATTTTGTCGGTGATGCTCTACCCTATCCTCATATCCCATCGGAACCGACTCAAACTGATCGTGGTCATGGCCCCCCTCGCAATACTGGCTATTCCGGTGATCGGAAGCATGGCAGTAGAAAACTTCATGCAAGCAGATGGCGGGAGTATTCGTGCGAAGGCGTTTCTCAAAGCTATCGAGCACATCGCTATGCATCCTATTTTGGGGGCCGGAGAAGACAGCGCTTATGGACTCTCCTATCAGGACATTGTCGCAAAGTTTTTCTTTCCTTCGGATCTGGGGCTAATCGGTGTTACCTACAAATATGGGATCGTTGGAGTGATTCTGTATCTCACCATGCACGGAAAAATTTGGTTGCGGCTTTGGGCCGCGAATATGGAGTGCAGAGACACCGACGGGCGTATCAACCCTCTACTGTGGGGAATGTTGATTTTTATGACGGCGCAAACGTTCAATCTGGCGCTCAACCCTGGACTTGCCTATGCGCAAGGGATAACTCTAGGCAGTCTCGCGCTTTCTCTAGCCAGTTTGCACCGCGTGCGCTGTGCCAACGTGATCAAGCACACATCCTCCGCCAATACCCTTGCACCGTCGCACAATCTGCCCATACTGGGGGCCTGAATGACAATGGTGTTCATGATGACTCACAGAAACGCGGGTTCCGTCGGACTAGTAAAATGACAGATGCTCTCAAGCTATTGATGGTCGAGGATAGTCCTTCATTGGCTGCGATTTACAACGCGTATCTGGCCGAAGAAAACTATCAGATCATCACTGTGGATTCGCTGGGACGTGCGCACGCTACGCTCGATGCATTTGTACCCGACCTGGTACTCCTCGACATAGAACTACCTGACGGTAACGGTATTGATTTTCTAGATCATACGATGACCCTCGACACACCGCCCAAGGTTGTCGTTATGACTGCCCACGGCACCTCGGATATGGCGGTAAACGCGATCCAGATCGGTGCCTCCGACTTCCTTACCAAACCTTTTGATGCTGCGCGACTCAAAGTCACTCTGGGCAATGCTGCAGCCCAGCTCGACTTGGGTAAGCAGATAGAGGAGCTATCGAGTAAGCAGCGCAAGAGCTATGCAAACTTTATCGGCGCCTCGAATGCGATGCAGACCGTTTATCAAACCATCGACTCTCTCGCGCCCAGTGATGCAACCGGCTTCATTGTCGGGGAGAGTGGTACGGGCAAAGAGCTGGCTGCCGAGGCGATACATGCGCACAGTCCGCGCTCAGGAAAAGAGTTCGTAGCGATCAATTGCGGTGCCATACCTGGTGAGCTCATGGAGAGTGAGCTTTTCGGTCACGTAAAAGGCGCATTTACCGGCGCAAGTGCTGCACGTGAAGGTGCTGCCAGCATAGCTAATGGCGGCACGCTGTTTTTAGACGAGATCTGCGAAATGGATCTCGAGCTACAAAAGAAGCTACTGCGATTCATACAGACCGGCACCTTCCGAAAGGTCGGTAGCAACACTTTGGAGACTGTGGACGTTCGCTTCGTATGCGCCACCAATCGCGATCCCCTGGTCGAAGTTCGAGAAGGCCGATTCCGCGAAGACCTGTTTTATAGACTGCACGTTGTGCCTCTGCGACTTCCACCGCTGCGCGAAAGAGATCGGGACATCTTATTGATTGCTAGACACTTTCTGGACATCTATGCGAACCAGTCTTCTAAGAACTTCACCAGCTTTTCCGCGGCCGCAGAGGAACAAATGCTCCGCTATGTGTGGCCCGGTAACGTACGGCAACTGCAAAACGTCGTACAACAAGCCGTAGTCCTCAATCAGGGCGAGCAAATTGAAATCGACATGCTAGCCCTCGATGTTCATCAAGGCTTAGTCGACGACGCGGAACGGGAAGACAATACATCGCCGAAAGATAAGGCATCGACCACAGAATCTGAGCAGGACGATCTCGCCAAGCGCCGAGCGATCAAACCCCTTTGGATGGTCGAAAAACGCGCCATTGAAGCGGCGGTAACCGCCTGTGATGGCAACATCAACCGAGCCGCAGGGTTGCTTGAAGTGGCTCCGTCGACGCTTTATCGCAAGCGCCAGGCATGGATTAATGAAATCGACGTCGATGAGTAAATTAGCTACGAGGATTACAACGTGTACGGTCTGATCAATAGCGCACTTCAGGATATGGTGGTCACTCACTTTGGTGAGGAGAAATGGAAAGAAGTGCACAATCAATCGGGTGTGGCTGAGGACTCCTACCTCACTATGCGTCGCTATGACGACGAGTCGACCTACAAGTTGGCCGGTGCCGCATCAGAAGTTCTGGAAGCACCTATCGAGACTTGCATGGAGATGTTCGGTAAACACTGGGTAGACGAGATAGCCACAAAAAACTTTGCCCCGCTTATGGATGCCACCGGCAATGATACGGTCAGCTTTTTGCACAACCTCAACAACCTCCACGACCGCATTGCCAGTACATTCCTTGACTATGTACCACCAGAGTTCCGCGTCGAAAATATCGACAAAGAGGCGGGCAGGTACTTTGTTCACTATTACTCTGAGCGCAAAGGTTTGACGTCTTTTGTTACGGGGCTGCTGGGCGGGCTAGCGGATCACTTTGGGGACAAGCTCGAGATTTTTGCCGTCTCCATCGATGAAGATGGAAAAGGTACGCACAGCGTATTTGAACTGAGCATCCAGTGAAAACAGAACCCAGACTCGCATGGTCACAACTGGAAAAGCTGTTTACCGCCATTTTGTGTATCAATGACGATGGCAAAATTCTGTATTCCAGCGAAACGCCCCGCCGCTACTTGCCTAGCCTAGATGTGGGATCCCAGTTTTTTGATTTTTTCAAACTTCTGCGCCCCGCCGCAGCACGAAGCATTCCTGAAGTTCGGGAGCACCTCGCATCGCTGTTCCTTGTAAAGAGCGTCGATGAGCGCTTTGCCATGCGCGGCCAAATGGTCGAAACCACATGGCAGGGAGAGCCCATCTTATGTTTTTGCGGTGCTCCCTGGGCTTTCTGGATGAACGCGCACTGCCCGGATACCAAGCTTGGTATGGCAGATTTTTCGCCTCAAGACTCCCAGCTCGATCAGCTTTTTTTGATGACCACCGAACAGCGCATGGTGAGTGATCTTGAAAAGCTCAACGGAGAACTGCAAGAAGCGAAACAGAACACCGAGCTTGCACAGGCAGCGAAGAGTGCCATGTTTGCGCGTATGAGCCACGAGATGCGTACGCCACTGAACGGTGTGGTTAGCGCGCTATCTCTTATGGGCGATCACAAGATGACTCCAAAAGCTCAGGACCTCCTTGATCTTGCCAATAGCTCCTCACGCAACCTTTTGCACGTCATCAACTACGTCTTAGATATCTCAAAAATCGAAGCTGGCGATGAAGTGTTTGAAAGTACCGTGTTTGAACTCGCGCTGCTCATGCGAAGCGTCGCTGATATTGTTCGAGCTCGCGCAGTAGAAAAGGACCTGCAGCTTTTGTGGTCAGTAAGTCCTCTTCTTGGAAACCTATACATTGGCGATAAGGCAAAGCTGCGTCAGTGCCTTCTAAACCTCATTACCAACGCTATAAAGTTCACCGAGTCGGGCAGTGTGACAGTGCGCGCACTGCCATCAGCTAGCTCCGGAGAAAACTATGTCCGATTCGAAGTAGAGGACACCGGTAGTGGCATCAGTGCGGAAGACAAGCAGCTGATATTCGAACCGTTTTGGACCGGCAGCTCTGAGGCTCCCGATCAAGATAGAGGGACTGGACTGGGTCTTGACCTAGTACGCCGTTATGTTGAGGTTATGGATGGCACTTTAGGCGTGACTTCTCACCAGGGAAGAGGCTCACTCTTTTGGCTGGAGATACCGCTGGAACCGGGTACCGAAGAAAACCTGTCAGCGCCGGAAGGCGGCGCCGTCACTGCTGATGTGCCAGAGCGATTTAAAGGCACTGTACTTCTGGTCGATGACAATGCAACGAATATGCTGCTGGGTCGCATGATCCTTGAGTCTTTAGGCGTCACCGTTGAAGAGGCCTGTGATGGTGCCGTTGCGGTAGAGCGAGCGCTGTCGGAGACCTTCGACCTGGTGCTCATGGATCTGAACATGCCGATAATGGACGGCGTGGTGGCGACTACCAACATCAGAAAACAACGCAGTGTAGATGAGCTCCCCATTGTTGCTCTCACAGCCTATGCCAGCAGTGAGGAGCGAGACCGTTGCTTGAGCGTTGGCATGAACGATTACCTGACAAAGCCCATCGTCCGAGGTCGACTTGCTGAGCAACTAAATCGCTGGCTAGCAGCGGATAGCGATGCAGAGCCATTCTCACAGGCCCACCCCGAAGACGCAGAAATCCCAGAGCAGACTGAGGGTGATGCTACCGACGCTCCTCCGGAGCTGGCAACGGGCGTTCTTGATGAACTTCGCGAACAGATAGGCGAAGCGAGTCTGGGCGCGGTACTGGATCAGTTTGAAGGTGAAGTACACAAGCGCTGGGAGAGTTACGTAAGGGCGTTGGCAGATGGAGAACTCAACGCCATGGTTCGCGAAGTACATACTCTCGCCAGCACCTGCCGCAGCCTGGGCTTAGCAAGAGCAGGCGAACACTTTGCAGCGCTGGAGACGCAGATGCGTAACAGTGATGCTCCACCAACAGAAGATTTGTCGATATCCGAAGGCTTACTTCAAAGTGGCCTCGGAGCTTTAGCGGAGTTTCGTAAAACCTAGTTGCCTGCCCTTCGGTGGTGTCTGCTAGGCTGAATTTAGGCTGGTTTTTTAAAGGATCGTAATCATGCGTGTCATTCTCTGGATACTCGCCGTCCCCGTAATCTTGATCGTGTTAGCAGCGGTCCTTATACCGCTCTTTCTGGATGAGAAAGCGCTGGTCGATATTGTGGCAAAACAGTTAAAGGACGAGAGCGGCGCCGTGCTTCGCGTCGACGGCGATGCATCTCTCTCGCTGTTTCCCAAGGTCGCCTTGTCCGCCAGCGATGTAAGCCTTGAGGTCCCCGAAAGCAACACTCAGATAGTTGCGAAATCACTATCCGCAGGCGTTGCTTTAATGCCGTTGCTTTCAAGTAGCGTCGAGATAGACAGTATTCAAGTGCAGGGCCTGACTGTCACATCAGAAGCCGCCGATGAGGAAGCAGCAAAAGCAGAAGCGACAGATACCTCGACGCTAAGTAATGCTGAGCTTGAGAAGTTTTATGCGCTCCGAGCGCAGGCACGTGTCAAAGCGCAGGCAGAGGCTGCCGCGACTGTACTAGCCGCACCCCTGGCGTTAGAAGTTGGCGAGCTGTCCCTCAGTAACATTCGATTGATTACGGTAGACAGTGCTGGCATAGCTATTAGCGAACTGCAATTGCGACAACTAACCGCGAGTGACCTAAACCTCGATGGTCGGGTAGTGCCTTTGACAGGAGACATTATTATTCCCTCGGGCACTGATGCACCTCCCATGGAAATCACTCTGGCGGGGGAGTTCAGGACCGACTTGGATGCAGAAACACTGAATCTGGATAGTCTTAACATCCGCGTCACGGGCACTACTCCAGATGCCATTACCCTGGGATTAAGCGGTGAATTTTCACTGGATACGCAGGTAGCAGACCTAAATATCGAGCTGCAAACCGGCGACCTTACGGGCAGTGGCACCCTTCGCTACGCCAGCTTCGAAAGTCCCCAGATCGACGCCGATCTCGCGCTAACAGAACTCAACCCGGCACTTCTTATTCTCGCCGGACCGGACGCAAGCGCAGAAGGCGCTCAAGATGCTGCTTCCTCAGACGGGGACGCACCGCTGCCCCTCAACGCACTTCGCATGATAGACACACGCGCGAAGCTTCGTATCGACACCGTTGTTCTCGACGCTCACAAGCTCACCGATGTTAGCGCCGCGCTGCGGATGGTCGACGGTGTAGCAACGCTCGACCCCGTATCTGCGCAAGTACACGGCGGTGATATCAATTTTTCGGCCGTGTTCAACGGGCGCTACAACGTTGCCACGCTGGCAACAGAAGGCGGGGTAGAAGCACTGGATGTCGCCCAGGCTGTTTCCGCAATGGAACTAGGGATGGAAGCGCGAGGAGCGGCCAACCTCGAATGGTCACTCAGCGGTTCCGGCGCAAGCAGTAACGCGCTGACCCAATCCCTCACAGGCCCCATCAGCTTCACAACCCAGGACATCACCCTTGCAGGCATTGGCATGGAGCAAATGTTCTGCAAAGGGGTGGCGCTGGTAAATCAGGAAGCGCTAAGCGCGGAGTTTCCCGCAGACACGCGCTTTGAAGCCTTGGAAGCAGAGATTATGCTGACCGACGGGGTAGCCACGCTCAATCCGCTTACCGCACAACTCGCTGCGGTTGGACTGAATGGGAATGGCACGCTGGACTTGGATTCTCAGGATCTTCGCGCCAGCTTCCGGGCGCAACTGTCAGCTGCACTGGGCGAACTAGACCCGGCATGCAGAATCAACGAGCGCTACTCCGATTTGCGCTGGCCTGTAGAGTGCAAAGGCAACCTCGCCGATGACCCCGCTGGCTGGTGTGGTGTAAACACCAGCGAAATCATCAAAGACCTTGCGGAAGGTGAGTTGAAGCGCAAAGCCTCAGACGAGGCAGGCAAGCTGTTCAATAAGTTGTTTAGACGGGACTAATTCAACACGCGGTAACCGCGTCCACCGAGACAGCGCTTTACAACTCTGACTTTGTCACGCTCGCCCTCGGATAGCCCGCGGGCACCCCCCGTGATGGCGCCAACACCGGCGCCCTGGACGGCACCATCAGTGCTGTCACGAACGATAGCGCCCACGGCACCCCCGACAACCGCACCAGAAGCAGCGCCTCGGGCTGCCTTTTCACCCGTTCGCACCTCATCGGCATACACCTCACACTCCGCCTTATCAGCGGCGTACTTGGCCATATCCACGCCCTTGCGGTCGATAATGATCTCATCGGTCGTGGTGCAGGCGCTAACAAGCGTCAAGCACAACAATCCCAGTACGGGGGTAACTCGAACCGGCAAACCCATGGCGTAACTCCACTTTTAGCTGAATACGGGCTTGTACGCGTAAGAAGCCCTTATCTGTCGGACGCCAAAACGTCGAAAGGGTTCAGTTTTTCTCTGCGGCGACCAGCTCTCTAACGTCTTCAAGCAGCATCGCCGCATCAAAGACAATCCCGTCACGCACGGTATAGCGAACGCCGCCAACTCTCTCCACCGAGCCTGTCTCGCGGTTCAATCGACGATGTCCCGTGCCATACAAAAGCTTAAAGTTAGCCAAGGGGTTCTCGTCGAGGATCACTAAATCGGCCTTCTTGCCTACCTCAACCGTACCGATTTCTCGATCAAGACCAAGGAGCTCAGCCCCATCCAGCGTGGCTGCCTTGATCACTTCCAGCGGGTGAAAACCGGCCTCTTGGAGTAGCTCAAACTCACGTATGTAGGCAAAGCCATAGACCTTGTAGATAAAGCCCGCGTCAGAACCCGTGACCACGCGGCCGCCGGCATTCTTGTAATCGTTGACAAACTGCATCCAACGCTCGAAATTTTGTTTCCAGTCGATTTCTTTTTGGGTTGTCCAATCAAAGAAGTAAGAACCGTGAATATCTGGGTCTGCCTCAAAGGCCCTCGCCATGTAAGACGGTACATAGTCTTCCATCCAGTCAGCGTTGCGAACCCGCATGAGATCTCGATTGGCTTCATAGATAGTGAAGGTAGGCGACAGCGTGAAATCCAAATCTACGAGCTCGGCGATAGTTCGCTGCCAGGTTTCCGAACCGGGTGCGGCCGCCTGCAACCACAAACGCCCTGCTTCACCAAAACGATCCTGTTCGTTGCTGTAGTTGTAATCGTGGGGATAGTCCTGAATAACACGATCGTCGAACATGGCCTCCGGTAGGCCATACCAATGCTCCATGCTATCCAGCCCTAGTCGCGCGCTGTCCAGCACATTGGTCTGCACGACAGAAAGCTGCGCATGGTGATAGGACGTTTTCATGCCCAGACGCTTGGCTTCTTCCATAGCCGCCGCAAAGGGCTCGGCCCGAGCGCCACGAAATTTCACGCCATTCGCGCCGCGTTTACGAACGGCTTTTACCCAATTACGAGCCTCGTCGGCGGTAGCAGTAGAGGGCGGAAACATCGCATGGACACGCATGCGAGGAGCACTAATCTCCCCTGCAGCGGCCATTTCGCGATGCTTCACCGTCCATCCCAAACCCATTACTGCACCCACATCGCGTACCGTGGTAACGCCATGGGCGAGCCATAACTTAAGTACATACTCGGAGTCTGTGAGAGCACCGGCTTGAGCGTGCCCCGGTGTACCGAGATGGGTATGCGCATCCACAAAGCCCGGCAACACATAACCGCCGTCGACATCAATGACCTCAGCGCCGCCCGTCTCAGCATCGCCACCGTGACCACCATGGATAGAATGAATGCGGTCGTTCCGCACTTCGATCGTCACGGGGCCTCTTGGGGGCGCGCCATTACCCACTACCAGCATCGCATTTTTTATGAGTAGCCGATCAAAGGGGCCCCGAGCCTCATCGCCGCGAGGCGGCGCCAGTTTTGGCGGAGCAAAGCCCGCTGCGAGCGCGCCGGCAATGTTTTCCTCCCCAGGTTCAGGCCTGCTGTCTGCCGCTATAGTAGGCAGAACCAATAGCGAACTGACCAAGACAAAGGCAGTTGCTACCGAGCGTCGCATAACAATGGAAGTGCGCAGTGCGGGCATGGAGCTTTCCTCACGAGTTATTTCTTAGGATCTTACAAGAAAACATAGGTCGATTTTCCAGTGGTAGCAATACCGCCGTTATACTGCGACCTCGAATTCAATTTCCGAACCACCGCTCGAGGTGGTGAAACCCAGCTAACGACCGAGCAGCACGATAAAAGTTACCATCCGCTTATGATTCGACGACGGCAATTAACCCACGCAGGCCTACTATTACCCTTCGTGGCAGGCACGGCACTTTCTGCGTTGGATGCTCGCGCTTTCTCAGAATCACTATCTCAAAGTTCGTTACAGCATTCGCCACAAAGCACACGGCAGAAACCACGCCGCAAGATTCTTCTGGACACCGACATTGGCAGTGATATCGATGACGCCGTGGCGCTGGCCTATCTGCTGCGGCAACCGCGGTGCGACTTACTGGGAGTCACTACGGTAACGGGAGACGCGGAGGGTCGCGCACAGTTGGTCGCTGCTCTTTGTAAGACCGCCGGTGTAGACGTCCCCATCTTCCCAGGACAGGACACCCCGTTGTTCGTAGAGTCGATGCAAACCAAAGCACCCCAGACCAGGCGTCTGAAAAGCAGACAAGCCGAGTTTCCGCGCGACTCCGCGATTGGGTTTCTTCGCGACAGCATTCGCAAAAATCCTCACGAAGTCACGCTCCTAGCCGTTGGTCCTCTCACCAATATCGCAAAGCTATTTGCTCTAGATCCGGAAATTCCGGCGCTGCTGGCGGAACTTGTCGTTATGGGCGGCAAGTATTCTGACTACCCAACGCCCTGGGGGCCCACCGAATGGAATATCATCGTTGACCCGCATGCAGCGCGACAGGTGTTATCTGCAGCAGTGCCGCAGATCACCGCTACGGGCTTGGATATCACCTGGCAGGTCAGTATGAGTCCAGCGCAAGTAGCAGAGCGTTTTAAGGACGACCCACTTCTGGAAACGGTGCTGGACTGGTCAAGCGTATGGTTCGACGAGCGGGAGCTTTTACACTTTCATGACCCCCTAACTGCCGCCACGTTATTCAACCCGGACCTGTGTCAGTTTGAAGTGGGTGATATTCGTGTAGACCTGGAAAGTGAACCGACGCCAGGGGTAACGTCCTTTGTCAGGAACTCGAAGAGCAATACCCGAGTGGCCACCTCCGTCGACCCGGAAGCCTTCTTCAAGGAATACTTCGGTATGTTCCAAACATGAAGACCCTGGTCTTACAGTCCCAAAAGCCTGGCGTTCTGCCCTCGTGGCAAAGGCGCTGCTGCGACTCCGTGCGAGCATGGTCCAAAATCAGAGGCTTCGATTACAGTTTTTGCGGTGACGAACTCTTTCGCCCATTACCTCCTGCCCTGCGAGAGAAACTCCGCGTTCAGCCCGTGGTCGCAACCGACCTGGCACGGCTTCTTCTTATGGGCGAGGCCTTAAGGTCAGGCTACGAACGAGCGATCTGGTGCGATGCAGACCTGATGATTTTTCGCGACTTTGAACCTTCAGTTCTCGATCACAGTTTCGGTCGCGAGGTGTGGGTGCAAGGCAGAGACGATGGGGTTCATAGCTATCGCAGAATCCACAACGCCTGGCTCCAGTTTACCGCCGATAGCCCCATACTACCGTTTTACACCGATCGCGCGACGGCAATGCTCGAGCGCGTAAAGATGCCGGTAGTACCCCAGTTTATCGGTCCAAAACTACTGAGCGCATTGCATAACATTGTGGGCTTTCACGTGGAGGAACGCGTAGGCATGCTCTCACCGCTGTCGATGCGTGATCTTTTGAGAGGAGCAGGGCCGGCTCTATCAGAATTGTCGGAAGCACACAGTGAATCGCTTTGTGCGGTCAACCTATGTGCAAGCTACGTCGACAAAAGTAGCGACGGTGTTTGCCATAGTGACGAGGACTACAGTGCAGCAGTTCGTGCGTTGATAGCACCGAACTGCCCGCTGTAACGCACCATGCTGTGTCTCTTCGACCTCTCTACGTTTTCCTAGGGTCGGTCGTTATCTGCGTCTGTCAGGATAGGCTCGCCGGTAGCAAACAACAGCCACACAAGCGCGCCAAAAACATTGATACCTGCAGCAACTACAAAGGTCGCAGTGTACCCGCCCGTCAAATCCACTAGCATACCGGTCAAGGCTACACCGATGATGCCAGGCAATGTTCCACCAATATTGGTGATGCTGAAGAGCACGTCGGCATGCTTGGGTGCCACGTCGAGGTGATTGCAGGCAAATCCTGCCCACGCCATAGAAGACACTCCAAACGCAGCGCAGAGCGTGAACAACGCCATACCCGGGGTGGTCGCCTGGGCGGCAAGCAACAGCATCACTGCACCACCGATAAGCCCACCGCACTGCATAAACTTGCGCACAAATGTCACGCTCTTGCCGCCGGCAATCCACCGATCGGCGACATAAGCAGACAAGTTCCCGCCTAGGAACTGGCAAACCCACGGCCCAATCGCAAACAAGCCTGATCCGGCTATGGATAACTCCTGCACGTCCCGAAAGTAGCTGGGGAGCCAGGCGAGAAAAAGATACAGGGTCCAGTTCGCGCAAAAGTGGTTAATGATAAGCGCCCAAATAGCCGGATGTCGCAAAAACAGCGCCCAGGGTATAGGAGCCTTCTCCTCTTCCTCGCTGCCTTCGAGCTCCGCTAACAAGGCCGCCTCTTGCGCTGAAATAGTAGGGTGTAGAGACGGCTTTGCGTGCACAAATTTAAGCCAGAAAATTGCGAATAAGAGGCCTGCGCCGCCGAACACATAAAACACGCTTTGCCAGCCATAAGCATTTACCAACAGCCCCGTAGTCGAGAGAGCAAAGATGGTGCCCAAGGGGATACCCGTGAGGTTTACGGCTGCGGCACGGGACTTCTCGGCTTTCGGGATCCAGCGTCCCAGCAGGTTATAGACTCCGGGGAAACTGGCGGCCTCCCCCATACCCATCAATACACGGGTAATGAGCAGTGCACTAAGGGACACACCGGCCGCGATGGGTGTCAGAAACGTAAACAGCGACCAGCCAATTAACGCGCCACCCAAAAGCAGCTTTCCGCCGAAGCGGTTTGCCAGCCACCCCGTGGGAATCATGGCGAGCAAATAGCCGACAAAAAAGGACGAGAGCACGTAGCCTTTTGTGGTGGCCGACCAGCCGAATTCTTCGGCCATGGGGATGATAGCAACCGAGATGTTGACGCGATCTATGTAACAGATAAATGTCGCAAAAAAGCACAGTCCAATCAGGACATGTCGTTTGGGCCACTGCGACGGGCGCCCAAAACCCCTCGCCAACTCAGATTGCGTCATCGGTACTCTCCCCGTTGACCAACGCGGTGGTCGGTCGCGATTTATAGTTTATTCACGGATAGTACACAGGCAGGAGCATCACTGCCCGTGGGCAAACAAGTTAGGCAGCGCGCAGCGCCCTGCCCAGGGTTTCCTCACCCAGTGTCTGGGTGAACTCGCCATCTTCCCAAACAAGCTTCCCACGAATCATTACCTCTCTAACGATAGCGGGAGGCCGATTAACCATTTGGTGATGACCGAACAGGTCCCTGAATACGTACTCGCGAGTATCGTTACAGTCCCAATCCTTAAGGACCTCGGGATCAATAAGCACCAGGTCGGCTTGAGCGCCGAGATCCAACGTCCCCACATCAATGTTGAAAAACTCCGCAGGCTCCTTTGTCAGGCGCTTCACCATTTTTGCGACCATGGCATCCCCTTGCTGCTGAGCAAGTTTCAGAGACATCAGGTTGCCATCAAAGAACGCCATGTTAGTAAGGTGCGCACCGGAGTCATTGAAGCCAGGCAGCGCCTGAGGATGCATGAGGTAGTCCATGGTGGCGCGATTATCGATATTGGAAACATCCGCCCAATAGCGAAAACCCTTGTCGTAGCGACGCATAAGAAAAAGCATGAAGTCCGCGTCGGTCTCGGGTCGCACCTCAAGAGAAGCGAAAGCCTCTCTCTCAGCATCAGATCGAGCTTGAGCGCTGTCTCCATCCATAAAACTGAGCAAGCGCTCGTGGACTTTATCAAAGGACTCACCATCCCAATCGGCTACGGGCGCACCGTCAAACACCAAACGGTGGAGATCACGAATCACGAGATGGTCCGGCATCCCCAGTTTTGCTTTGAAGCTTGCCCAGTCACCACCGGTGCGGCCGTGCATCCAGTCATCGCGAAACTGCGCCACCCATTGGGGATCGTGCATCAGCGCGTGACGACCTTCGACATCATCGTACTCAAGAGCAATCAGCTGCGCCGTGGAAGGGAGTTCTTCATAGAGAGGGCTGACGATGCCGTCAGACCAAACCCGAAAGTTAGTGCCCAAAGCCTGAAAATGCAGGCTGCCCTTGAACAGCCAGCTGTTCATGAGTTTGGCAAAGCCCAAAAAGGCCTTGGTAGCACGCGGCGCCAGCACAAGCTCCATGGCTGAAAGCGCGGACACCTTGAGGGTCTTCTTAAACAAACGACCACTGGTCAGGGTGAAGTACAGCAGCGCAGTGGCTCTGTTCTCAATAATCGGCGTCGTCTGCCACACGCGATTGTGTTTGCGCAGCACTTTCATGAGTCGGCGCAGCTCTTTGAAGCCGGCAAACTGCGTAGGAATGCGCTTGTCCGTATGAGGTTCGTTAGACAAATAGTGAAAGGGAAGACCATCCGTTGATAAGCCAAGGTAACCCTGCTGCATGGCACGGTCGAGTATCGACTCCATTTCCTGATACTCCTGCTCCGTAGGATCGCGACTAATCGCTGCCTCCATGCCCATGACTTCAACACGGAGCATGGAGTGAGGAACAAAGGCTCCCACATTGGGCCCCAGAGGCATATCGGCGAAGTGGTCCATATAGCCGCCGGTGTCCGACCAGCTGATGGCATCCACGCACTTTCGCAGCACGGGCTTGGGAATGTTCTCAACGCGGGTAAAGCAGTCGACAATCGGGTCCTGACCGCTTTCATCCCGCTGGTGACCAAAGCAGGTACCTAGACTGCAATTACCAAAGAGTACGGTGGTGGTGCCATGACGCACGACTTCAGGTAGCCGTGGATCAAGATCGACTTCCAGATCAAGGTGCGTGTGGATATCCAAAAGCCCTGGCATTAACCACTGCCCGGTGGCGTCGATGGTGCGCCGTGCAGGTCCCTCCGGTAACGCCGTGCCTTTGGCCGCAATGCGTCCGCGGCGTACCGCAATATCCATACGCCTTGGTGGTTCACCGCTGCCGTCAAAGACGGTGGCGTTTCTAAACAGAACATCCCAACTAAAGTCGTCGACCTTTTCTTGCCAGTCTTTCTCGTTTTCCGGATTAATTTCGTCTTTCCCGCCTTGATCCACCAACTGCACGCTCAGTCTCCTGTCAGTTCTTCTGACCATAGTTGCCGTGAGAGCAAAGAAGGGTAACCATGCTGCCCAAACAAACCAAGCCTATTTAGTTGGCAATCCTTTGGAGCCTCTATGCCCATCCCCTTTGACAACAGCTTTGCCGCTCTGGGATCACCCTTTAGTACCGCACAGGAACCGGATCCGGTTAAAGACCCGTCACTCATAAGAATCAACGACCGCCTGGCAACGCAGTTGGGGATTGATCCTCAGTGGCTTGGCTCTCAAGAGGGTATTGAGGTTCTGTCGGGAAATCGCGTAGCTGAGGGATCAAATCCCGTTGCTGCTGCCTACGCAGGCCATCAATTTGGTCATTTCAACCCCCAGCTGGGTGACGGTCGAGCGGTTTTACTCGGTGAAGTGGTAGATCAGCATCAGCATCGCTACGACCTGCAGCTAAAAGGCAGTGGGCGGACGGACTGGTCTCGCGGTGGTGATGGACGCTCCCCCTTAGGGCCGGTGCTTCGTGAATACATCGTCAGCGAGGCGATGGCTGCTCTGGGCGTACCTACTACTCGAGCGCTGGCCGCTGTAGCCACAGGTGAACGCGTGATGCGCGATGGCATAGAACCTGGTGCGGTACTTACCCGGGTTGCCTCCAGTCATCTGCGAGTGGGAACCATGCAGTACTTTGCCGCCAGAGAGGATCGCCAGTCCTTGGCCACCCTCGTGTCCTATATCTTAAAGCGTCACTATGCTGACAAAGTAGCTGCAGAGAAGCCTGCATTAGAGCTGCTGGAGGCAGTGATCGCCGCCCAGGCAAGGCTCATCGCGAGATGGCAGTTACTCGGCTTTGTACACGGCGTCATGAACACCGACAACATGCTCCTCTGTGGGGAGACCGTCGACTACGGGCCCTGCGCGTTTATGGAAGAATTCCATCCGGAGACCTTGTTCAGCTCCATCGATCAGCAGGGCCGCTACGCGTACTGCAACCAACCGGGCATAGCGCAGTGGAATCTTGCGCGTCTCGCAGAGGCACTCTTACCGCTCATTAATGACGATACGGATGCTGCAGTAGAAGAGGCAAAAAACGCCCTGTCACAGTTCACGCCATTGTTTGAGGAGGCCTATCAGGAAGGCCTAGCCAAAAAGCTGGGTCTTGAGGGATTCACTGAGACGGACATCGCCCTTGCCGACGGTCTTTTTGCGGCTCTTCAGGAAGATCAGGCCGACTTCACTTTGGCGTTTCGGTTTCTGGCGGATGAAATCAACCCCGGCGGCCCGAACACAGGCGCAGGCGCCCTCTTCAAGCCGGGACAAAAGCTTCTGGAATGGTTGCCCTTGTGGGCGCAACGACAACAAGCCGAAGCTGGACGGGCGGAAGAAAAACAAGCCCGCATGTTTGCTGCAAACCCCGCCTTCATTCCCCGAAATCACCTAATTCAGCGCGCCATTGAAGAAGGCGAGGCGGGCGACTATGGGCTGTTTCATCGTCTGGTGACCAGGCTCGAGAACCCCGCACACTACACTGTTGCCGATAGTGATTTGGCACTGCCAGCCCAACCCCAGGAAAAGGTTATGCGCACCTTCTGCGGGACCTGAGGCGACGCGCCCCGTATAATTAAGCAGTAACCCTTCAGTCACCCTCGCAATTTGAAAGGCACAGGCGTTGAGCATCGAATTTTTTGGTAAGTCCCTCTCGGGGCCCTTCACAATACCCTCGGGCATCGTGACCACGGCACCATCGATTATTCAGTACTTCTTTGACCGGGTACCGCAGATAGGCGTCATAACTACCAAGAGTATTGGTCTAGCTCCCAAGACTGGAAATCGCGAGCCCGTATATTCCCAGTACGCGCCAGGATGTTTTGTAAACGCCGTCGGCCTGACAAACCCCGGCGCCGAAGCCGCACTGGCCGGTATCAAGGACCTCAAAATCCCTGATGATCGTTTTTTGCTGACCTCAATTTTTGGCGGTAGCGTCGAGGAGTTCGTAGAGGTCGCCAAGTTATTGGCCCCCCACTCTGATGGATTAGAGCTGAACTTGTCCTGCCCCCACGCAAGCGGTTATGGCATGGCTATGGGTCAAGACCCCGTAGTGGTGGCCGAGATTGTCGCTGCAGTAAAGGCGGCTGTGGACATTCCCGTCATTCCTAAGCTCACGCCCAATACGCCCGATATCGGCGCCATCGCTAAGGCTGCCGCCGATGCTGGAGCAGATGGATTTTGCGCCATCAACACCGTGGGTCCCGGCTACACCAGCGCCCATGGAGAGCCGGTACTGTCCAACGGCGTTGGCGGCATGTCCGGTAAAGGGGTTTTGCCTATCGCTCTGAAATGCATTCGTGAGATTCGCGAAGTGAGTGATCTACCTATTGTGGGCTGCGGGGGCTTTTCCAGCGCCGCGGATGTCGACGCTGCCATGAAAGCAGGAGCGAATGTCATTGGCGTGGGTTCTGCGCTGACAGGATTGAATAGCGAAGAAATCGGCAGCTATTTCACACAGTTAACTAAAGACCTGTCCAACAACAGCGGATTCGCTGAGGCGATGATCCGCTACGACATCGATATGAACTTTGAACCCGTGACGCTGGTAAAGAATCAACGGGTTTGCGAAGACATTGCCTTACTGACTTTCGACCGTCCCATCAATATTCAAGCGGGCGAGTTCATTTATTTATGGATCCCCGGGCTGGGTGAAAAGCCCTTCTCGGCGCTGGTCGATGACCCCTTCACCCTTGTGGTGATTGATGTGGGCCATTTCACACACGCGCTGATGGATCTTCCGACCGGAACCGAGGCCTATGTGCGCGGTCCCCACGGTGTGCCTGTGTCACCACCGGAAGGTGCTCACATTATGGCCGTTGCCGGAGGCACGGGATTAGCCGCGGTGTATCAGATCGCTCGGGATTTTGGGAATTCAGAGTTCTTTGTAGGGGCGCGTAGCGAAGAGCGTCTGTACTTCCTCGACGAATGCGCCGAGGTTGCCGAAGTACACGTAGCTACCGACGATGGCAGCCGTGGTTACCACGGTCGCGTCACCGAGATGCTGCGCGAGAGACTGGCGGGTATGAGTACCGCCGAACGGGCAAAACTCGTGTTTTACAACTGCGGTCCAGAGCCCATGGTGCGTGCCGCTATTGCCGTTCAACGAGAGTTTGTCGCCGAAGAGCAAATCCTAAGCGCAGTGGACTACATGACCAAGTGTGGTGTGGGTATCTGCGGCGCCTGCGCAACGCCAGACGGGCGACGCATCTGCGTCGACGGGCCCTTTCTTAGCGACCTAAACCCCTAAGAGCCAGAGGGCAATAAACGAACCGCCGCACAAGGAGCGGCAGCCCGGACGTAAAGCCACGCTGCGGGTCTTAGTCAGGCCTCCGCGCTAAGCGAGGGCCTGATCCTTCACCGGCAAGTGCCGGATACGAACACCTGTAGCGGCGTAGACTGCATTGAGTACCGCCGGTGCTGCTACCGCGATGGTAGGCTCGCCCACTCCACCCCAGAAACCTCCGGATGGCATCACGCTAACTTCCACCTCGGGCATCTCGGCCAACTTGAGCGAGGGATAGCTGTCAAAGTTTTCCTGCACGACACGGCCGTCTTCTACGGTGCACTCGCCGTACAGCGCCGCACTGAGGCCATACACAAAGGAGCCTCCGACCTGTGCTTCAATCTGCTGCGGATTAACCGCAAAGCCGGGATCCGTAGCCGCCCAGATCTTCTTCATCTGAAGCTTGCCATCGACCACGGCGACCTCAGCACAACCGGCAACGTAACTACCAAACGCCTTGCAGACCGCAAGACCCAAGCCGTGCCCTTCGGGCATTTCTCTGCCCCACCCTGCTTTCCCGGCGACCTCTTCGAGTACTTTGAGGGCGAGGGGGCTTTCACTCAGTAAGTCACGGCGATAATCGAGAGGGTCCGCACCCGCTTTACGCGCCAGCTCATCAACAAAACTTTCCATGTAAAAAACGTTTTGGTTGATGTTCACGCCGCGCCAGAAACCCGGTCTGAGATGGGTATTGCGCATAGCGTGATCAGCGAGAAGATTAGGCACCGAGTAGATCATGGCGTGATCACCCTCGGGCGCCATGGACTGGAAGACCACGGGGTCTTTCTCTGGCTCACCCAGAGCAGGCCTAAAGAACGCAAGAATTGACTGACCAGAAATGCGCACGTGAAGCGCGTCAAGCTTTCCGTCTTCATCCATAGCTGCAGTCATTCGACTGCGCGTTACGGGGTGGTAGTAGCCCCGGCGCTGGTCTTCTTCACGACTCCACAGCAACTTCACCGGTGTGCCTGGCATCTGTTTGGCAATCTCTACTGCCTGCGCTACAAAATCGTGGGCGCCGCGACGACCAAAGCCACCCCCAAGGATCATCCGATGTACTTCGCACTGCTCCGGGAACAGACCAGCTGCAGTTGCCACAGCCTCCAAAGCCGATTCACCGTTCTGGGTGGGCACCCAGGCTTCACAGCGTTCTTCAGTCCAGAGCGCGGTGGTGTTCATGGGCTCCATGGGTGCGTGATTCTGGAAGGGATAGCTGTAATCGGCGGTCAAGGTGTTGCTGGATTTTGCTAGCGCCGCTTTCGCATCACCGTGCTCGTTGCCTACAAAGGCTTCATCGGCACCCAACCCCTCTTCAAGCATTTGCTTAATGCTTTCGCTGGTGACTTTGCCGTCTTCACCGGTCTGCCATTCGATAGTCACTGCATCTAAAGCGGTTTTAGCCTGCCACCAACTATCGGCAACAACAGCAACTGCGTTGTCACTCACCGCCACTACGGCCCGCACGCCGGGCATTGCCTTGGCCTTGCTATCATCAAAACTGTTGCGCTTGCCCGTGTGCACGGGGCAGGCATGAATAGCGGCATGCAACATACCAGGCAGCATGACATCGGCACCGTACTGCAATTTTCCGTTAACCTTATCTTGAGTATCGAGCCGCGCAGCAGGCGTGCCGATTAGGGTCCAATCTTTGGGATCTTTGAGGGTGACAGAGTCCGGTGCGCTCATCGTCGCCGCAGTTGCAGCCAACTCTCCATAAGTCATCGTCGCGCCACTGGGGCCGTGAGTCACAACACTGCTCTTGGCTGAACATTCAGCTGCAGGCACGCCCCACTCTTTACTCGCCGCCGCAATCAATAGTTCTCGAGCAAGAGCTCCACCCTCTCTTACATACTGATGACTACCACGAATACCGCGACTACCACCCGTCGCAAAGCTGCCCCAGGCCCGTTTTCGCGCGAGGCTTTCCGCGGGCGATGCGAACTCCCAGCTCACTTTGTCCCAATCGCACTCCAGTTCTTCTGCCACCATCTGTGCAAGGCCCGTGAGCGTGCCCTGGCCCATTTCTGCGCGGGCAATACGAATGGTCACCGTGTCATCGGAATCAATCACGACCCAGGCGTTTACCTCGGTTGCACCATCCTGAGCTACCGCACTGGCGCTACCAAAAGGTAACTGCATGGCCACCATAAGACCCGCACCCGCCGCTGCGGATCCGACAACAAAGCGACGACGACTAATATCGACCACACCGGACGCGCTCGGCTGGTCTCCGTCTTGCTGTTCCGTTTCTCCGAGAAGCTTCTTAAGATTCATGACTGTTTTATGGTTCATGACTGCTCTCCCTTATCGCCACCCGCGATAGCAGCGGCTCTGTGGATGCCTTCGCGAACTCGAGGAAGCGTCCCGCAACGACAGATGTTGGTCATCCGCTGATTAATGTCTTCATCGCTGGGGTTGGGCACTTCGGCCAGCAATGCCGAAGCCGCCATGATCATGCCTGGCTGACAGTAGCCACACTGGGGAGTGTCGATCTCTACCCAGGCCTGCTGTACGGGATGACTCGCATCCTCAGAGAGACCCTCGATAGTGGTAATTTCTTTGCCCTCAGCTGCGCTCGCAGGATAGACGCAAGAACGCATGGCCTTGCCGTCTACGTGCACAGTACAGGCGCCGCACTGGGCAATACCACAGCCGTATTTGGTGCCTGTGAGAGCCAGATGATCTCGCAGCACCCACAAGAGAGGCGTGCTTGGATCAGCGTCCGCCTCCATCGACTTACCGTTAACCATTAGTTTGAGCATGCTGCGTTCCTCTGTGGGAGACTTACCAAGACGCTCCAGACTATAGCGCAGTGAGCAAAAAATACAGCCTGAGTCAGTGGATCTTCTAAGCCTGCAGCGCGTGTTAGCCTGCAATTACTATTCGGACAGGGGAATCCAATCATGCGTTGGCTTTTGAGAATAACTATCGGTGTACTGGCGCTGGCCGTCGTGGCCTTGGCGGTTTATCTGGGCCCAGCCCATATTCAAATCCGGGGTGTAGAACCGGCACTGCCTACCGAAGAGGAGCTGCGTGCCCTCGAAACCACACCGGGCGGACCCGTCTCGATCCGAATAGCTCGGTCTTCGTCGCAGCGCGGTCCGGACCGCGACCTGAATCATTCGGTGGTCGTCATCGAATGGCCGGACGGTCGACGATTCATGATCGACGCGGCGATGGATCAGCCCACCAGCGAAGAGTTTGCAAAGCTCATTGCCAAACTCTCACCGGGCATGGGGCCGGTAGCTTTCGAGGGCAGCGCAGCTGAGCTCCTTAAAGACAAGCTAGACACAGTAGACGGTGTCGGCTTTACCCACCTTCATGAGGATCATGTACAGGGGATTGAAGCATTCTGCGCCGAGCGGGGCGAAGGAGCACGGAGTTATCAGACGCTGTGGCAGGCTACTCAACACAACTTGCACACAGTCGACAGTGCGCGCCAGCTTGAGGGCTCTTGCCTTGAGCCGGTGATCCTTCAAGGCGACGGATTGCTCACGCACAGTGACTTCCCTGGTCTGGGTATCGTCGGACTTGGGGGACACACGCCAGGTTCTACCCTATTTGCTGTTTCGGTAGACGGCACCTTGTGGCTGATGAGTGGCGACATCTCCAATGTGAAGAGCATGATGCTAAGCAACACGGGCAAAGGCTGGCTCTACAGCAATCTCTTTGTGCCGGAGAACACGGCGCGCACAGAAATGCTGCGTCTGTGGTTTGCGGCCATGGATGAGAAGCTCGATATCGAAGTTGTGGTGGCCCATGACTACGCTGCTGCTCTCGACAGTGGGCTGCAGCCACTTTAGCCCCCGGAGATAGTTCCCTGCTGGCCGGAAAAGACAAAGCATGGTCCGGTGAGTCCATTGTAGAGACTTGCGCCAAAAGCCAAGCTCCAATTAAAGGATTTCTACGCTGGAAGGAGAAAACATGAGCGCACTGAAAATAGCGGTGATTCCCGGCGATGGCATTGGCACCGAAGTGATGCCCGAAGGTATTCGGGTGCTGGAGGCCGCCGGTAAAAAACACGGCGTTGATTTTGAGTGGTCGTTTTTTGATTGGTCCTGCGAGCACTACGCCAAGCACGGCGCGATGATGCCTGACGACGGCATAGAACAACTTAGAGCTTTCGACGCAATTTATCTTGGCGCCGTGGGCTTCCCCGGCGTCGCCGACCACGTATCCCTCTGGGGACTGCTGATACCCATCCGTCGCGAATTTGATCAGTACATCAATTTGCGTCCGGTGCGTCTCTTCGAAGGCATTCCCTGCCCACTCGTTGGACGGAAGCCGGGGGATATCGACTTTATGGTGGTGCGCGAGAATGTCGAAGGCGAGTACTCCGCCATTGGCGGCATCCAGTATGAGGGCACTGAAGAAGAAGTGGTCATACAACAGAGCGTGTTCACGCGCCGTGGTGTAGATCGAGTCCTTCGCTACGCATACGAGCTAGCCCAAAGCCGCCCCGAAAAACACTTAAGCTCGGCAACAAAGTCCAATGGCATCATCCACAGCATGCCTTATTGGGATTCCCGGGTAGCGGCCGTTGGTGTCAAATACCCAGAGGTCAAAGTCGACCAATATCACATCGATATACTCACGGCTAACTTCGTTCGCATGCCTGACCACTTTGATGTAGTTGTCGGCAGCAACCTCTTTGGCGATATTCTCTCGGACCTCGGTCCCGCATGCACTGGCACCATTGCGATCGCTCCGTCAGCGAACATCAACCCGGAACGCACAGGACCCTCAATGTTTGAGCCAGTACACGGATCGGCACCCGATATCGCTGGTAAAGGGATCGCTAATCCTATCGGTATGATCTGGTCGGGCGCGATGATGCTCGACCATTTAGGTCGGTCAGATGTGCACGACAGCATCATGAAAAGTATTGAACAGGTTTTAAAAGAAGGTAGCTGCCTAACCCCTGACATGCAGGGCAGCGCGACCACGGAAGAATTAGGTAAAGCGATCGCCGAGGCCATCTAGCCCGCGAATTCAAGCCCACATCACAAGGAGCAAGGGCCATGGACGATGCCGTAAAAGCATTCATTAACGAGAAAGGGGTAAGCGAACAAACCAGGGCCTTCCTCAATCGCAGCAAGGCGCACTTTATTGCCAATGCCTGGCATAGCTCTGAAGAATCCATCGAGGTGATAGAGCCTTGCACCGGTGGCATTCTTGCCACGGTGCCTTGTGGCGACAGC
Organism: Congregibacter brevis; assembly: GCF_045689245.1. Taxonomy (GTDB): domain Bacteria; phylum Pseudomonadota; class Gammaproteobacteria; order Pseudomonadales; family Halieaceae; genus Congregibacter; species Congregibacter brevis. The sequence continues at coordinate 941,187 of NZ_CP136865.1, read as the reverse complement.
GCAACTGTTGATCACGCAGTCCGCGAGGCGAATAAGGCCTTTTCTGGCGGAGAGTGGTCTGAAACGACGCCAGCGCAAAGAGCTCGTGTGCTCACGCGCATGGCCGACCTCGTAGAAGACAAGCTGCAAACACTCGCTGAGATCGAGTCGCTGGATGCAGGCAAAGCCATCGCCGGCTGTAAGGAAGTTGATATTGGCGGCTCCATAGACCTGCTGAGATACATGGCCGGATGGGCAACCAAGATTGATGGTGCAACGCGCAGTGTGTCAGTGCCAGGAGATAACTTCGCTTTTACGCTGAAGGAACCCGTGGGTGTCGTAGGCGCGATCGTGCCCTGGAACTGGCCCTTCAATATGGCGATCTGGAAGCTGGCGGCTCCCCTTGCGGTGGGCTGCAGCGTGGTACTGAAACCTGCTCAGTTAACACCGCTATCCATGCTGTACTTTGCAGAGCTGTGCCTGGAAGCCGGGCTCCCACCGGGAGCGCTTAATATAGTTTTAGGTCGCGGATCTGTAGTAGGCGAGGCGCTGGTCAATCACCCTGATATCAACAAGGTCTCATTCACCGGATCCACCCCCGTTGGCATTGGCGTAGGCCAGGCGGCGATCGGCAACCTGAACCCTGTCACGCTGGAATTGGGTGGTAAGTCCCCCATGGTGGTTTTTGCCGACGCAGACATTCAGCGAGTAGTGGATGCCACCCAGCAAAGCGTATTCTTCAACACAGGTCAGGTGTGTAGTGCGGGCTCACGGGTCTACATCCAACGAGAAATCTATGAACAGACTGTCGGTGCCATCGCTGCGAGAGCATCCAGCATGGCGGTAGGCCACGTTCTGGATGAGAACACCGAGATGGGGCCTGCAATCTCCGCAGGTCAAAAAGCCTCGGTGCTCGATTACATTGCCATTGGGAAAGAAGAAGGCGCCCGCGTGGTATGTGGGGGAGAAGACCCGGGCGGCGAGGGCTTCTTTGTTCAGCCAACGCTGCTGGCAGATTGCCACAATGGTATGCGCGTGGTGCAGGAAGAGATCTTTGGACCCGTACTGGTTGCGATTCCTTTTGACACTGAAGAGGAAGGGGTTCGCCTGGCCAACGACAACATTTATGGCCTAGCAGCAAGTGTCTTCACACAGGATGTTTCGCGTGCCCATCGTCTCATCCGACAGTTAGAAGCCGGTACCGTGTGGGTCAACACCCATGACATGATCGATGCCAATACGCCTTTTGGCGGCGTAAAACAGTCTGGCTTTGGTAAAGACCTAGGTCCGGAACAACTAGACCACTATCTCAAAACCAAGGCGGTTTGGATGGCGCTATAAGAAGACGGTGCGCCTTTTCTACTAAGCAGTCGCTAGTGCTTTTTGTACCGCGTGCCGACTTGAGTAACGCATAAGCATCGACGCAATGACGATGGCGACTCCAGCGGCGACCAGAACATAAGAGAAGCCTTTAGCATCCGCCAGCATGCCGGATAGCCCTGGACCTAGCATGGCGCCCATACCAATCGCCGGTACGCTAAGAATGATGAAGCGTCCATCGGCATCAAGTTCCGCAACCTCGGCAATAGCAAATGGCAGTCCCATGCCGATAGCGAAGGTCAGCACGCAGGTACCCAGCGCGAACGAGCTAAAACCCGCAGAGGCACCCAATATCAGAAGCGCCACAATGAACGCTCCACACGCGGCATAGAAAGGACGCGTGTTCCCGAGCCTCTCCCCAAGCCAGGCGGTGAGCAGGGAGCCGCTGGTAGCAGTCACCAGAGTAATGGACAGCAGCATTCCTATGCGCTCGGGCGAAAATCCACCGCTGACCCCCATACGCTCAATGAAAGCCCACATCCCCGATGCCGCCGAGAAAAACACCAGCGTTGCAGCAAGCGCTGTCAATATTGGGGTGCGGTTGATGTCTGCACTGTCGGTCTCCGAGAGATCCGCAGCTGCGTTGACCTCTAACTCCACACGACCTTGAGTAGGGAGCAAAAACAAAAGTGGGGCCAAAAGTAAGGCAACAATCCCGATCCCGTAGGCAGTGGCATTGAAGCCTGCGATCGGTGCAAGTACCGAAGGGATAACGAACAGCAGCACGGCACCCGGCGCGGTCTCTGCCGCAATCTTCACTCCATACCAACGCGCAGGATTACTCGTGTCCGCCAGTATTGTGGTTCCAATGCCATATAATGCTGCAAACCCCCCTCCGGCTATGACCGTCGCCAGCAACAAAAGGTAGTAGCTTTTTGCATAGCCGCTAGCCAGTAGGCCAAGCAATGCCACAGGAAGTGCCGCGAGTGTTACCCATCGCCAGTTCCATCGGCGAATCCAGAAGAACGCCCAGATGGTTGCGAGGTTATAACCCAGGAAAAAAGCAACGCTGATAAACCCGATCTGTTGATTACTGAGGCTCCGAAAGTCCTGCGCGGCACCAATGTAAAGGGGCAATACGTTGTAGAACAGGGCCCCAATGGCAGAGATCGCCAGTGCCGACAGTATGATCGGCGCGCGATCAAAGGGATTAGGCGTTGTTGCTAACTGAGTCATGGGATTTGAACGTCCTCCAGGCGGGGTAGTAAGCGATAAACGCCGCGATCCAGAGCAATGCGGTCACTATGAATGCAACGACGTAACCACCCTGAACAATGAGCATACCTGCCATTAGTGGCCCCAAGGTATTTCCAAGAGTTTGCATGGACGGGATGAGCACGGTGAATCGCCCTGTACGATCCAGTTTGGACACTAAACCCATGCGATAAGCGGCGCCAAAATTCCACGCCCAACCATTAACAAACGAGGCCGCCAGCAATATGGACACGGAGCCCATAGCACTGAACATCGCCACGGAGAGCACAGACAGGCCGATGGCAATCGCCATGGGCCAGAGATATCCCCAGCGTTCGCTGAGAAAAACCGCGGTCAGGGACCCTACCGCACCCGCGGCTAGATTGACGCTTACCAGCAAGCCTCCCACCTCGGTGCTGTGCTCGGCGTGCCCAATGCGCTCCAGAAAAATCCAGATCCCCGCATCACCAATAAACACCAGCAGGATTGCTAACAAACCCAGCACTATGGGCCAGGGTGGAAGCCGCGGAAGCTTGAGCTCTGCCAACTCAGGCGTGGCCAGCTTTACACTTGAGGTAGGTAGTCTTCCCGCCAGCAACATAGCGAGGAGGCCAATCCCAGTCATGGTGGCGGCCATAGTGGGCAGGATTTGTACCGGTTCCAGAGTCTGAGTGAGCAGCGTACTCACCGCGATCCCAAAGACGATCTGCAGAAAAAAAACTAAGGCGTAACCCCTCGCCGGTTGTTTTTCGTCACCAAGGAGGGCCATCACTACGGCGTAAGAAATGCCCAATCCAAGGCTGGCCACAAAGTGACCTAACGCCAAGGCCATAAAACTATCGTCCAAAAGTACGACAGAAAAACCCGCAATACTGATCAAGGCTCCTGCTCGGATAAGCCATACCCAGTTTGCGCGCTGTATCCACAGCATACTGGACGTTGTTGTTATGAACGTGCCCGCGGCATAGAGACTCGCGAGCACCCCCAGGGAGTCCTCGGCATAACCTCGACTATCCGCCAGAGAACCCATCACCACCGGCATGACTAGCCAATAGAGAAACATCAGCGAACCAATGAGAATAGCGAAAAGTGCAGCGGGCTGAGGGAGTTTCATCATCAGCGCTAACGGTATCGACTAAGCATAGCTAAAAAAAGACCCGCAGCTAGCGGGTCCTTAAAAATGTACCGATCAGACGTTACAGACAAGAGTTTAAAACTGATAACGCACTTCCGCACGGATAGCCCGTCCATAACCGGGCGCTGACATCGGCAGCAGGAAGTTAATCATGGCGTTGATGTACTCCTCGTCAGCAAGGTTCTCGCCAATGACTGACGCACCCCATCCGGATGGGCTGTTGTAGTCCAGACGCGCATTCACAAGACTGTAGTCTGACGCCAGAAGATCTGCGGAGTTGTCAGCAGTGAAGAACATCTCATCTACGTAGGCGTAATCAACTCTGGCATCGATCGTGTCGGTTACGTTCCAGGTTGCTGCTATGGAGTAAGTGTTTTCCGGTGCTCGAAGCGCTCGATTGCCCGCAAGGTCGAGAGAGCCGCCAAGGTCGTCCATGATTACGCCTTCCTGGAATTCTGCATCGAGATACGCGTAGGTAAAGCGAAGGTCGAAGCTATCGCTGATCAACCAAGTCGCATCGATTTCCAATCCGGAGGTTTCGAGATCAGCGACGTTCTGAATCAGAATCGAGGCGTTATCGTTAGTCTCCAACTGGTAATCCGTGTAGTCGTACATAAAGAGAGCGACATTCACACGGGCGCGGCGATCGAAGAGCTCCGCTTTCAAGCCCACTTCGTAAGCATCGTTCTCTTCAGGGTCGAAAGCCAGGATAGACGTGGCTCCCGGGGCGGTAGGTTGACGGTTGAAGCCGCCAGATTTAAAGCCCTTGGCATAACTTGCGTAAAGCAAGGTGTCGTCCGAAAGCTTGTAGTCCAGCGCCACGCGAGGATCGAAAGATGTCCAGGACTCAGAATCCTGAATAGTCCCGGGCGTAAAGTTGAAAATCGCATTGTTAGCACCGCCTGTGACGACACCAATCAACGCTGTGGTTGTGGAGTCTGTGAGCGGCGTGTTCAGACTCATTTCCTTTTCTTCGTCGGTATAACGCACACCCACCGTGAGGGCCAGACGCTCGCTGATGTCCCAGGTCACATCACCAAAAATCGCATAGCTGGTGGTTTTGTTTTCTGCATCGCTGTTTTCAACGTGCACGCCGCAGGCAAGACCGAATTCTTCTGCCACAAGGCACAGCCCCTCGTCTTCAAACAGCACATCCAGACCGGGGTCTTCGTAAATCGTAACTGAGCTGATGGCCCGTGCAGTTTCTTCGTAATAGCTCAAGCCGACAAACCAGTTAACGCGATCGCCGGTGCCATTGAGACGGAATTCCTGGGTAATCTGCTCCAAATCCCAAGGCTCGATAAAATCGACGATAGGAATGTCGCCGGTGTCCGCATCGGTGGGAATCGCGACAATGTCACTGCCGTAGTAGCCCGTAGTCGAAGTCAATGACAGCGTGTCGCTGAAATCCCAATTGACCTTGATCACCGCAAAATCCGCATCGATTTCCTGTTCCGGCTGGCCATTGACGTTGATGGTCTCGGCAAACACGTCATTACCCCAGACACCAAAATTGTCGACCATCTGCCAGCGATTATTCATCTGGAAGTTTTCGTAATAGGCATTGACGGTAAGGTCGTCCGTGGGCGCCCAGGTAAAGCCGATACGCACCTGGTCGTGATCCCGGCCGTTGAGCTCATCACCAGTCACGCCATTTTGATAGGTGCCATCGCGTTCGTCGTGACGAGCTGCAATGCGCACAGCAAATTCGTCACTAACTATATAGTTGCCGATACCCTCGACCAGTAGCTGCCCCTCGTCCCCCGCTGAAGCGCGTACGGAACCCGAATTCCCATCCAGAGATGCAAAATTGTTGGTTACGCTGATCGCACCGGATGATGTGTTACGACCAAACAAAGTGCCTTGGGGTCCTTTGACAACTTCGACACGCTCAACATCGAGGTAGCCCAAACCACCAATGTTACGACTCACAGGAACCTCGTTGAAATAAGTACCAACGCTGTTGTCTGCGCCGGGGCTAAAGGCACCAGTGCCGATACCACGGATAGTGAGAACGGTCTGAGTATCTGAATCGGCGCTGCCGGACAAACCTGGAGTAGCGAGCACAATGGATCTGAATCCCTTGGCGTCCATTGCTTCAAGTTCGTCGGAACCGAAGGTGCTGATAGCCAAGGGCACATCCTGTGCACTCTGGGCACGCTTCTGCGCGGTGACGATCACTTCTTCGAGTTGGGCCATTGCAAGATCTGCGCTGACTAAACTTGCCATCGCAACGGCGACTGATAGCGTGCTTTTTCTATTCATGGTGTATGTCCCCGAGGGTTGTCGTTTTTGCATTGACTCAAGACTAGAAGCAGAGCCAATTTCGCGGAATGATATTTAAGGCCCATTGAATTACATTTGTGTCCCTTGCTGTCTAGGCAGTCGAAACATGCAGAACAGCGTTTTCAGCACGAAAATACTCCGGCGCCAAACCGCAATAGCGTTTAAACGCTCGACTGAATGGCGCAGGTGTGGAGTAGTCCAGCAGATAGGCAATTTCCTGAACCGAGAGATCCGTATCAAGGAGATAGTGCCGAGCAAGCTCCATGCGGATCTCCAGTACAATTTTTTTGTAGCTCGTATCTTCTCGGTAAAGACGTTTCCGCAGCTGCCCCGGAGTCAGATGTAGCTGCTGAGCGGCAGATTCAAGACTGGGCATATCGCGACCCGCGCGACTAAGAAGCAGTCGCCGCACCTGCTGGGCCGGATTTTTTGCCGCGCCCCCAAGACCCAACACCCGCTGACACATCGCCGTGTAGACCTCGGAGAGCGCCCCACTCCCCCGATGCACGGGATACTCGAGCCAGGCGGCGGGAAATTCCAGACCGGTGTAGTCCGCATTAAAAAAACAATTGGGGCCGAATATCTCAGAGTAGCTGTGCGCATAGCCAGGCTCTCGATACTCAAGATGTAGCGACACGTCCTTGCTGTCTGCAAGCGGCCCCAACAGGAGCCTCAAGGCACGCCAATTACCGCTGAAACTGTCCTCGCAAATATTCTGAAAATCATCACCATGACCAGGCAACGGCGTCGGACTAATACGAGCTAAACCGTTTTCTATGGTCAGTTGATCCGTGTAACGATCTGACGCGAGGCTGTGATACTGGTACATCACACGAATCGCTGCACCCACCGAGTCACTGTTGATGGCGGCATAGCCGACAAGGCCCAGATCAAGAATCTCCACCTGATCGAACAATCTCAGGGTGACATCGGGGACTTTCGCGCGAAGGGTGACCAGCACATGATCCAAGTCCCTCTGCCGCAAACCCTCCGCCGTCTGAAGAGCTGCCTCACTAACACCCGCCTGCTCCATCGCTTCGTGAAACAAGGGCCGTTGCGTACCATCAGACAGCGTATCCCGCAGTCGCTCCAACCAGATCGCGACAATCCGACCCTCTTCGGCCTCACGACTGGAACTGTAATTGGGCTCTGCGATCACGGGGCTAACCCGGCGCCGTCGCCGAACCAGTAACGAGCTCAAGCAAGGCCGTAGTGGGCCCGCAGGACCAGCCTCCGTCCACCTTCAACGCCTGCCCGGTCATGTATCGACTGGCCTCCGCGGCAAGAAACACATAAACACCGCTCATATCCTCAACGGTCGCCGCACGCCCCAGAGCGGTGAACGCCTCGCAGATAGCGCGGCCCTCTTCAGCACTCCCCATCGCAGTATTGGTATAGCCCGGACAAATGCAGTTAACACGAATGGCTCGGCTACCTAGCTCCAGGGCCGCCATTTCGGTCAGACTCACCACCGCCTTTTTACTGGCGGAGTAAATCGCCGAGCCCGGCAAGTTGATAAAGGCAGCCATGGACGAGGTGCTAATGATCGAGCCCCCATCGTTCATAGACGCAGGAGCATGCTTCAAGCCATAGACCACGCCCCAGTAATTAATGCCGGTAACTTTGTCGATAAGCGATTGCTGCGTATCCGCCAATGCAGGGCCCACGTCTCCCACTCCCGCGTTGAGTACTACGATATCTAGGAGGCCACCGAGTTTTTCCACAGCAAGGGCAAAGGCCGCCGCCACGCTGTCTTCGTTGGAGACATCGCAGTGCACAGGGATCGCGCCAATCACTGCTGCGGCGTCCGTCGCATCAGTAATGTCGGCAATTACAACGCTGGCGCCTCGCTGGGCATAGGCACTGGCAACGGCGTAGCCAATGCCACCGGACGCGCCAGTCACTAACGCGCGTTTACCTTTTAGATCAAACATTCGCCCACTCCTGTAATGCTTTGATGCCCGGAAGACGTCTTAGGTCCTCTTCGGGTGTCGGACACTCGCACAGTTCTATGATGTTGCCATCGGGATCTCGGAGATACACTGCGGTGATACCTGAAGCCTTCTGCGGAGCACCCAGAGCTTGCGCGCCCAGCGCCAATACCCGCTCATACTCAGCCTCTACATCGTCAACGAAAAAAGACAAATGTCTTAGGCCTCGCTCATGGGGACCCAAAGTCGAGGGCTCAGGCCCAGTCTGCTGCGGATTCTCGAACTCAAAGATCTCAAGAAAGCAGTTGTGGCCTGCCAGCATGTAGCCCCGACATCGGGAGTCGCCGCTACCAATCGCAGCATCAACCTCAGGTGTGTCACTCCAGCCTTCATCGCTCAACACCCGGAACCCAAAGGCGGCGCTGTAAAAGTCCCGTGAACGCTCCAAATCCGAGACAACAACCGCAGGATGGGCAAAGCCGAGAATCATAGGATCAGGCTGCAGCAGCGAGCTGCGCCGCCGGTGCATAGTGCTCGGTGAGCATGATGACGTTGCCGCCGCAGGGCTCTGCAAGATAAGCGACTCTCAATCCGGTGAGGGGGTCAGTAGTGGGAGCTCTAACTTCCGTCATGCCGGCCCAAAGGGCGTCTTCCCAGGCGCGATCCACATCTTTGGCCTGGTAAATAATCGATGAAATGTACGGCCCATGTTTAGCCATGTGCACTTTTTCGAAGTCTTCCCGGGCGTTTTGCAAAATGAACAGGCTACGGCGGGCGACAGGGTCGTAATCACGATCGCTCATCACAACAACTTTGTCATCGCCCTCTTCAAAAACTTCCAGCACCCGAAGATCCATGACGCGTTCGTACCACTCCACCATGGCATCGACATCTCCGCAGATCTCGGCGTTTCCAATAATTTCCAGACCACACTCCCCCGAGGGCGCATGCGTAAACTCCTGCACGCGGAAGTTCTCATCGGTGTATTCCATGATCTCGATCCATCGACCTTCGGGGTCATGGACTACAAAGCCATCGTAGGTTGGAAACTCCTCAAAGGGCATCACCTCTGTCGCGCCATTTGCGAGCAGGTGATCCATAGACGCTCGCGCATCGGAGGTGACCCAGCAAACGTGGTTATAGCCCCGGCCGTGATCCCGCCACCAGTTGCGCTCATACTCGAATTGGAACGGTGGCGCCTCGATCTGGATCTGATAAGCGCGCCCACCACATCCCATAAAGGTGTAGTCCGAATGTCCCTCGTCCGTGACATGAAACACGGCGCCCGAAAAGAAATTGGTGATCCCGTGGTGCCAGCGCAGATAGGGAAACATATTGTCCCGAGGCTTATCATCGTAGATACAAAGATGATGGAGGCTGTAGTTCAAATCCCGTGCGTTCGTCATAGCGCTACCTGCGTTGCTTTTCTCAGTGTGCCCAGACTAGTGAGGGGCGCGTCTCGAGCAAATGGCCCCAGAGGACAGTTTTAAGGTGATCCGCGGCCAATTCCTCTCGGGACTAAAGTATCATGCAATAAACCACAAATATCATTACCCATGCCAGAGCTAATCCCTAGACTGGATGGGTGACCTAATAACAAACGATCAGAGCTTATGGCGCCCGCGGCCAAAACCAACATTGCATTGACGATACCCGAGCCGGGCAAATTCGAGCTTGTGGAGCGCCCTTATCCACACATAAAGAGCGGCTACGCGATCATCAAAACCGAAATCGCTCCGATTTGTCTTGAAGGGTCGCGAATTTGGTCAGAACACGACTTTGAGTTCCACGATGACCCCGAGCATCTGGGGCATGAGGGTGTCGGTACCGTCGATGAGGTGCTTCCGGGCTCCAATTTTTCTGTGGGTGATCGCGTCATCGTGTTTCAGGGAGATCACTGCGGCCACTGTCATGCCTGTACCCAGGCACTGTCTCCCACCTATTGCGACGCCAACGACCCGGACCTTCGCGGTGTTGATGGCAGCGCCATGAAGGGCATTCAAAACCGTAATGAGAGCCCCTCGGGGGGCTTCGCTATGGAGCGTTACCGCATCGCGCCAGAAGCAAACCTTATCCGCATTCCTGACGCTCTGGACTTTCGCTACGCCGCCTCTGCTAACTGTTCTTTTGGCGTGGGGTTTTCCAATCAGGAGGCGATGGACGTCAAGGCGGGCGACACGATATTAGTAGGCGGTGTTGGCTTTATCGCACTGGGACACATTATCTCGGCCCTGTATCGCAATGCGACGGTCATCGCTCTGGCCAGAAACCCCTATCGCATCGACTTAATGCGCCGCATGGGCGTGGAACATATCGTCAACCCCGACGATGACGACTGGCTCGAGCAAGTACTGGCCCTTAGCTACAAGGGTCAGGGCGTTGACGTCGCCATCGACGGGTCCGGCGTCACTTACTACCAAGAGAAGCTCATGAAGGCTGTGCGTAAATACGGCCAGGTGAATTTTAGCGGTCACACACCCGGCGCTCATCTTGAGCTAAGTCCCCTTCATCATGTGATTGACCCAGCGCATACGCTGTTTGGTCAGCACGATGTGCGCGCCAAAGATCGGGAACGTATGGTGAGAGCGCTCTGTAATCCCAAAGTACAGGCGATGGTCGATGTAATGATTACCCATGAATTCCCCATGTCCCGCGCTGGCGAGGCATTCGACATTCAGGTTGGCAAGCAATGCGGCAAGGTCTACCTGTGGACGCAACAATAAAATGACGCAAGGAACCGCTATGTATTCGTTAGAGGGAAAGGTTGCTCTGGTTACCGGCGGCACGTCGGGCATTGGGCTAGCTGTAGCGAAAAGCTTCATCGACAACGGGGCGACTGTTGCAATTACGGGAAGACGGGAAAACGGCGTGGATATCGCAGCGGCGATCGGTGCGCAATTTTTTAAGTGTGATGCGACTGACGAACAGCAAGTTAAAGACATGCTCGACGCAGCTCAAAGCACCTTGGGCGAATTCTCTGTCGTAGTGATCAATGCAGGCACCGCCGACGATGAGGGCAGTATCGAAGACTTTGATTCCCAAGGCATGCATGCACTCGTAGACCTCAACTTAAAAGGCGCTTTTTATGCTTTGAAATACGCTCCGGGACATATGTCCGATGGCGCGTCGATTATTTATACGGGCTCCGTCGCTGGATCAGGTATCGCGCATGCCGGAGCCGGAGTCTACGCCGCAAGCAAAGCGGGTGGCGCCTATCTCGCCAGAACCAGCGCTATCGAAAATGCCCCTCGCGCGATTCGCGTGAACGCTGTGTGCCCCGCACTCATCGCTGACACGGGCATGATGGTTGCCGATGATGGCAATGACACGGCACAGTTTTTAAGCACCTTGAATGCCTTTGGCCGTATGGGTCATCAGGATGAGGTCGTGGGAATCTACAATTTCCTCGCGAGTGACGCGTCAACGTTTATCACCGGACAAGAAATTCGCGTCGACGGGGGCATGTCCGCTGGACTTGGCTTACCGCTCTTTTCGGCTATTGCCGGCGAAGGCTAGCTTACAGGTCGGCAGCTGCTGGACCCTGCTTAGCACTGCGAAACTCCCCGGGAGTCGCGCCAAAGTACCGGCTAAACGTCCTGTGGAAATTCGAAGCGTCAGCATAGCCTGCGAGAAAAGCCACCTCCTGTATAGACATCTCCTGCCCTCGTAGATAGCTAGACGCAAGCTCCATACGGAAATCCAGCACCACCTCCTTATAGGTCGTGCCCTCTTCCGCTAGGCGCCGTCGCAACGAACGTTCGCTCATGGCAAGCTTGCTCGCTGCTTCTTCAATGGACGGATGATGTCCTGGTGCGTTCGCCAGCAAGCGCCGCACCTGCCCTGTGAAACCCTGCACCGCCTGCATCTCTCCCAGTAACGCGGCGCACTGCTGCTCGCAGAGTGCCGCGGCCTGCTCATTGGCAAAGTTCAAAGCTTGATCAAGCAAGCGGTGGGGGAAAACAATCTGTGTATGCTCACGCCCAAAATGAACCTCAGGGCCAAGTACTTCAGAGTAGAGATCTAAGTACCCCGGAGCGGAATAATCGAGATCGATGCGAGTGAACCAATGCCTGGACTCGCCGAACGCAGGGCCAATTTCTGCCCACTGCGCAAGTAGACGCTCGGTTTCGTAATGTAATTTGGCAGGGGTGTTCACCAACTCAGGCCGCACGATACACACAACGCGAAGACAGGCCAGCTCATCCTCCACGAACAAACGGGTCTGCAGCGCAGCACCAATAACATCCTGATACTTGCTGTGACGCTCAATGGCTTTGCCAAGATTCTGGCTGGCGAACATCGCGTAGCCCAGCAGACCGTGATCCAGCAAAGTGACGCCGCGTCCGTCGCGCAGACCTAAACCCAAATCGGGATACTGCGCCACAATCGCGTCCACCAGGCGACCGTAGTCTGATTGACTGAGTTGATCCTCTTGGGATTCTAGCGCCGCGGCATCAATGCCAAAGCTCTCAATCAGTGGACGCACGTCAACCCCCTGATCCTCAAGGACCCGGAGGGTATGGCGAACGTAACTATTGAGTTCCCTTGCTTCCACGCGCCTTTCTGATGCTGGCCGGAAATGACAAAGACTAGGCCCGCGAGTCCATTGTTGTCAATTTGTCCCCACGCCACTATCAATACTCACAAAAAAGCCTTTGGAGATGCGCCGGTGGCTCTAAATACAGAACAAAAAACCACCCTCTATCGCAACCTCATCCGCGCTGATGAGTTCAACAAGATGATGTATCGGCGAATGATGCAGGGGAAGCTCATTGGCTTTTATCACCCTGCCGAAGGTGCCATCGCGCCAGGTGTGGGTGCTGCCAGCTTTCTCAATCAGGATGACAATTTATCTCCGCACCATCGGGGGCACGGCATCACGCATATGCTCGCCAAGGGCATCGACATCAAGTACTACCTCGCGGAGCACACGGGAAAAGACACTGGATGCTGCAAAGGACGCTCTGCATTTCACTTCAGCTTTCCGGACCACAAGGTCTACATGATGTCCGGCTTCATCGGCTACAACTTCGCGCCGGTCGTGGGCTGGGGCTTTGCTGCAAAGCGTCGTAATCAAGGTCAAGTTGTTATGAACTGTTCGGGGGACGGATCCTACGGTCAGGGTCGCGCTCATGAGGCAATGCTCATGGCCCAAAACTGGAAGCTTCCCGTCATCTTTTTCTGTGAGAACAACGGGATGAGTATTTTTTCCACGGCCATGGAGATGCATCCCAAAGAGCACATCTCCTCTTTGGCCGACGGCTTCGGCATGCCCTCCTCCATAGTCGATGGCCAAGATGTGTTTGCCGTAGCAGAGGCCTCCGTTGAAGCCATTGACCGCGCCCGTAAGGGCGAAGGCCCCACATTTATCGAAGCAAAAACTCTGCGTTTTAACGAGCACGACATCGGCACACCGGACCTTTCGGGATGGGAAGAACGCAGCGAAGAAGAGCACGCGAGCATGCGTGAACGGGAGCCTGTTCGTATTGCCACGGCCAGGGTACTGGACGAAGGGATTCTGACCCAGAGTGCCATCGATCAAATCATCGAAGAAGCCCTCGCCGAAGTGCAGGGCGTGGAAGATTTCGCTGACAGCAGCGATATCGCGAGACCCAGCGTGGAGCAACTCATGGACGGCGTTTTCGCCAAATAGAGGAAGTCGAGATGAGAACAATTACATTTATCGACGCTATTCGCGAGGCGATCGAAGAAGAAATGCGCGTGGACAACGACGTATTTGTCGTTGGTCAGGACGTGCGCGGGGCGATTTTCCCCCACACCAAAGGTCTGGTAGACGAATTTGGACCTGAGCGCATTGTGGATACTCCCATCGCTGAGTCAGGCATGTACGGCGTGGCTTTTGGCGCTGCCCAGGAAGGCATGCGACCCATCTGCGACTTTATGTTTGGCGGGTTTTCTTACGTGACCTTCTCCGAGTGCTCGGTCACAACCGGGCAATATCACTTTCTCCACGGTAGCCAACACCCTTTGCCTTTGGTTATCACCGCTGGAGTCGGTACCGGCCAGCGCCTTGCCAACGACCATGCCATGAGCATCCACGGCACCTTTTCCCATCATCCGGGAATCAAGGTGGCGATGCCTTCTACCCCCTACGATGCCAAGGGCATGTTTAAGGCAGCTATTCGAGACAACAACCCTGTCGTGATCCCCTGGCACATGGGCATCATGATGCTAAAAGGTGAAGTCCCGGAATTAGACGATGATTACGTGGTTCCCTTAGGGGTCGCCGATGTTAAGCGTGAGGGCACCGATGTCACCGTGCTCGCGAACTCGCTTCAGTTGCAACACGCACTGGAAGTCGCAGAGAAGCTAAAAGATGAAATCTCCATCGAGGTGATTGACCCTCGAAGCTTTGTTCCTTTCGATATGGAGACTCTCCTTACTTCACTGGAGAAGACTAACCGCTTAGTCGTCGTCGATGAGGACTGGGAGTCTGGAGGCTTTGCTGCGACGGTATCTGCCCGAGTCATGGAGCAGGGTTTTGATCTCTTGGATGCACCGGTCACCCGGGTCACCCTGCCGAACATGCCTGTTCCCGGCGGCTATATGGAAGAGTACGTCGCCCCCAATCCCGAGCGAATTGAAGCGGCCGTTCGCGCAGTCTGTGCCTGAGGGAGAACTGTGATGGCAATAGATTACACAATGCCGAAGCTGGCGATGGCGATGAACGAAGGCACTATCGCTGAGTGGCTGGTCAGCCACGGTGACTACGTTAAAAAAGGTCAAACACTCGCAAGCATCGAAACAGAGAAAGTTGCCTACGACGTTGAATCTCCCGAAGAGGGCTATTTCCACATCGTCGTCGAGGCGGGAGAGACCGTGCCCTGCGAAGCGCTGATCGCGCACTTCCTAGAAACACCGGAGGAAGCAGTCACCGCGGCAGAACCGGCGACCGCTGCAGAGGCTTCAGCAGCACCCGCGAAAGACACTCCCCCCGCAACGATTGAGTCGCCCCCGGCTGTAAGCCCGCAAAGAGGGGGACAGCGCATAAAAGCTTCTCCTCTTGCAAAAAAGATTGCAGCGAATGCCGGACTAGACATCGCCTCGATCACTGGCACGGGACCCGGAGGACGAATCGTCAAACGGGATGTGTTAGGGGCCCAGACTGCACAGGCTAGTACGCCCCGCGCCTCAGGAGGCAATCTCGTACTCGCTGAACTACCCCTAAAGGGCATGCGCGGCACCATTGCTTCTCGGATGCAGGAGAGCCTGCAGTCTACCGCTCAACTCACCTCCAACTGGGAATCTGACGTCACTGCTCTACTGGCCATGCGCAAAAGCTTCGTGGCTCGCGACGAAACACTCGGCACACGAGTGTCGTTCAACGCTTTCCTCATCAAAGCCATGGTCTATGCCATCCGTCAGGTGCCGATGGCTAATGCTTGTGTGGAAGACGACCTGATTTCGATTTACGAAAACATCAACATGGGCGTTGCGATTTCGGTGCCCGGGGCATCGGAATTCGATACCGGCCTCATGGTGGGTGTTCTTAAGGACGTCGACCGCATGGGTGTTGTTGAGATTGACAAGCAAATGCGCTCCCTCATCGGGCGCGTGCGAAACGGCGAAGCAACTGCCGACGACCTGTCGGGCTCCACCATCACCCTGTCCAGCACGGCTGGCATCGGTCCTCCGGGTTTGATGAGTACACCGTTGCTGAATCTGCCAAACGTAGCGCTTCTTGGGCCCTCTACTCCGGTAGAACGCATTGTCGCCGTAAAAGGTAAAAAGAAAGTACGCACTATGCTGCCGCTTTCCTTCACCTTTGATCACCGGGCATTGGACGGCGAGCCGGCAGCGCGTTACATGCGTGCACTCCACGATGCGCTGGAAAACCCAGAACTACTGCTGGCCTGAGCAATGTCCATGTATGACTTAGCCATAGTAGGTGCCGGGCCCGGAGGTTACGTTGCTGCAGTACGTGCGGCGCAGAAAGGACTCAAAGTTGCGGTCATCGAACGGGATGCTCCGGGCGGCGTTTGCCTGAACTGGGGCTGCATACCCTCAAAAAACCTGATCCATCAAGCTGAGATATATACGAGCCTCGCCGACATGGAATCCGTGGGTGTCACGGTGGATAGAGCGTCCCTCAACTATGCTGCTGTGCAGCAAAAATCCCGACAGGTCGTAAAGACGTTAACGGGTGGTGTCGCTGGCCTGCTCAAAAAGAACAAAGTTGACTACCTGAAAGGTAATGCCGAGCTAACGACCGCGACCTCTATAAGCATCGACGGGAAAGACACTGTAGAGGCGAAGCACATCATGCTCGCCACGGGCTCCCGGCCCATGGAAATACAAGGCTTTGAATTTGACGAGGACCGGGTACTTTCTTCGACGGGCATTCTGGCCTTGGAGTCACTCCCAAAAAGCCTACTGATTCTTGGCGCAGGCGCCATCGGCTGCGAATTCGCCTATGCCATGGCAAGTTTTGGCGTAAAGGTCACATTGGTGGAGGCGCAAACGCACGTGCTCCCCAGCGAAGACTTTGAAGTCTGCGAGGTCCTGCACCACGCACTGACAAAACAGGGTGTCGATATCCGAGTCGCGACCCGGGCAAAATCGCTGGAACGCAATACTGAAAGCATCAGCGCCACGCTCTTGGGAAACGACGGTAGTGAGAAGACACTCCATGCAGAGCGCGCCTTGGTGGTCTTTGGACGACAACCAAACACGCAAAACCTTGGGCTCTCGACGGTAGGACTCACCGCCGACCACCGAGGGTACATTGAGGTGGACGCCGTAGGTCGCACCGCCACCCCCTCCATCTACGCTATCGGCGACATCGTAAGCAGTGCTGCGCTTGCCCATGTGGCGTCTGCCGAAGGTGAACGCGCCGTCGATCATATTGTCGGCACACTGTCTGACTCGACAATACCGATGGATCCCGACCTTGTACCGTCAGCTATTTACTGCGAGCCGCAAGTAGCGGGCTTTGGTCTGCGCGAGGATCAGGCCCTTTTGCAAGGGACTGCTTTCAAAAAATCCGTGTTTCCTTACCACGGCGCCGGTAAAACCATCGCCATTGGTAGACCCGATGGACTGGTGAAAGTACTTTGTGACCCAAAAACCGATGAAATTCTTGGCGCACATATTGTGGGACACAATGCCACAGAGCTGATTCACGAGTTACTATTAGCGAAATCTTCAGAATTACTGCCCGACGATATAGCCGGCATGATGCACGCCCACCCCACGGTCTCCGAAGCTGTGATGGAATGCATGAACGGCATAAATGGAAAGCCGGTACACGGCTAAGAAAAGAGGTAAGCCCCATGACTAATGTCATCTACCCCACTACAAACTTTAAGGCCACCGAACAGATCGTTGTAGAACGGGGCGAAGGTGTTTATGTCTACGACAATAAGGGCAAGCAGTATCTTGAGGGATTAGCAGGGCTTTGGTGCACGTCTCTGGGCTACGGTAATCAAGAACTCATCGACGCCGCCACGGCACAAATGGGCCAGCTGTCTTACTACCACGCCTTCGGTGGCAAGACGCACCCGATGATGATGGCCTTGGCGGACAAAATTCGTGACATGGTGCCTGTAGAGAATGCCAAGATATTCTTTGGTAACTCTGGCAGCGATGCCAACGACACCTTTATCAAGATTTTGCGCTATTACGCCAACGCTACGGGCAGGCCTGAGAAGCGCAAGATCATCACTCGAGAGCGCGGTTATCACGGCGTAACCGTTGCCTCAGGGGCGCTGACCAGCTTACCCGCGAACCTTACTCACTTTGATGCACCGGTAGATGCGCTGGGCATTTTGCGCACAGACCACCCCCACTACTACAAAGGCCGCAACCCTGGCGAGAGTGAAGGGGCTTTTGTGGATCGTATCGTTGACAACCTCGAGAACCTTATTTTGGCCGAGGGCCCTGACACTATTGCTGCATTCCTCGCCGAACCCATTACCGGTGCCAGCGGCGTTATCGTGCCCCCCGCCGGGTACTACGAAAAAGTACAGGCACTGTTGAACAAACACGACATCATGTTCTGGGCTGACGAGGTGATCTGTGGCTTTGGACGCACGGGCAACGATTTTGGCTGCACCACCATGAACATCGAAAACCCTGCCCTCATGACGCTCGCCAAGCAGTTGTCCTCTGCTTACGTGCCCATTAGCGCATCGGTTGTTCGCGGCGACATCTACGAAGCTTTAGTAGAACCAGTATCCGAGGTCGGCGTTTTCGGTCACGGCTATACCTACTCCGGTCACCCGCTGGGCTGTGCGGTTGCTCTAAAGACGCTTGAGATCTACGAGCGGGATAACATTTTTGAGAAGGCCGCAAAGACCGGTGCCTATCTGCAGAAAAAATTGGCACCCTTCGCTGAGCATCCGTTAGTCGGAGAAGTTCGCGGTAAAGGCTTGCTGGCTGCCCTTGAACTTGTGAGCGACAAATCGACGGGAGAAGGATTCCCGGCATCGGTAGCGGGCTTTTTAACCAACGCCTGTGCCGAAGCGGGTCTTATCGGTCGTCCCGTAGCAGGAACAGCGTTTGCGCTATGTCCGCCACTGATTATCACCGAGGCTCAAATCGATGAGCTGACGGACAAGCTGGCCATTGGCTTGGATGCCACGCTGGAGCACGTGCACAGCGAAGGACTCTTAAAAGCGGCCAGCTAGGCCGCTGCTTTCGCTTCCAGCTTGGTGAGGACGCGCACAAAGGTATCCGCCTCCTGCGCGCCCAACACCGAGTATTTATCGTTAAAGATAAAAGCTGGCACCGCGTGAATTTCGCGGTCTAGCCACCAGCGCTGATCTTCTCGAACGGCATCCGCATAACTGCCACCGCTCAAAACCCCTTGGGCATCGTTCTCTGACAGACCCACACTACCGGCGGCACTGACCAGCACCTGGTCATCACTCACATCCTGCCGCTGACTAAAGAACGCGCTGAACAGCGCCATCTTGAGCTCAGTTTGCTTGCCCTGCTCTTCTGCCCAATGAAGCAGCTGGTGCGCGCGAAAGGTATTTACTACGCGCATGCCTTCGTAATAATCAAAGTGGAAACCCAAAGACTCGCCAATACTCGACAAACGAGATCTCGCCTGCTGGCTTTGCTCGGCGGAGGACCCGTACTTCTGTGCGATGTGCTCGCGCAAATCTTGCCCCTCGGCGGGCATGTTCGGGTTGAGCTCAAAGGGTCGCCAGTGCACGGTCACGTCGAAACGACCGGGCAGTGCGGCCAAGGCTTTTTCGAACTGTTTATAGCCAATCACGCACCAGGGACAGACGACGTCCGACACGATATCAACTTTAAGGGCTAAGGCTGTGATGGTGATCTCCTGAGTCTAGAACGTAAACAACTCACGGAACTTTACCAAATCCTCAGCCATCGTTGAGCCGCCGGGCAGCATCTCGAGTAGCCGGGGATCACAGCTCATGGTGAGATCGTAGAGAGGAATGTGCTGATCAACAAAGATAGTTTCCAAATCCGGGTACAGCTCCTTAAGCGAATCCACAAGATCCATCGATGAGAAGTCACGATGAGATAGGTTATACACATCCGAGTCCATGTCCTTCTTGATCATTCGCGCGAGAACTTCTACCAGTCGATACACGCTGATATGACTCACGCTGTGCCCAGGATCGCCGTGCACCGCAACCCGATTCGTAAAGTGAGCGTCAAAGACGAACTGATTCACCATAGTCTCGAATCGTAAATTCTTGGAGTAGCCATAGACGTTGGCGCAGCGCAGCAACTGCACAGGGATCTTCTCCATGAGCCGCATAACGTGTTCTTCACCGCGCATCTTGGAAATGCTGTAGTAGCTACTAGGGACTCTTGGATGTGATGTGTCAGTGATTTTGCCTTGGCCGTACACCGACTGACTACTCAGATAGATGAGACGGCCAATACCCACCTCTTCGGCGGTGTAGACAACTTCGGCCGTGCCCCAGTGATTGGTCTGTTCAAAATCATGGGCATTCTGGTCGGCAAAGGGTGTCTCTACCTTGGCGGCAAGGTGAATCACCACATCCATGCCCTCCATGCAGCTACGAAGACTACGGGAATCAAGAATGTCTGCCTGTATAAATCGAACGTTGTTGCCCGGCACTTTGCGCAGTCCGGTAAACAGGTTGTAGTTACCTTTGCATAAGTTGTCGTAGACAAGGATATCTTTGATGCTCGGTTCCGCTGACAAGCGATACACCAACTCATTCCCAATATAGCCGGCGCCGCCGGTCACCATAACCCTCATCAGTTACCCCCCGAAACCAGTGTAGTGTTGAGTCCGCACTCAGTTTTGTTCATACCAAACCAGCGCGCATTCCGAGAGTTGCCGTCATCAAAGGCTTTCATTGTGCAGGGCTCGCAACCAATGCTGAGATAGCCTTGCGCTTCCATGGGGTGTTCAGGCAAATCATGATTCTTGCGGTAGAAATACACCATCCTCGAGTCCCACTCCAACATGGGATGAAAACGAGTGCAGCCATGCTGTGCCGGTTCTTCCACCTGCATCGCCGCGCGCACTGAGCTTTGATCAGAGCGCACGCCGTTTACCCAGATATCGTTCTCTCTAAGTACCGGCTCAAGGGGTTGCACCTTATTCAGGTAGCAGCAGTGGTCAGGGTCGGAGGCATACAAAAACCGCTTCTCACGATCCAGTTGTTTAATTTTGGGGACCTCGGGGCGCAGGGCAATAACATTCAGGCCCAGCTGATCCGCCAGTTGATCTGCAAAGCGAATGGTTTGCGCAAACAGGAACCCCGTGTTGGTGTAGTACACAGGAATATCGCGATCCACTCTGCTGATCATATGTAGCAACGGTAGGCTTTGCGACTGGAAGGAACTAGTGGTGAACACTTTTTTGCCGGCATCAAGGTAGGCATGCAGCTTCTCCACCACCTTGTCGGCTCTTCTTTCCAAATCTTTTTTATCGAGAATATCCACTTCGTGTCCGCTGCTCTTGATGAGGCGGGCAGTCTAATGGCTTTCATCGCTGGAGTATTAGACGGCTTTGTTTCTTGCTAATGCTTGGAGGGAATATCAAAGGAGCAGCTTACTCACGAAACTAGACCTTAGGTCGATTCCACTAATAGGCGTTCTTGTTAATGAAACCCTTGAATACCGTCTTGATAATGATCTTAACGTCTAAGCCCCAAGACCAGTTTTCGATGTACCAGAGGTCATAGGACACCCGGTCTTCCATTTTGTCCAAGGTGTCGGTTTCGCCGCGAAAACCATTAACCTGCGCCCAACCGGTAATACCTGGCTTAACGCGATGACGAGACATATACGAATCAACCAAACGGGAATACTCACTATTGTGTGAGCGTGCATGAGGCCTAGGCCCAACGATCGACATTCGACCTTGCAAGACATTAATGAACTGAGGCAACTCATCTAAACTGGTGCGACGTATAAACCCACCGATCGGCGTAAGGCGGCTATCCCCTTTAGTCGCTTGAGTCACTTTGTTCTCTGACTCCTTGTGGACTTTCATCGAACGAAATTTGTAGATGTTGACGATTTTGCCGCCAGCCCCATTTCGCTGTTGAACAAACAGTACCGGACCTTTACTCGTTAGTTTGACGGCACAAATCAACGTGATCATGACAGGTGAAATCAACACTAGAATCACAATAGAGAAGACGATATCCGTGACCGCCTTAATTGCGTGATTAACGCCATGCAATGGCGAATAGTTTAGATCGACAACATTTAGACCCATGATCGCTTGGTATGGATGACTGAGCAGCATCTGGTCATCAAGCTGCGGCACTAAACGAATATCAGAGGCGCTGTTTTTAAGCGCAAACACCATGTTTTTGATCATGGCCGACTTAGCCAAAGGCAGGCATAACCAAAGCTCTGTCGGCGCATTACCTTCATCTTGGAGCGTCGCTAACAATGACTCGGGCAAGGTGAAGTCGTCACTCTCGTCATCAACATAGACTTGCCCAAAAACGTCAAAACCAAAATGCCGGTTCTCTGAAAAGTAAGCGGACATTTCATCAACCGAGGCCTTCTCTCCAATAAACAGGATGGTTTTGTTATTGAAACCTCTAGCGCGAGACCATTGCAGGACTAAACCAATAAAAAGTCGATAGCCATAAGTCAGTAAACCCGCGACAAAAAACCATAGGTACAGCCAAGAGGGTAGATACAACTGTTGCGAGATAACGGCGTAAGCTACCCAGACGGCAAAGACAACCAATAGCCAGCTAAATCCCACCCGGGTAAAAAAGTACAGATGGGTTTTATGTCGCCAAGCCTGATAAACCCCACCCAGGCTATACGTCATAATCAACAGAACGCCGCAGATCGTAGAAACAAGCAATCCAAACTCTTGCTCATTCCGGAAGCTCTCAAAGCTGAGATACACCACACCCGTGGTTATCATCATCAAGAAAGCATCGATAAAAACCAGAACGGGCGTTAGGTGATAACTTTGAACGACATTATTAGCGCGCATACTTTGTTTCCTTAACCACCAGAACTAGCGTTTGCCTCACAACACTAACAACACTAACGGTCGGTCAACAGCACTAGCCCATCAACAACCGATAATAGTGCGGCGCTTTATCAACCGCCAATACAATTGACGTGACCAAACCGATGATCAACAGCATGTTGCGCCACCACTCGGCTTTAAACTCACGCATAACATCACTACTGTTCACCAGCACGAGCACGATGACGAACGCGAGGGGAATGACTACCACGTTAATGCCCATTAGAAGGATCACCTTAAGTAGCGCTGGAAAATCCCAAAAAGGCGCCAGTGCTGCGGCCGCCAATACAAAGCCCGTAAGCACTCGTTGATAGAGGGTATTGTCTGAAGAAAATCGCCACTCTTTTCCCACCATGTCCAACACAAAATAAATAGTGACTTGAGCCGCTACCACCAAGGTTGTCATGGCCGCAGTAAACAGGCCGAGAGAAAATATCACTGGGCCAAGGGCTGAGAATACCCCGGGCAAAGCATCCCGAAACACGGCGGACGCCTGGCCGACATCGGCGAAGCTTGCGTGATCAGGTAAGGAATACAGCGCATAACCACCGGCCACGACAACGAACATCGCGTAGGCACCAAATACGAATCCCATATTGATAATGGCTTGTCGGAACGCACGAGTCAGTTCCTCGCGACTACCGCCGTCATCTGCACACATATAGGGCATGCCTAAGAGTGCAGCGGGCGCCACTGCAGCACCCACCATGGCAATGATTGAGCTGGTAGCGATACGCGGCGATTCGCTGCCCGGTACTGCTAGGTCCTGGGGTAAGGAAGGCACAAAGCCTGCCAGTATTGCCGGCAACTCTACGAGCCCCCGAACAGCAACCACCAGAAAACACAAGAACATCAATAACATCAGCAAGGTCATTACCCGCTGCATCCGCTCGTAGCCTCGGGAAAAGACCAGCCATAGCACCGCCGCAGACAGAGCCACAGAAAGAAACACTTCGAGCCCAAGGGACGATGATGAACTCGCAGGGAGACCCAACAGCGTCAGAAACGCCGAGGACATTACGGAAATCTGCCCCATAGTCACCAAAAAGTGTACAGGAACCACGAGAAGCAAAATGATCCAGGCGAGACCGCTGCTAATGCGAGTACGGACCAGAGCGAACATTCCATGACCAGGATTGAGCGCACCAATCCTGGAAGCCGTATCTACAGACACGACGAATACCGGCAGCATGGCCAGAATCACCCACAACAGTTCATAGCGAAACCAAGCCCCAGCTAACAAAAACGAGGCTACTGCACCGGCTCCCATAGTCCCTGCAGCCATAACTGCGGCGGGACCTACAAGATCTGAGAAGAACGCGGCAAGAGTTCGCAAAGAGGGCTGCTCAACTTAGGTGCGGGTGGAGTATTTGAATCATATCGCTGGAGTCCGCCTTAGCACCAGCCAGCTTGTTGTATTCTTCCGAATCGGAAATGCGCGCACTACTCAAGCGGATCAGGCGAGAAACCATGGAAGACATCCAGTTCACACTTTACGATCTGCGGGTCGAAACCATCGAAGGGGATAAACCCTTTGTCTGTAGTCATGAGCTCGGCAGTTCTTTTGAGCTCCGCGGTGAAAATCTTTATTTTGAAACAGACAAGCCCTTCTCGCTCTACGCAATGTCCGCACTACTGCCGCTGCTCCCCGCTAAACAACGTCCACTTAACGAGTACGACTGGATGGCAACAGATCATGTCATCGCTTGCCCGGACCCTCATTGCGGTGCGCGATTTCGGATAAGCCGTATTGGTAAAAATACATTCACACGAGCAGACACCACCATAGAACCACTGCCTGAGAACAATCCATGGAAAGAATAATTGACCGCTATTCGCTAAGACCCAACTACAACATATCCCGAGTCGTAAAGGGTGGATGGCAGCTTTCCGAAGGTCACAGTAAGGTCACGTCCGAAAACCCCGTTGAGGATATGTTTGCTTTTGTTGAGCGTGGCATCGATACCTTTGACTGCGCGGATATCTACACGGGTGTCGAAGATATGATTGGAGAGTTTGTTGCCGCCAATGGTCAATCCAGCGAACCGCTGTCTTTTAGAGTGCACACCAAATATGTACCTGACTACGATCAGTTGGGTCATCTCAAAAAGCGCGATGTAGAAGCCATCATTGACCGCTCTCTCAAGCGTTTAAAGCTAGAGAGACTCGACATGGTGCAGTTCCACTGGTGGAACTACGCGGTAGAAGGATCAGTGGAAGCCGCGGCGTGGCTGCAGGAACTGCAACAAGCCGGAAAGATTGAGCTCCTTTCCACAACCAACTTCAACACAGTGAAGACGCAGGAGATTCTTGAAGCGGGCATCGCATTGGCCACCACGCAGGTGCAGTATTCGCTACTAGACCCAAGGCCCGAGAAGGCCCTACTGAGACTCTGCTCAGCACACGACATGTATCTTCTTTGCTACGGGACTCTTGCCGGAGGCTTTTTAAGCGAGCGCTGGTTAGGGCAAAGGGAACCCGAGAGTTTCAGTAATCGATCGCTCATTAAGTACAAACTCATGATCGATGAAATTGGTGGCTGGGACTTGTTTCAGTCACTGCTGCAAACCCTCGACCGTATCGCAAAGAAACACAGCGTGACGATTGCGAGCGTTGCGTCGAATTGGGTTTTGGCACAACCGCGGGTAGCTGCGGCCATCATCGGTTCGCGAAATGCCTCGCATGTCGATCGATACGCGGAGGTATTTTCAATGCAGATGGATGACAGTGACAAAGAGGCCATCACCGCCATCAAGGCGCATATGAACATACCGTCGGGCGATGTGTTTGACTTGGAACGAGATAAGAGCGGTCGTCACGGCAGCATCATGAAGTACAACCTTAATGCCGAGTAAGGGCCTGCCTCAGGGATAACCGAGCTGCGACTCATCTTGGCAGATCGCTACCGCAAGCCAAAAGCTACGATCGTTTCTCTAACCTTCGCATGGGCATAGCGTCGATCAAGCCATAAAGAGCTTCGAGGTCGACGTCCTGTCCTCGCGCTTTCACGCCACCGTCAAGCCCAATCAACACCGATTCCTGGGGCGTGATGCCCAACCGCCGGTTGATGTTGCCAAGCAACTCAGTATGAAGATCCCCTCCATAGTTACTCCGCAGATCGCCCGCAACAATCACAAACCAGGCAAGTTTCCGCTCATCGAGAGCCCCCGCGTTTTCAGTCAATAGTTCAAGGAGCTCCGCTGGATGATCAGGCTCATTGATCACCAGAATTCTGTGCTGCCACCGAAGTTCCCCCAAATCAGTCAGCATTGGCAGAGCCTGACCAAAAGATGCCGAGCAGATCCAGAAATACAAAACGGTGAGAGCGTGTTTCATTCAACGATAAAAACTCATGTCGACCCTTCAGTGTGAGACGAAGTATAGAGTCTTGTTCAGAAGGAGAACCTCAGGGGTAAACGCTTAAAACTTCGTCACTTTACTAACTCAAACAACTCACAACTTTTCCTCACCCACAAAAAGTACTCAATTGCTCATTTTTTTGCCAAAAATTCCCGCGTCAGGGTATTGGCGTCTGCATTACTCTCGATTAACCTGCCATCCGCTTTATTTGAAAAATTAAATAAAAACATGCGCTTGGAAGTAAAACCTAAAAAAACAATAAGAAAAAGTGCGAAAACGACTATCAGGATTTGGAGTAAGACATGAAAGTGAAATATAGGATCTCTATTTTGGCGCTTTGCCTTCTGCCTGGCGTGAGCTCGGCGGGTATTTTGGACACTGCCTTGCGGTTTTGGAGCTTCGATAACACTTTGGTTGATAGCGTTGCAGGCATTGGTGCTACAACCCGGTCTTGGACATCAGGGTATGCGGAAGATAGAAATGGAAATGCAGCTGGCGCACTCAATTTGGGCGGTGATCTAGACGCGGTTTTAGTAAACTCTGCTACTGATCTTTTGCCTCTGGCAAACTACAGTATCAGCTTGTGGTTCAACATGAATGCACACAACAGTGCCGGTGGGAGAAGCCAGCTCTTTGATACTCGCGACGGAAGCAATATCGAGCGTGACTCGTTAGCAAGCTTTATCGACAACACAGCGAACTTAAACTCTAACGACGGCTCCAACCCGCAAGATGGCTGGCTCGGAACTTTTAGCGCGCAAAGAATTCCGCTGACTGAAGCCAACAATCAGACTTGGCATCACCTGCTTTTCAGTACTACGAGCACAACACAGTCCATTTACTATAACGGGCAGATCGACCCCGTATCCTTCGTCAACTACGGCAGTGGCAGTCCACTAAATCCCGCAATCCTCAATACGGGAATAGTGTTTGGGGATAAAGGTAACGACCTCGGAACTGGCTTCAACTTCAACGGTAGCCTGGACGATATCGCATTGTTCGACAGGGCACTTGATGGCAGTGACGCTGCTAGTCTCTTCTCAGCACCCGCCTCCGCAAGTGTGTCAGCACCATCGACATTGCTTCTCATGCTCAGTGCCGCGGGCTTATGGCGTGTTAAGCGACGGCGTGTAAGTACTCCCCTCGCTTAAGTGCGAACGAACTAGGGCGACTCATCGCCCTCTTCCAGCTGGCGAATAAGAAACTCGAGATTTTTTACGCCCGGCTCGATTTCATTGATAGATCGATAGTAGTCGAGCAATCCAGCATCAGAACTGGGAATCGGGACGCGCTGTCCCCGTTGGATGGTAAAAATCTCACCATCTTCAATAAGCACACTGGCAAGATGACCGCCGTAATGCGCGGCGATTCCACTATCCGCAGCGAGTACCTTAGCGTTGTAGCGTGGCACTACGGTGCCGAAACCCGGAGTGTGTCCCACTACGATACGATCCACATCAAAGTGCTCCAGCAAAGCATCGACTTCTTCGGCAATCAAAGGGGTTTGCTCTCCCATGCTCAGCCCCCGGTACCAAAGAGGGCCACGCTGATTGTCAACAAAACTAAGGTTGGAGGGGTCTATCGATCTGAGCTCTGAGCGCACGTTGTCGTTGATGCTTTCTAACGTCTGCTCCAAGAAATCGGAACTGATTCCGCCGTGGACAAACAAACTCCTATTTATACGAATCACGGTATTGTGGCCCGAAACCCACTCACCAAACTCACCTTCGGAACTCCAATACTGCCGGTGCTCTACAAAACCCAAAGGATAGTCCTTCAGTAACTGCTCGCGGAACGCGTCATCGACCGCTTCCTCGCCCTGCTGCGAGATAACGTAATCCACCACCCGATCCAAATAGTCTTTTTGCAGACGCTTTGCTCTTCGACTCTTGAGCGCTTCGTACTCACCAGGATGCACATAACGCAGATCATCGGTCATATTCATGACTTCGTGGTTACCGATCAAGGGGTGCACTTTGCCACCCGCTCTCTTGGCTTGTTTCTCGAGCGCCTTCAAGTGCTCAATAATCTTGGCGCTGTCGGGACCACGATCAGGAACATCCCCCAACTGCACAAAGTGCGTAGTGCCGCCGCTCCAGCGACCCCGTCGATCAATCAACTCTGCCTGACGTAAGACTTCAATGTAGTTTTCGTAATCCCCGTGTACATCAGCTACCGCAACCACGCGGTCAACGCCCTGCCAGTCCGAATCCGATGCGCTAAGAAACGGGGCTGCCAATAAGAGCAGCCATGGGAACACCCACTGGGGGAGTCGAACAACCTTGTGATCTGCTATCTGCATTCTTCAATGATCTCTCGCTGAAACTTCTTTGGGTCGTCCAAAACATCATAAAACTTATCAACAAACTTCTTCGTGCGTTTCATAGACTTCGCAGATACGTAGCTGGTGTCTGTAACAATCTCATAAATAGCAGCACGCTTGGATCGCAGAAGATCGACGGCCTTTGCCATTGCCTCATCGCTTGCGCAGTATCCGCGATACATACGCTGCTTCACGTTGCTCTGGCCAATACCTCCCGCCGGTTCGGCGTAGGAGGTATTTACATATCCCGTGGAATCATAATCGTAAGGCAAGGGATAAAGGGCTCCGTCCGCGGCTTCCAGAAGCTTGATGTTGTGACAGCAGGTATCACCCGGAGGCGCCGCTATAAATGAGTAATCCGTATTGGACACAAGGTACATAAACAGCGCCACCATCGCGCTACGATCGGCATCCAAGCGAGATTTATCCGCACGGATCTCCTTGTACACAGTCATGTCGTTTTGTTTAGCAAGGCGCTTCTGGTGCTGAATAAAAAAGCCGAGCTGACTTCGTGTTTCGCCGCCCTCCGAGTCAGCGTAAGTGACATCGAGCATACGGCTATCCAGGCTGAGGTCCGAAAGAGTTTGGAAAATCTGGTAAGCCTGCTGCTCTCGACCGATGTACTCAGCGTAGCGGTCAGCATCTTTACACTGCACTACAAGCTTTAACTTGTTTTGTTTATCAAACAGTGTGCCTTTGGCTTGGCCCTTTTTTAGATTCACCCACAGTTGAGCGTGACTGCAGATATCCTTGCGAAGCCGAAAATTACCACGCACGGAAAACTTCGCTTCCAGAGTTGTCGGCCCAAGCTCCGGATCGTCATAACTCAAAGACCCGAGGTACTCCTTGTCTTTATCCCGCTCTATATCGATAAGTTCGAAAGGGCCGGACAAGGTTATTGCGAGCTGCTCATGGCTATCAAAAAGCGGGGCAGCAAAAAGGCTGGGGCTGAGGAGCATCAAGAGTGGAACGAGTAAACGGAGTAGCATCGCAATTGTTTCCTGAGTTTGCAGCTAAGGCGCTACTAGTCTAGGCCGCCAGAACGGTCTCGGCAAACACCGACGCCCTTTGGGTTTACACCACTGATTCATGACTTTCTGTTCGCTAAACTGGCAGTTTGCATCAGCGATGCGTACACGATCATCAGGGTTAGACTTGTGTCAGCGGCACCCGAAGCTCGTTCACCTTTGTTGTACGATTATTCGAGGGGGATCTTTGAGGGCTCTAGGGCGCGAAAACGAAACTCATCGAGCTGAATGTCATCAAGGCCGATCTGATCAAAAGGGTTCTCCATCTGCACTTGCACGTTATAGAGGGAGATCAAAATAAAGCCGTGCAGAACACTAAGGCCATAGGTTAAGAAGATCGGCGCGTCAGGCAGGTGGTAGACGATAGTCGGTGAGAAGACAAAAGGAAACAAAAACACAAAGACCAGACAGTAAGCACGCATGCTGATAGGTGTGCCGTGCATCTTCAGACTGATGGTGTTTTCCATACCTTCATTCACTTCCTGAACAAAGCGAATGATTTTCAGAGCCAGCCCATTCGAAATCGCATCGTCATTGCGCTGAATAAAGTAAATGATCTCGTTAACAGTGTCTTCAGCTGGACGAGTATCCTTATCTTCTGATCCAAGAGCGTCAAAGAACTGCGAAGAGGCTTTATCCAGTAAAGACGAAACCTCCACCCGGCGCGCTGGGTCCAGTTTTTTACACTGCTCGAAACAGTAGTGCACAGAACACAAACCCGACTTGAACTGACTGAGAAACTTCAGTGCATTGTCACGGCGCTTGAATGCCTCACGAATCGTAAACACCAGGGGAAAAATTACGGCGATGCTGAACAGCGTGATATCTAAATCGTAGGCAATGTTTAGGGCAAAGCAAAAATAGGTGACGACTACGCAGATAACAGCTAGCGCTACGGTTTTCAGATCGATAATCGCGAAGTATTTATTCATCAGTATTCTTCAAAGGCCAATCGCGTGGGCTATGGCGACACGTTTCACTTACCGTATTAACGGTAAACTCTTGTGTCAAAGTGTGCTCAGCAAAGAACGCAAGCGCGAACGATGCTACTTGTGGCTCCGCACAAAGTAAACGCTGATTCTGCTAATCTCACCGGGCGAGTTTTTCGACGGCAGTTTTAGCTAGACCTACCAGTAAAACGAGGTGCAATGAGCAACGTACTCAAAGAGCTAAGACGACGTCGCGTGTTTCGCACGCTGGCGCTCTACATCGTCGGTACGTGGGGACTATTGCAAATTGCAGATGTCCTTTTCCCCGCGATTGGTCTCGCCGAGAGCGACATGCGCTATTTGCTGATAATTGCCATCGCGGGCTTTCCCGTGGCTCTGGTTTTTGGCTGGATGTTCGACATTAGCAGCGACGGTATTCATCGCACCGCAGCTGCCAGCGCAGAGGACTTGGAAGAACGCAACCCGTTGCGCGGCGCCGACTATCTCATACTGGTCAGCCTAATGGCGGTACTCGGGCTTATCGCTTATGGCGTAGTGGAAAATGCGGAGAACATAGCCACTTCCAAGACCGACGAAACCGTGATTGGGGAAACATCGAATTGGAGGCGCGGCGATGGCCCACCAATGATCGGTGTTCTGCCCTTTTCGCATCTCGGGGGCTCAGAGGACGGCGAATTCTTTGCCAACGGTGTTCACGACGACCTATTAACCAGCCTGTCCAAGATTTCTGGCCTCCGCATTATCTCGCGAACTTCTGTGTTGCAATATGTTGGCACGACAAAAGCGATACCAGAGATCGGCCGTGAGCTACGAGCAGACGCCATTCTTGAAGGCGGCATCCGCGTATCAGGCAATCAGATCCGTATCAACGCTCAGCTTATTGATGCGCGTAGCGACGAGCATTTATGGGCGGAAACTTATGATAGGGAGCTCACGGCGAGCAATATTTTCGAGGTTCAATCGGAAATCGCACGAGCAATCAGCACAGCGCTTCAAACCACCCTGACTCAGGACGAAAACGACGATCTGGATATCGTTCCTACCAGCAACCTTGCCGCTTACCGTGCGTATCACGAAATCATGCAATGGCGTGACACCATCCACCTCGATGACAGTACGCGAGCAGAGTTCGTTGAGGGGCTCGAAAAAGCATTTTCTCTGGACCCGGCATTCACCCGCCCTATGGCTGAGCTTGTCGGCACTCTCGCTCTGAGCATGTACCGAAAACCGAATAAGGAGGCGCTTGCTCGGGTAGAGGAACTCATCAATCGCATCGGCGAAATTGCACCCGATTCTACCGACCACTTCATCGCGCAGAGCTTTTACTTCTACTACGTGCTCGAAGACTTTGATCGCGCCATCGCATTTATTGAAAAAGCACAGGCTCGCGCACCAAGCGACGCTCGACTCCTGGATATTCAGTCTTGGATACAACGGCGTCAGGGTGACTTTGAAGGATGGTTGGAGAGCTCAAAAAAAGCTCAGCAGTTGGCTCCCAAGGATTTAGGAATTGGCCTCCGATTAGTAGCCCGACTCATGGGCATGCACCGCTATGACGAAGCAAGAGAGGCGGCAAGAGAAGTTACAAGCGCCGTAGAAACGGATGACCCCGGCCTGAAAATGCTTCGCAGTCAACTGGCACTCGCGGATCACCAGAGCTTGCCGCGTCTGGAAAAAGACCTTGAGACCATACTCGAACAACCACACCTAAACGAGCTCGATGTCCTCGACGTGAGTTATTTGTTGTGGGAAGTACAAATGGCTCAACACCGCTTCATGCAGGCACAAGAGACAATCAAAAGCTGGACGTCCAGCTCAACCGCCGCGGGTCATGACGTCGGAGGTCCGGGTCAACTGTCACCGGTGTTGGCAGTAGAGGTTCTTAACGCTCTCATCGTTGGCGATCCTGAAGCACTAGGCAAAACCCTAAACAGCGCTAAAAAAGCCTTGGATATTGCCTCACGCTCCCCCAATGAATATGTGAACAATTTAGACCCGCCCACCTCGGCCTTGCTAGCCATCGCCGACAACGAGCCCGAATTAGCCCGCAAGACTTTAGCTCCAATATGGAACGACCCGAAGATAGACCGGGCCCTGTGGTTCCAACGCAATGTAATTTGCCAGGGCCTGGCGCTCGCAGGAGCTGCCAAAGAAGCTACGGACTGCCTTCGCAACACGTTGGATAAGCCTAGTAGCGCTTTGCACTTTTTGGAGCCGCGGCTCGCTTACTACGATCCGATTCGGTATTCCACGGAGTTTCAAACGCTTTGGCAGGAGCTGATCGCCGAAGGCTGGATAGTCGATCAACCATGACCCGCTGGAGACCTGCAGGCCGGAGAGCGTTTCGCTAGTCACACTGTTTCAAGAGCTGAGACGGCGGCGCGTATTTCGAACTCTGGGGATGTACATCCTTGCCACCTGGGGTTTGATGCAGGTCGCCGACGACACAGAGGCAGAGTCCTTAAGTCGCGGTGACTACTTAATTCTTACGGGGCTCATCGTCATTTTGGCCACCATAACCTTTGGCGTGGTGCGCAACGCAGACGATCTCGTACCCTCTTTACCGGTGGCGTCACAGAAAAACGATAATCTTACAAACGGTAACGCAATCCCAAAAAGAACCGACGGCCAAACACGTCATAGAGCTGGGGTGCTGTATTAGATTGCGTCGCGCCCTGACCCATCAGTGGCGGCTCCTCTTCAAAAACATTGCTCACACCGCCGTAAATCTCCGCTCGCTCACCAAACTCAAAGCGACCAGAAAACTCGAAGTAGTTCTGAGCACCAATATCTCCAAGCACACTTTCGTAACAAAACTCAGGTGATTCCTGGCAGGTGATATCCAAATGGCTGCTGATCTCACCGATCCAACGCCAGTTCAATGCCAACGATAATGGCCCAGAGTAATAGGTTAGACGAGTGCTACTGCGGTACTCGGGAACGACCTGAAAGAGCGGAATACCAAACTTGCATGCCCCCGCGTAGAACCCAGCGCAATCCGTTTCCGGACTATTTTCAGTTGCCTGGAAGGTGTTCTCCATCGCGTAATTGAATAACAGCTGCAAAGCGATGGACGCACTGTGTCCCGGTAGGGCCAAGCTGCTGGAAAGATCGAAACGGTAATTCACCGAGAGATCGACCCCCTCCGCCGCAACGCTCGCAAGATTGAACTGCGGGTTGGTGTATTGACTGATGTCGCCAGATGAAGCTCTAACAACAGAGCTACAAAACTGACTATCGGGATCGGCCGAATCTGCGCAGAGAGCAAGGGCTGCCTGCAAACTCGTGTCGCCGATAGCGTTGTCAATTTCAATGCGGTAGTAATCCAAGGATACAGACAAGTCTTCGGCCCACTCAGGCTGGAACACCACGCCCGCAGTAAAGGTATCGGCGGTCTCGGGATCAAGGGCCGTGTTACCACCGCCGTCAATGACGGTGAGAGGAAACTGCTCTGTGGCCTCGTAAATACCGACCTGATCTGGCGCAATCCCCTGAGCCACACACAGATCCGTAAGCCCATTACCTATGGGATCCGCAGATGCGCTGCAAAAATCTGTCGATGTGTCGAAGAGCCCCACTGGCTGAAAGCTAGGCTGAGCAAACAGCTCTTGAATATTGGGCGCGCGAATCGCCTGTTGCACCATGGCGCGAAAACGCAGCGACGCGGTGGGTGCCCAATCAATACCAACCTTCCAGTTGTCCGCGACGCCGGAGAATTTGTAATCCGAGTAACGATAACCCGCTTCGATACCAAGGTACTCAGCGAAACTTGCGCCGGACAAAAGGGGTATCAGAGTCTCGAGATAGAGTTCTGCAACGTCAGTCGAACCATCGATAGGTGCTTGAGCGTTCGCGCCTAAGACGTTGGCGTTCAAAAAATTTGAATCAGGAACCTCCTTCGAAGATAACTCTCGCCATTCCAAACCCGCTGCTATAGCAATAGGCCCGGCGGGCAACTCGTAGGCATCACCGGTCACACCGATACTGAGAATATCTTCGTCTGTATCGGCAGTGGTTACCAAGTCGCCTACCTTCAAAAACTCCACTGCTTCAGCATTGATTGGCAGACCGAAGGGGTTAAAAGGCACGCATCCGTTAGATGCATCGACACAAGCACCCGTGACCGGGTCCACTAGTAAGCCCTGGGCATACCGATCAGCAAAAACCGCACCTCCAGCCACAAACTCAGTGCGGACTTGAGACATGCTGTAACTTGCCTCCCAGCTCCAGCCACCGGCGAAATCACCTTGCAGTCCAAAAACCGCACGCAAAGAATCTGCCTCGCGGGCGCTTGTTCTAGGGCCCGTATCAACCAATCGTTTTGCAAAAACAAACTCTGCCACACCATCACCGTCTCGGTCGTAGGCGGTATTGCCAAACTGCGCTCGCTGCTCCGGCGTTAGCTGTGGATTGTCCAAGTTCACCGCCAACTCAACAAACGCCGGCGGCGGTGCCAGCTGAACCGCAGAGGAAGTCTGGGAATACACCAGCTCACCAAAAGCCTTGACGCGGTCGTTTATCTGATAGTTGCCAAACAGTGCGGCTGAGTCTCGACGGAGCGGTGTTTGCAGATAGTTATCGGGTTGAAAGTTGTATTGATCCTGCCCTCGCACAAACGCTCGAGGGGACCCATCTTCATTAAAGGTTACTCGGGTTGGAGACCCACCACTGTCAGGCGTGGGGGCGAACGGAAAAACAATACTGCCCGCAGGGATGGTGCCGCTGCCTGCAGGCACCAGTGCTCCACCATCAGCCGGATTAAAGCTCTCTTGTAGCCTCTCCGCAGTAAACGGCCGATCACCGGCAAATACCTCCTCTCGATCTTGGAAGTTAAAAAAGCCAGTAACATGACCTCGATCATTACCAAAGCCGAAGACCGCGCTGAGATCAGCAACGGCGCCATCACCCTCTTCGTAAGTGTCATATTGGCCGGTAACTTCAAAACCTTCAAAGTCATCATTGAGTATAAAGTTAACGACTCCCGCCAAGGCGTCGGAGCCGTACACCGTCGAAGCTCCGCCAGTAACAATTTCGACGCGCTTGATTAGCTGCGAAGGAATTGTGTTTATGTCCACGGAGCCCGAGGCGTCAGCCGGGATCAGTCGTCTACCATTAAGCGTCACTAGGGTCCGATTAGAACCTAGGCCACGCAGATTTAACGACGCGGTGGCATTGCCGGGATTATTGCTCGTGCGGTTATTGAGGGGGACTAATTGAGGCGCATCGTTTACGAGATCTTCGATCGCTGTAATACCCGAGAGCGTGATTTGCTCTGCATCAAGGGTGACCAGCGGAGAAATTGATGAATAATCTTTCCGCTTTATTCGCGATCCGGTAACAACAACTTCTTCTATCTCAGCCGTAGGATAAACGCCGGATGCAGTCCCTGGCTGCGCGAGCGCGAGCGTGGGAGCCAGCGAACTCGCAACAACGGCCAGATACAGCGCTTTTCTATTCATGAATACTCTCAACTAGGGTTACCTCACGATGATCTGACGATACTGGTTTAGTGATTGATCGACAATGCGAAACAGTTCCGTCGCTACAGATGATCCCTTTGTGTGGCACTTAGTCGGCGAGCGGTACGCTGAGAAACGATGCTATGTCGTTTTTCTGCCACATCGCATCGCGATAGCCCAAGGCAATAAGTGATTCTACAAACGGCTTAGCGAAAAGAAGGTAGGACGCTGCCGTAGAACCTGCACCGCTTTCGGTGCCACCAGTAGTGCGCAGTAAAAAACGAACGCTGGGGTGCAAAGAGTCGATGTTCTGCGCGGCAATCACATCTAACTCCTCGGAGGGAGAAATAACCTGCCGCTCAATGTAGCGAAGCTTCGAAGTACTCGACTGAGCTTCCGTAGGCAGCGATGCCAGCAAATTGTTAATGCGATCCAGTCGCTCGATGTCGCTCTCAAGGCTATCGATAAAGGCGCTGTTTAGAAGATGTCCCACAATCTGAGCCAGGGACGGTGAGTGCGCCGATCTCGGTACAGGATCGTTCTGGGGCTTCTCACGGTTTGCACTCACGCCCACAATAAACAAACGATCGGCACCCAGATGCAGGGCAGGACTTAGTGGCGCCAGTTGTCGGACAGCACCGTCACCAAAGTACTCATACTCTATACGCGTAGCGGGAAACATCGTGGGAATTGCCGACGACGCCATTAGATGATCAGTATTGAGCAGCGTACGCCGACCACTGCGTCGATAGCGAGACCAATCGGAGACTCCGCTGCCGGCCTGATAAAAGCACATTGATCTGCCCGACTCATAACCGGTTGCCGTGACACACACCGCATCAATATCGCCCCGAGCTATCGCCCGATCAATTTTTTCAAAGTTAATCGTATGTTTGATCAACTCTCGTAGTGGAGAGTTATCCAGGAGTGCGACGGGGTTACCCACGCCAACTCCGCGATTCACCAGGGACAATATCAGTCGGCCACCACTGCTTGCCATGGCGCCCCAACCACTGCGGTACACCTGCTCGGGTGTAAGCCGCATCCAAACCGCTTCGAGCTCGTTGATCGCGTCAGCAAAGCTGCCGTCATGCGCAGCCAAGGTAACTGCGTTGATCGCACCCGCCGAGGTCCCACAAATCACCGGAAAAGGATTTTTTGCTCCGTCCGGTAGCAGCTGTGCGATCGCTTTTAAAACTCCCACCTGATAGGCCGCGCGGGCGCCACCGCCAGAGAGAATCAACGCGTTTTTCATAAGATCTCTAGAGTATCGAGCTTGACGACAAGATACCGGCTGCGTCCAAGGGAAGCTACGTCAGACTGCAAATTCTAAATCTGCAACTCAGGCAGATTCTTAAACTGGGCGAGAGCTTCAGGGTTCGACAGTGACTCTGTATTGTCGATGGATTCGCCGTTTACCACTTTACGCACGGGAATCTCTGCGATCTTTCCCGAACGTGTGCGGGGGATATCCGTCACCGCGACGATCTTGGCCGGAACATGCCGCGGCGTATTCTCTCGCCGAATTGCCCCGCGAATCTCGGCACTCAACTCGTCGGTGAGTTCTGCTCCTTCTTTTAGCACGACAAACAACACCACCCGCACATCTTCATCCCAGTTCTGGCCGATACACACGCTATCGAGAACATCTTCAATCTTCTCGACCTGACGGTAAATCTCCGCGGTGCCAATACGCACACCACCTGGATTGAGTACCGCATCGGATCGCCCATGAATGATCATTCCGCCACTGCGAGTAAACTCGGCATAGTCGCCGTGTGCCCAAATGCCTTCATAAGACCCAAAGTACGCTTTGTGATATCGCTGGCCGTCAGGGTCATTCCAGAATCCCACAGGCGCGGAGGGGAAAGGCTTTACGCAGACCATTTCGCCTTTGTTCTCTTTTACGGACTGGCCCTGCTCATCCCACACCTCTACCGCCATACCCAATCCCGCACACTGAAGCTCACCTTCATAAACAGGCAGGCACTCATTGCCAAGTACAAAGCAGGAGATTATGTCGGTGCCACCCGAAATCGAGGACAGGCACACATCCTTTTTTACATCGCGATAAACGTAACGAAAGCTCTCGTGCGAAAGTGGCGAACCCGTTGAGAGCACCGTGCGCAGAGAATTGAGTTTATGCGTCTTCGACGGCTTGAGTCCCTGCTTTTCTAATGCCGATATGTACTTAGCGCCTACCCCGAAGACGTTGATGCCCTCTTCATCTACGATATCGAGCAGCGTATCGGCGGCCGGATAAAACGGCGATCCGTCGTAGAGCACCAATGTAGCACCCGTAGCTAGACCTCCTACCATCCAGTTCCACATCATCCAGCCACAAGTCGTGAAGTAGAACAGCACGTCTTTAGGACCAAGCCCCACGTGCAGCTGATGCTCTTTAAGATGCTGCAGGAGCGCGCCACCAGCACTGTGCACGATGCACTTGGGTGCCCCGGTGGTGCCCGATGAGTACATAATGAAAAGCGGATGATCGAAGGGTAGCTGCTCGAAATATAAGTCGGGCGCGCCCCCGGAATCGGCTTGCTGAGCCTGGAGATACGAGGGCCAGCTAACAGCCCCATCGGCAGGCACCCCCAGGATGGGGACGATAATGGTTGCGTTCAGCTCCAGCTGCGATGCCACTTCCGAAACTTTATCGGTGCAATCAATCGACTTGCCGTTGTAATAGTAGCCGTCGCAAGCAATCAGAACCTTCGGCTGAATCTGTCCGAAGCGATCAAGGACGCCGCTCACGCCAAAGTCGGGAGAGCAGGATGACCACAGCGCACCGATGCTCGCGGCCGCCAACATGGCCACAATGGTCTCCGGAACATTAGGCAGCATGCCCGCGACACGATCACCTCTTTGGACACCGCTTTCCCGCAGTGCGGCGGCAGCGAGTGCGACCTGCGTATGTAATTCGGGCCAACTGAGTTCACGGCGATCGCCGTTTTCAAGACGCCCGATGATGGCCGCGCCACTTCCCTGCCGATGTAACAGGTTCTCCGCGTAGTTGAGGCGCGCTCCCTGAAACCAGCGTGCCCCCGGAAAGCGTTCGGCATCTACCAGTACAGAATCAGCCTCGCGCGTGGCACGGACGCCCGTGAAGCCCCACACCGATTGCCAGAATTCAGCGAGCTCCGTCACAGACCAGCGATGTAGGGATCCATAGTCATCAAATTTGCACCCGTTGCGCGCCTCCACAAACGCCTGAAAACGGCTCAGAGTGCTGCTGGTGATTCTTTCTGAGGCTGGCTGCCATAGAACGTCTTTCTGGTTCACTCACTGGTCCTAAGTTCGACTGCTTTGCGCTCTCACCAGGTGGCTATTGAGCTGCTCTCTGAGACTCTCTCGCTCGGCTTCAGTCCATGTCTGAAAGCCTTCTCCAGATTTAAATCCTAGTTTCCCCGTCTTCACTCTTTCCTCAAGAAAAGGGTGAGGCCCAGCACTTCGATCAAGCTCGGGAATCATGGTTTTGTGGATATCCAGCGTAAGATCCAAACCCACCATATCAGCATTCTCTAAAGGCCCCAAAACAGGAAGCCTGAGCCCAAAGCTGTTTTTTACACAGCGATCTAAGGTTTCCGCATCACAGATACCCTCTGCGACCATAGCGATCGCTTCGCGCCACAACGCGTGCTGGAGACGGTTGGCCACAAAGCCCGGGACATCCTTTTTGACGTGTGCGGGCTCCTTCCCCACATAAGTGAGTAAGTCCATCGTCAACGCAAGTGTTACATCGTCTGTACTAGCCGCCTGAACGACCTCAACCAAGGGGATCAGGTAAGGGGGGTTCCACCAGTGCGTGCCCACCATACGATGTCCGGTCTTGAGTCCCTGAGTTATTTTGGTTATGGGAATGACTGAGGTATTGCTGGCAAGAATACATGTCGCTGGAACCAGTCGCTCCAGATCTCGAAAGATAGACTGCTTCAGCTCAAGTTTCTCGGGCGCCGCCTCGGTCACAAAATCTGCGCCTGCCGCCGCCACTCCAAGATCATCAGTGACATCGATATTGTCAGTAACGGATGCGTCCTGCCCCAAGAATTCCAAAGTCTCTGCAACACGGCCGCGAAGTGACCTTCGAGCGTCTTCAGCAGGCTCAAACACAGTGACTCTATATCCAGCGACAGCAAACACCTGAGCGATACCTGCGCCCATCAAACCACCACCAACAACAGCTACGTTTTTTATCTCAGTCATAAGTCACTAGCCTGCGGTATAGCCACCATCTGCGTAAACGATATGACCCGTATGAAAATCTGATGCACGGGAACAAAGAAACAAGAGGGGGCCAGCCAAGTCCTCGGGTTCACCCAATCTGCCCAGAGGAACCCTTGAAAGAAAGCCCTCGCGGACCTTAGTAGCTTCCGGGGTGTCTTCAAACATCCAGGCAGTGACTGGGGACCGGAAAACTGTGGGAGCAATAGCGTTAACCGTGATGTTGTGCTTACCCCACTCACAACCTAGCGCGCGAGTCATACCATCGGTAGCGGATTTAGAAGTGCAATAAGCGGAATAGCCTGCGGGGTGGCCAAGCTTGCCTCGAGCAGAGGAAGTAAACACCACCTTCCCACCTCGACCCTGCTGAATGAACTGCCGGCCTACGGACCGCGCGATTAGCCACGCACCCTCTACGTTTGCAAGCATCACCTTTTGAAACCGTTCAGGAGACATTTCATCGATGGGGGAGACATCATTCATTCCCGAGGCGACAACGAGAATATCGACGCCACCGAAATTGCTTAACGCAGCTTCGACCATCGCATCGCAGTCAGCCTCTGTATTTGGTCTGCGCGGCACAGCCGCGGCGCTGATTCCCTCGTTTGCCAGCCGCCCCGAAAGCTCATCAAGGGCTGACTGACTCCCCGCAGTTACAACCAGCTTAGCCCCCGCTTTACCCAACGTAGCGCAAACCACTTGGCCGAAAGATCCGGTCG
Source organism: Congregibacter brevis (assembly GCF_045689245.1). Taxonomy (GTDB): domain Bacteria; phylum Pseudomonadota; class Gammaproteobacteria; order Pseudomonadales; family Halieaceae; genus Congregibacter; species Congregibacter brevis. The sequence goes on along the minus strand of NZ_CP136865.1, from coordinate 900,734 downwards.
CCCCAACGACCAACGCCACCTTGCCAACAACATCAAAGAGATCTTTAGGTTCGATACTAGGTAAACTCATGCGGGCTCCGGATACGGCATCACCACAAGCATCGTCGCCATTTCATTACTTGCGTTACCGATCGCTCTGGCCTCGCCCCCGGGAATAAAACAACTGTCAAAACGCTTTAGGACCTGTGACTCACCTGAACCAAGGGTAATAGTGATCTGTCCTTCGAGGACAACGTAGATTTTCTCTAGCGGACTCTCGTCCATCTCGGCCCCGCCACCGGGTAGAAACCGCGACAACCCAGTCCAGGCGAAAGTCGCGGAAGATACGTCAAAACCCTGCAGCCGAAGGCCTCTCATATCGAAATGACCCGGTGCGTCGTAACGCGGAGCATCCTCAAAACGCGTGATTTCCATAAGGCTCTTTCTCTCCTAGAACGCCAGCACGGGCAGGCTTATTCCGTGGATCCAGTTTCGATGCGAAAGCTCCCGGTCGGATCGACAATGGCCACTAGGCGAACGATACAACCATCGCCTTTCTTCCATCGCCACGGGAAAGCGGCAAATGTCACGCGCTTGCCAGAGACTTTGTCGATATCTCCGCCAATGTTCTCAAAACCGCAAATGCCGTTAGACAAGATCAAGTTGTGACAAGGCTCCCACTCAGGAAAATCCTCAATGACATCTCGCCCGGTTTCAGCTTTGTACTCTGCACAAACATCAGGTAGAAGCCCATTTGGTGCGCCAGGGCCGTGGGGACCGATAGCAGTTGCCAAAGGATGGTCGAGGGCCTGCGTATCGTTGCCGGCCATCTTGACTTTCTTCTCGACAAACCATTCGCCCGCTTCGCGGCCGAATCCGGGGGCATAGCCGTAGTAGTGCCGGTTGTCGCCGTAGTATTTGTGCCAGCCCGTGTTAACGATGACGATATCGCCTTCTCTTACGCTTGGCGTGGCGTTTTCCAGATCTTCTCGCGTCACTAGCTCCCACTTCTTTTTGGGAATATCCAAAACGACTCCGGATCCAAAGAAATACGGTAAGGGGACCTCATCCATGAACGGCGTGCCGGGAACAACATGCGCAGGAGCGTCGATGTGCGTACCCGAATGCATCACAGTAGTTATGCGCTGGGTAAGTACACCCGACTTGGACATACTGTGAAGACGCTCGATCTTCACGTCCTCAAAGTATGGCCAGCAGGGCTGTCCGAGCCCCCACGGGTGGCTGAGATCATAAAACTCCAAGCCCATTTTATTGAGTAAGTTGCTCTCCTCGAAAATGCACAAGGACTCATCGCGCCAATCGCCTTCTTCCCAACCAGACATCACAAATCTCCATTTATCTATCGAATTTTTTATATCACTTAGTGGTATATTTGTATCGCAATACGATTGCACTCAAAGCAATGACTGTCAAGGCAAAGGTACCGAGTTTTCCCTGAATAGGTTCACCATGTGATACGCCTTGTCTTGACAGACGCGCATCTCGGCGTATTTTCTTACAGTACATTTGTATCGCTGAGTAGTACTAAATTGAGAAGCCCAATATAATGCTTTCTGGAGATCGCACAGCATGAAAAAAACCTACGGAAAAGTCGCAATATCCTGTGCTATCACCGGCGCAATTCACACGCCCACGATGTCGGACGCCCTGCCCTACAAGCCCGATGACATAGCACAGCAGGCCATTGACGCGGCCGAAGCGGGAGCGGCGGTGCTTCATCTTCATGCGCGACATCCGGAAGACGGCTCGGTGTCGCTGGAGCCTGATCATTTTATGGGCTTTGTACCGACCATTCGTGCGAGCACGGACGCCGTACTCAATATATCGACTGGTGGTAGCCTGTTAACGACCATAGAAGAGCGCATAAGACCATCAGAGACTATTTCCCCAGAAATGAGCTCTCTAAATATGGGGAGCATGAACTTCTCCTTCCACGGCCTCGCCAGTCGTTATGACAGCTACAAGTTCGACTGGGAAAAGGAGTACATTGAGAACTCTGACGCTTACATATTTAGAAACACCTTCCGAGATATTGCTCAGGTAGAAAAAAGCCTGGGGCAGGCTCACGGCGTTAAGTTTGAACACGAATGTTACGACGTAGGGCATTTGTACAATCTAAAGTTCTGCATGGAAACGGGCCTGTTTAAGGCACCGGTTTTTATCCAGTTTATCTTTGGCATTCTTGGCGGCATCGGGGCAGACCTAGATAACCTAATGTTTATGAAGCGCACGGCCGACCGTCTTTTCGGTGACAACTACCAATGGTCTGTAATGGCTGCCGGCGCTGCGCAAATGCCTTTTGCCACGCAAGCGGTAATGATGGGCGGCAATGTGCGCGTGGGCCTTGAAGACTCACTATTCATTGAGCGCGGTCAGCTGGCGAGCTCTAACGCTCAGCAAGTACGCAAGGTGCGGAGGCTCATCGAGGAACTTGGTTACGAAGTTGCATCCCCTGATGACGTTCGCGAAATGCTCGCACTGAAAGGCCCTGAAAACCTGGCCGTCTGAAACTCAGGCCTTAGGATCGATACACGCGCCATTAGTTGTTTCGAAATGAGCCATTTAATCCACTGCTCAGCGTTTAGTCTGTAGTCCTCGAGCGCTGGGCAAAGTAGAGCGAAAGTAAGTAGAAAGCGACACCGAAAGCACCAACACCCAACATCCAAACCTCGGTGTCGTCCATCATTTCCCCTTACTGATAATTCGTTGGATCTTCCAAAGCACTTCTGCCACAACAACGATCGCGAAGATTACGGCTGCTGCAGTTAAGAACAGTTCCAAGGGAAGAATCATTGTGCGGCCCTCAAGTCAGAAATCGGTGTTTGCTTTTCGGCAAACAAAGCCGCTTCACTGCGGCCCGCAGCGGCAAAACAAATAACCGTTAGCAGAAACGCCACCATCGCGCTGATATGAGCGTTCTCCAATAACGCCAATGGCGGCGCCAGACCGCCAATGGCGGCGCGCACAGGTCCGATAGACCATGCGCAATTCACTAGCCAGGATCCGAACACAACGATGTACGCCGCAGTGGTGTTACGCTTCCAAAACAGGCCAGCCACAATAATGAAAAATAGTGGCGCCAACCAAGCGAAAAGCCAGGTTATTGCCTCGATGACATTGGGGTGGTTAAAGAAGGTTAGTGCGGCTGCAAGACCACCCACGATCAAAATGACTTTGCGGATCATCTGCCGCTCTGCCCGTGGTGATAAGCCGCCATCGACACTAGCCCCGACAATATCTTTTGTGAAAATCGTAGCGGGGGCTAAAGCAGACATGGCAAAAGTTGATAACAACGCACCGAGAAAGCCGGCCTGAAGTAACACCACCAACCAGGTCGGCAGTAGCTCAACAATCATAGTTGCTGCCGCAAGCTTTGGGCCCAACTGCGCAAACTCCGGTATTGTTGCGGCCGCCAATCCGCAGAGCACGGGAAACACGCCAAAAAGACCATTTATTGGCGCTGCGATCCACAAAGATTTACGAATGACGCTCTCGTCTCTTGCAGATATGGCGGCGGCCATTCCCTGCTGATTCACCGATTGAGCGAACACCACAGAAAAGACCGCAGCAAGGGAAAACCCCACCATGAGATCGGGAGTGCCCATCACACTGAGCTTGAATTCTTCGCCATTGGAAATGTAGTGCTGCTGAACTCCATCCCAACCTTCAGGCAAAACAAAACCAAGATAGATTCCAGCGATAATAATGGAGCCATACATCACCACCGCATTCACCAGATTGACCCACATCGTCTGCTTTATTCCGCCCAGTGTTACGTACGCAGTCCCTAAAACGGCACCAAGCACGGCAGACCATCCCAGTGACCATCCGCTAATCGCGGCGATACCAATGCCCAGAGTTTGGGTCTCTAGCGTAACAAGGCCAAACACCACCATGGCAGCGATACACGCAACGTAGGTCCGCATACTGGGCCCATACATAGTGCCCACTAATTCGGGAATGGTGGCGCAACCGAGGCGACGGACCCAGGGGCCTGTACCCAAGCATATGACGCACATCAAAATGGTGTGGGCAAAACAGAACCACAAGGCGACAGCGCCCAAAGCGAAGGACATCTCCATGAGGCCATAAACATGTGCTGACCCAAGGTAGGTAATCGCTAAGGTTACAGAGAACATCGCGAGGCCTGTGTTTCGACCACCCGTGGCTAGATCCGTCAGGTGCCCTGAACGCTTCTCTTGTAGGTTGAGATACCAACCAATCCCGCCAATAACCGCAACGTTATAAACAAGCACCAAGGCGAGCACGATATTCATGCTTGCCCACCGACCCTGTATTGCAAGTGTTGGCATTGCGCGTGAAAGCCCCGGCTTACGTAGCGGGTAAGGCACAGCATTGAGCTGCCGTTATTCATTATTAGACTACTCAGGCAACGTGTCTGGATACGTCCAAGTGTCCGAGCATGACAACTGCTTGTCAATACAAATGAATCACTATGTGAGACAATAAGGGTCGCGGGATAATTCAGCAACAGCGCAGTGCACTAGTTCTCGATCTCTTCCACGATATCGGCGCGGCATTGCAAAAGAGCCTTTTGAAGATCCAGCTTGCTGCGCTTAAAACGCACCGTCGGCACCGGGATGGAAATGGCATAAAGGGTGCCCCCAGGCTCCTGAATCGCGGTGCCAACAGCACTCACTCCCTCAAGGTGCTCTTCGTAGTCGAAGGCGACGCCAAGCTTTCGCACTGCAGCCAACTCTTTCAGCAAGGCATTCAAATCAGCTTTAGTAGCAGTGGTATGACGCTCTAACTCCTTAGGACCCAGGCGCTTGCGCACGTCAGCATCACTCAGGGTAGCCAACATCGCTTTACCGCTCGCAAGACAGTGCAAAGGAAACGCTTCTCCTACCGGAGAAACGATGTTCAGCCTACCGGACCCCACCACCTGATCGACAAAAACCGTGCGTTTTTTTTGCATCTCCGACACATCAACAGTTTCGCCCGTATCTTTCGCTAACTTTGCGATGTAAGGCCTGATGAATTCCACAAAATTGAAACTCGAGTTGCTAGCCATGCGCAGAATCGCCGGACCCAGTTTGACCCGTGACGTGGGCGTCGCACCGATTACAAAATGCTCCTCGGCCAAGGCGTCAACAATCCGCTGCACCGTAGATCGGGAGAGGTCCGTCGCCTTGGCTATCTGACCCAGGCTCAGACCATCGGACTCATTCTCCAAGGTGCGCAACACAGACGCAGCCCGTGCAATGACCTGAATCCCCTTGCGGGGCGCAGCGATCTTTTTTGGAGCCACAACGTTCTCGATATCGAAGCTGAAAACACAACTGTACCACATCGTGGTACCACCCTTCGCTGTCTACTACGACGGTTTTTGCTATGAGTTTTCTATAATGAAACCTGGAAAAAACTCTCTCTCAGGTTTGCCCGAGAGAGAGAGAAAACGCGCAAAAGCCTCACCTCACAGCTTTGCTCGTCGCACCATCAAAGTATCTTGCCTCCGTCCAAAACATACACTACGGCTTGGAGAGATTCCAAAGCGTGTCCTCGCTTCGCAACAGGTACAAGGCAACACACGCAGCGAGCATGGGTAGTGACCCAAAATATAAGAGTTGGTGGATCTCATAGGGTGGAAGTAAACGCCAAGAGGAAACCAAGGTAGTCACCGCATGCGCGACCAACACCGCCGCGTAGGTAAAATTCTTGAACAGACCCAAAAGGAACCCAAATAGCATTCCAAGTTCTGCAAGCCCCAGCGCAACTAAAAACCACTGCGGCAGATCCACGTGATAGTAGTGGCTGATCATTCCGCTGTTATGTTGGTAATTGAACAGCTTATCGAGAGTCCATACCATAAAAACCGCGAACACCCCCATTCGCAAGGCAAGTAGCGATATGCGAATACGCGTGTCGCGCGTCATAGACGACAAAGGACAGACTCACCTAACTGTCGTTTCATACTAAGACCTTGCTCCGGTACATTCAGCGGGTACACGCGTCGAGACCTCGGACACGACAATGCCCGTCGTCGCCGCAAATTCCTTCCACCTAGCCACCATCTCTGCAGTTTTAGCAGGCATGGTCGCGGCGAGGTTCTTCGTCTCGCCGGGATCGGCTTCCAGGTCATATAGCTCCCAACTTTCATCACCATAAGGAGCGGGCAATCTCACAATTTTCCACTGATTGAACTGCAAACCTTGACGCCTATGAACGCTAAAACCATAAGGTTCATTACTATGCACGCTATCGACATGCCCTTGGAGATAATCAATAAGTGAAGCACCCACTGGCACAAAGCGACTCTCATGTACCGCCTGATCGCGAGGGTCCGGGGCGTTTGCCACATCAAGAAACGTGGGCAGTAGATCCAATACTGACGAAAAGCCGCGTTTAATCGCTCCTGACGATGAACCTCCAGGCAGCCTCACAATAGCGGGAACACGAACCCCTCCTTCGGTGGTCATTCCTTTATGCAGCCTAAACGGGACGCTCCCAACTTCAGCCCAGGCTGAGCCATAGGAAACAAAAGATGTCGATGTACCCATATTCTCTATGCTGTTGTCGTACTTCGAGGCAATGAATTCTGACTCCATACCCATCCCGCTGGGAGGTCGTGCATCTGCACCATTGTCCGACATAAAAACGATAAGCGTGTTGTCATAGGCATCCACCGCTTTAAGATGATCGATGAGGCGACCAATATTGTCGTCTAGCGCGTCGACCATTCCCGCATACAATTCCATCAGGCGAGCCTGCTCTAGTCGCTCGTCAGTCGACAAATCTTCCCACGCAGCACTGCACCCGCTGCCCTCAAAGGCAACAACATCAGGGGCGACAATACCCAGACGCTTCATTCGATCGATACGCTCGCTTTTCAGCTCACTGTAGCCGCCGGCATATCTACCGCGATACTTATCACTATAAGAAGCGTCAACCTGCAATGGCCAATGGGGTGCTGTATACGCAACGTAGCCAAAAAATGGCTGATCCGGAGTCTCCAGGGACTTGTTTATGTAGGCAATAGCACGATCAGTGTAAAAAGATGTTGAATAGAAATTGTCGGGCAGCTCAGCCTCAATGCCATTCTCCGAATACGGGATAACGGGGAGACGTGGGTTGATTCCTAGCTGGTCATAGTGACCACCGGCCCCCGGCAACATTGCAAAAGAGTCGAGAAACCCCCTCGCCTGTGGTCCCTGAGAGGGCTGCATACCCAGATGCCATTTTCCGGCCATAAAGGTGTAGTAACCGCTGTCTTGCATTAGCTGGGGTAGCGCTAGCACCCGATCATTCAAATAGCCTTCATATCCTGGCTTACCTCGCTGATTCTCCGCCCTCCACTCTGCCATAGCACCCAGACCCGCCTGATGGTTATACGTACCTGACATCAGCATGGAACGTGTGGGAGAACAGGTCGGCCCCGCGTGAAAATTAGTCAAGCGAATGCCTTCGCCCGCCAACTCGTCTAAGTTTGGCGTACTAATCTCACCGCCGAAGGACCCTAAATCTGAGTATCCCAAGTCGTCTGCTACTACCAGCAATACGTTAGGGCGTCGGGAGAGCGCGGCTGAATCTTGCCTCGTCGGCGTCGTATCCGCGCAGGCGGAAAAGGTAAACCCAAGAAGCAGCAAGGCTGTTGATGCGCTGAACCTAATCATTCCATTCCTCTGAAAAGCCGACACCCTCCACAGGAGGGATGTCGGTTATGCGATTGAAGCTAAGCGTTGCGACAAGCCAACCAATCAGCGCGTCTGGCTTCACTCCCAACGATACCCTACGGTAACGCCATAGGTCATGGGCGGTCCGAGGTTCACAGTGCGGCAGCCACAGGAGAAGGGAGGATTTATCAACTGACCGGTAACGTATTCTTCGTCCGTCATATTTTGAGCGAAAACATCTGCAAACCATTTTTCCGCGCTGTAGCGGATACGCGCATTCAGCAGGCCATAAGCATCCTGAGTATCAAAGTCGCTATTTGCACGATCAAAAAACGTCTCCGATCGATAGGAATAATCCACTCGAAAAATCAGTTCGTTTTGCCCCAGCACAGCGGTGTACTCAGCGCCTAAGTGAGCCGTCCACTCAGGTGAGTAATTCAGCGTCTTCCCAGAGAAGTCTTGTGTCGGAGGCGGCACCTCGACAAAGTACTCGTCGTAGGTGGCGTCCAAGTGGCCAACCGATGCATCGATACGAAAAGCATCAGTTATCAATAACTCAGTTTCGGCCTCTAGACCCCAAATCGTAGATTGCGCTGCATTGTCCGTAAGCGGCCCGTCGCCGGTGAGGCGAAACACTTGCAGATCCTGATAGTCATAGTAAAACGCTGTCAGGTTGAGCACGATTCTGTCGTCGTAGAACTTGTTTTTCGATCCGATCTCATAGGCGTCTACAAATTCCGGATCATAGGGGACTTGCTCGTCGCCCTCTAACGCACCACCGTTAAAGTCAAAGCCTCCTGACTTATAGCCCCGCGAAATACTGGCAAATAACATATTGTCATCCGTCAGCGCGTAGTCCGCGCTCACACGATAGGTAAGCTCAGAAAAATCAGTCTCGGCAGTAGACGGCGGTAGAGGATCCGTGGAACCACGACCCATAAACCGGTAACCATTTGTCAAATCAAGCTGCCCACCAAAGGGGCGATCCTGCGTTTTCTCGTCCCAAGTCTGCCTGAGCCCGACAGTTACAGAAGCTTTTTCAGTAAGTTCGTAGGAGACTTGCGCGAACAACGCATAAGAGTCCACATCATGGAGAGCGACTCTGTCCTGAGCAACGCCACCACCCCCGGGTACGGCACCCGGTGGAAGCGGCGTGCTCAGTGGTAGCAATCCCGCAGGTGTCGTGGTGTTGAATGTCTCCGTCAATTCTTCGTGGTAGTAAAATGCACCCAAAATCCACTGAAGCTTTGACTCACCTTGGGAGATAAGGTTGAACTCTTGGCTGTACTGTTCGGCCTCGTTCAAGCGATAGCGCGTTTGTATAGGCAACTCGGAGTTGTCCGCGTCCACCAAAATTTCGTTGTCGTTGGTCTGATACGAGCTGATAGAACGGAAAAGCATTGCATCGTTCAGTGTAAAGCTTGCCTCCAAGTCCACACCTTCAATAGTTTGCTCGAGAAACTCTGCAGCGTCACGGCGAACGTCGCGCAGACCCGTAGGTCGAGGCAACACAGCGTCGCCTTCAGACGTCGTAGCCAGGCCATACAAATCAGCAATAATAGGAGCTCCCGGGGGCGGTAATGGGCCGCTGGAAACGCCGGTTATATGCCCCGCAGGATAGCCTGTTGCGGTTGAGGGTAGATCATCACCGAGGTAAGTAGAGCCTGGACCTATAGAATCAAACTCCGAGTGATAGCCACGAAGCAAGACCTCGTTCCCCGACTCTGACTCCCAGAGAAACTGGAGCCGAACGCCAAGGCTATCTTTATCATCGCCGTCTCGGCCATTGAAGGAGTTGTTGTAGAACCCATCACGCTTATCCGAAAACAATGCTACCCGTGCACTAACGCTATCCGTCAAAGGACCATTTGCTACGGCCCTCAGGCGTTGCGAGTTGTAGTTGCCCAAAGCCAGGTCAACGTTAGCCTCAAACTCATCGTTAGGTCGTTCCGTGATTATATTGATCGAGCCGCCCGTAGCATTTCGTCCATACAAGGTGCCCTGCGGGCCACGCAAAACTTCCACTCTTGAGATATCAAATATGTCACCAGCGGCGACGGAGTTTCGCCCAACGTAAACGCCGTCAATGTGTACGGCAACACCGGGATCACCACCACCGACAAGAGTCTCGGTGCCTATACCTCTCAGCGTCACTCGAGCCACATTCTGTCCAGCTGATTGAACGGAGAAATTCAGGTTTGGTGTTGCTTCCTGGATACCCTGTATATTGCTGAAGCCGCGCAAATCCATGTCGTTTTGCGAAAATGCGGTAACCGAGAGAGGAATGTCCTGTAGGCCTTCCGCTCGCTTGGTTGCCGTCACTACAACTTCCTCTAAAACAGTTTGGGCAAAAGAAGCCGTCGGGAGTGCCCCCAAAGCAGCGAGAGTACCAGCCGCAGTCGCGGTGAACAGACGGTTAAATCTTGGTTTCATAGTGATTCCCTTACACCTGATTATGTTTATGGTTAGCTTATGCAAGTCAGGAGAACGTCATAATTGTGTATGAACGCATTATGAGAATAGCGACGGATGAACTGTATAGCAATTAATCTGTATCGCCATGTGAGACAAATTTGATACTAGCGATACACTCCAAAAACCTTCCCCAATACAGCAGTGCGCCTGAGGCACGAACTTTCAGGATCACGGAAGCAACAGCCAGACACAGAGATCTGCGGCGTAGAGGGCAAGTGTAATGCGAGCGAAAAAGGCGGCTTAGGCCTCAAAAGAAACTGTTGGGCCCGTCACTCATCGCCGCAGATACTGCACGAGACGTGCGCTTAAGATGCTGTACGATTTCAGCTTCGCGCTTCTCGGTTACCCGACTCGCCGGCATAACCACAGATACCGCTGCAACAGGTTTGCTAATACGATCAAAGATAGGGACACCGATGGCGAAGATCCCGGGATAAAGCTCTTGATTATCGATGGAATAACCTTGCTTGTTGAAGATTACAAGACGTTCAAGGAGCTCCGTTTTAGAAGTAATCGTATGTTCGGTGAAACGCGGCAAGTCCTCCGAAAGCAATCTATCGAGATGGTCCTGGCCGACAAAAGCAAGAATGGCTTTTGCACCCGCGGGAGCATGCAAAGGTAAAACATCAGCGGATGCCATAGCCACACGTAATGGGCTCTTACTCTCTGCAAGATAACAGGCAATGGTTTTGCGTTCCGCCCACACCTCAAGACTCACAGTTTCACCCACGGCATCGCGCAGTTCGTCTATGTACTTCTGAGACACAGAGGTGAATGCACTAATGGATTGCCCAGTTTGCGTTCGACCAAGACGGTAAGCGAGAGGCCCAAGAGTGTACTTCTTAGTCTCGTCGTTCTGAGAGACCATCCCGTATTCAAGCAAAGTACCTAATATGCGCGAGACCGTAGCCTTATGAATACCCGTATGCTCACTTACTTCTACAGTGCCAACTTCGTGATCAACATCTGCAAAGGAGACGAGAATCTCCAAGGTTTTTTCAATGGCGCTCAGCTTGTCCTTGATCGGGTGCTTCATCGTGACTCTCTTGTGATGGAGCGCTTAAAGGTGTTGCTCGATCATCGCCCACGAACTTAACCTGATCTGGCGAAATTTCACAACCTGCAAGAACAATCACGATTGCAGCCAACGCCACAAAGAATACTTTGAAATCCTCGGCCCGTCTCGGAGGACACGTGGATAGCTGTCGGCAATCAAACATCGGCTACCCCCAGGACGTTGTTGGAAGCATCGCCTTATCGGGCGTTAGAGTTATCGCATCGACGGGGCAGCTCAGCCGGCAAAGGTGGCAAATCTGGCAGTCTTGCTGATATGCAATGTAGGCCTGCTCAGACACCGGGTCCATTCGTATAACATCGGTAGGGCAAGCTTTTACGCAGTTTTCGCAACCGATACAGCCGTGAATTTTTTCAATGGGCATGCGGTGGACTATCCTCTCTATGCAGTGAAACTACGGTTGTTCATATACTCGTCTTCACCCGGAAATATCCTAGGGTAGTTTTCTCGGTAGGACCTGGCGGCATCGGGCTTCCACTCTTCTGGAAGCATCTTTTTACCCATCGCCATTTGTCCATCTTGCGATTGCGCGGTCACCCAACAAAACCATTCATCATCATTGCGAGCGGGAAAGTCCTCACGGAAATGCGTGCCGCGACTTTCTTCACGATACAAACCCGCACGCAGCTTCATCTCTGCATTGAGAAGCATGCTCTTTACTTCGTGCGCCATGCGCAACTCATGCCCATCCCGAGCAATCATTCGGGGCACACAGTGTTGCCTCAGGAATTCGATGGAGGCTAGGGCTCCGTCCAATCTGCGTCGCTCCTTCACATAAAGAACATGAAATGGCGTCATCGTGTTCTGTAGCGTTGCGGTAAGCCATTCTGGGCTGTAGCCCCTTTCGTTTTCTCTTGGCGCCCACATAGCCTCTACTACTTTCGCGACCTTGTTCTCATTCACTTCGGGCGGTGGGTTAGCCTTCAAAAACTGAGCGGCGTATTTGGCGGCGCGACGACCCTGAATAGCAGATCCATAAGATGAAAATCCTCGTCCAGGGTAGAGGGAACCGCATAACATAGAGCCGAGGGCGTCTCCCGCCGCATAAAGCCCCTCAACACCATCTGCAGCGCACGTGTAATCAGACGACAATACACCCTCGCTTTTATGCACTCCCATGCCAGCCGTAGCTCCGCCGACGCGATGCCCCATCTTTTCAGCTTCACCCTCTTCTGAAGGAGCCTCAGGAGGCCCCCCCATATCAAGATGAAGTCCAGGCGTCTTTAGGTAACCCTTACCAAGATACTTTTTATTTCGTTCTCGCTCTTCAGCGCCGGGAGGTGGCTCACCGGGAGCGGGAGGAGCTTCGCCTCCCGGCCCCATGCCAAGTCTTCGGTCTACGCCGTGGTTGTAAACGCTCAGCGCATTACCCAGCGTCAGGCCACCATCTAATTTGTTAGGGGGACCTACCATCACGTAAGCGCCCTTTACCTCCTGCGCCCACTTCCACCCCTCGTAAGCAGCAGCGGGGGCAAAGGCAAAGGTAGGGTGAGTATCGTGAAACTCCTTCCCAACTATTTTCGCACCTGCTTCATAGGCCATAGCATCTCCGTCGAAGGTTTGCCCCCAAATTGGAAACCCTGGACTCTTATAGGAGCCGGCTCCAGTACACAAGATAACGGCACCTGCGTTTAGTACAATCGCCTTAGATTCCTCTCGAGAGTCGTCATAGGTAAAGCCAACAGCGCCCGATACGCGACCACTATCATCCTTTAGGAGCGAAGTGATCATTGTGCGCTCGACAAACTCAACATCAGCGGCTTCCAACTCGCGCCGGAATGCCTTTGTTCCACGCTCAAACGGTTTAGTTTCGTGTGCGCCCATAGCTTGCAGGTCATAGAAGATGTCGAGCGACTCATCCATAAAAATGTCGAGCCACTTTCGATCGTTAACGTACTCTGTGTTCATGGCCAAATTGTCTTGCCACTCTTCTCGATCGTAAATCTCCGCATCGAAAGGCCTGCTATCGGACGCCCAAGGGGACATGCCTGACCAACCTACTACGCCTTTATCCACCATAATTACGGACAAACCGTTTTTCCTAGCTTCCAGAGCTGCAAAAGTCCCGGCAAACCCACTTCCAATAATAAGTAGGTCGCTTTTATGATTTGTCTTAGCCGCAGCGGCCATGGACGATTGCCCGGGATTCAGAACAAGAGGTGCCGAAAGCGCTGCTGCGGTGAACATTCCCGCTTTTATGACGTCTCTACGAGAAACACCCTCTTCAATTTTTTCATCGTCGTTGTTTTCTGCCATAACTTTTCTTACCTCTACCCGGTCCTGTACCGAGATCGCATGGGACGCCCGTACTATTGAGCCGACTTGTGCTCGTTAAAAACCCAACTGCTCATACAGGATCCGCTCCGGGGCGACCGAAAGAGACAACAGAGACTCTTCAACTGCTTTAACCATGACCGGAGGGCCGCAGATATAGAAATCCCAATTGATAGATTCGGGTTGGCTGACCACGCCGGACAGCACTTCTTGATTAATGAAACCTGGGAGTCCTGTGAAATTTTCCGGCGGCTGCTCCAAGACCAGTTGGGTGTCAAGATTCAGCACGCATTCCAACGACGCAATCTCGTCCATAAATGACATCTGCTCTATGGTGCGATTCCCGTAGATCAGCGTGACCGGACGCTTATCTTCGTGGTCTCCCAACTCCCGGAGCAAGCCCATAATGGGTCCAATGCCTGCGCCACCCGCAATCAGAACAACACCACTCGCATTTCGCGCGTTTTGCGTAAACACACCATGAGGACCATCTACCCAGACACGATGCCCCGCTCCGAGCTTGGCTAACTGGCGCGTATAGTCGCCTAGCTCGCGAATAACATAGCTAACCTTTGGCAGTGAGCGTCTGGTGGTGGCAATGGAAAACGGGTGCTCATTGCGTGCAAAAACACTGTCAGAGGTGCTGATCCAAGTGAACTGACCTGCATCAAAATCAAAGGGAAAGTCGCCGTCTTTTTCGATAGTGAGATGCCAATCACTGTCACTACCCTTAAAGCAGTCTACGACTCGAAATGGCTGCTTGGCGACCGCGCGTGGACGGAAAAAATACACGTAAACCACAAGTGCAACGGCGACTACACACAGCAAGAACCACATGATGTCGAACCAAGCGCTATAGCGGCCATGTCTACCAATAGTCATGGCGTGATGCGTCGCCAAAATAATAATCGCAACAAAACCTGCGGAATGGGTGTACCGCCAGGCTTCATAAGAAAGACCTGTTCGTTCTTTGAATACTGCCATGAGAACCCAAACAAGCATAAGACACCAGGCGTACATACCGGTGGAGGTTTCAGGGCTCGTAAACAAGTCCCACAGATCCCCAAGAGCAAACGAAGGAGCAACAAAAAAGCGAGGCGCAACAATAAGAAGCGGATGGAGTAAAACTAGGTAACCCACCAATTCCCCCATTTTAGTGTGCAGGCGCATGGTGTTGTCTACACCAGCTTGACGTGCCACAGCATCTACTCGGGCAGTAAGGAAGAATTGAAGGAGCATCATACTCAAACCGATAATGCTCAGTAATTGAACCAACTCTTCATACCAGCCGCGGACCGCAAGACCTTCTATGTAAGAGAGCGCCCACGGGACGAGGATCGCAACGACGTAGATTCCAGTCAGAGCACCATAAGACAGCGGTGATCGCATGACGGGCTGGAGGCGTGCATCGGTGACCGATCCACGAGACATGGTGTTCATTAAAACGTACTCGGAGGCGCTAGGCCCTTCGTCTACTTATGCGATGAGATTACCGTTAGGCCATCGCGTTCATCAATAGATCCGTCTCGTAGAGCAAGACTGAGAGTATTAAGTTACGGGACTAAGTGACCCGTATTGTCCTGTGGCGGATAACTAGCCTGCTTGAATGCGATCAAGAACGCGAATAATTCTCATGCGCACCAATTTGGTGCAAGAAAGCGCGACAAAAAATAAACACGGGTGAGCCGGAGCTGCCAACGCCGCCGTATTAATCCCAGGAACACACACTGCTGGAGTATCACTCATGAATAAGCTAAATCGTCGTAACTTTTTAAAGACATCAGTGGCGGCAGGATCTGGCCTCCTCATTGCTCGCTTTAGTCATGCGCAAGAGATCATCACGGAAGACGATGGAATCGCTGTGGCGATGGGATACAAAGCCGATCACAGCACTGTAGATACAGCGCAATGGACAAAGAAAGCGGGCCCCGAGGGTGCCAAGCAGCAATGCACCACCTGCACCTTGTACCAGGCAGTCGACGATGAATACGGTATGTGCCCAATCTTTGCTGGCAAGCGCGTGCACGGCGCAGGCTGGTGTAACGGATGGGTGGGCTAAACCACTAATCCTGGCAAGCCTGATAAGCGCTGAGTTTTAATCCGCGGTGGCAACTCTGGTGGCACAGTTGCGCGCCGCTCAGCTAACCACAGCGTTTTTGTTTGGCGGCACACTAGCGGCTGGCCTGACTGGGAGGTGCATCAACCGGTTTTTGAAGCTCTTTGTAGCGAGCTATCGCTCGGTTAAACTCGTTCAAAACGGAATCGTGTTCGCGCTTCAGTCTCCGGGTCGAAGCCGAGTATTCACATTCAACTCCCTAACAACGGGTTGCACGCCATCATTATCGTTCAGAGCTTTAGCCATCGAAACGATCAGCGCGTCCTGAGTCGCAAACCAATCAGCATTGTTCACCCAACACAAACCTAACAGCGAGACGATGCCAGTCTCCATTCCCGTGACAAACACCGCTGGCGCGGGATCCTCAAGCACACGATCGTCTGCAGACATCGCGGACAAACACAGCTGTTTTCCCAGCGCGATGTCATCGGTGATGTGAAGCTGCACAGTGAGATCAACACGCCTTACGGGAACAGTGCTGTAGTTTTGAATGTCCGACCCGAGCACCACCATGTTGGGAATGTAGACGAGGCGACCATCAAAGGTACGCAGGACCGTCTGGTAGGTGGTAATGCTATCGACAATACCCATGGTGCCGCGGATGGTTACTGTATCCCCAATCATAAAGGGCAGGCGCGGAAGAAACGGGATTGCAAAGAATGCAATCACCGCTCCGACAATAACAACCAGAATAGCGATGCCAGAGATACCTGACATGTCATAACCGAGGTGCTCTGCCGCGAGCATCACGGCGAGCAAAATAACCATCACATAAAGTGCACCAAACGCGACACGGACCATCCGCGCAATCTTTCCGCGAGGTTTAACAAAGGATGAGACCAGCCGGTACAACAGAAACACCACAAGCATCGCCACGAGCATAAACCCGAGACCGGTTACGGCCAGTTTTGCGTACCCTTCGAGAGAGCCTAACGCCGTGTTTAAGTCATTCATGTGTTCGCCCCGATCAATATTCTTCTTAGGGTAAGTACGTCGCAAACAGTAGTTCTAGTGCGCGGATAATATAGGCCTCAATCTTACGCTCTTCTTCTGTAATGGCGAAAAAAATCGTTCGACTCATCAAGTTGTCCGCCGAATGAACTAACACTTACCATCTTGCCTGCATCAACCTATCATTGCTCACCCCAACTCAGACGGACATTCCCCAATCGCTAGCAGCCCTAGACAGCTCGGCACGCGTGAAGTGGTTTTACTCGCTGCGGCCGGCGCTATCGTCACGGCCAATGCCTACTACATCCATCCCATCATCGGATCCGTGGCAGATAGCTTCGACGTAAGCTACGGACTCGTCGGACTGGTGCCGGCCCTCAATCAGATTGCTCTGGCCTTAGGCGTGCTGTTTCTCTTGCCCTTGGGCGATCGTATGAGCAATCGCCGTCTTGCCGTAATCTGTATCGCTGCGCAAGTCGCTGCGCTTATCTCCATGGCGACGGTTAAGGACTTTGGTCTTTTTGTCGCCGCCTCGAGCTTGCTAGGCTTTTTTACTATCACCCCCTACCTTTTACCGGCTTACACGTCCAAACGAGTTCCTAAGGAACGTCTTGGTTTTGTCACCGCAGTCCTTACCACCGGAGTGATTGCCGGTGTGCAACTGTCGCGAGTCACATCCGGCGCCATGGGGGAAGTGCTTGGATGGCGGAGCGTTTATTGGATGGCTGCGGTCCTCATGGCTATCTCCACCGTTGTATTGCCGATGCTCATGGATACTGACGAACCACCGGGGGAAGCAGACAAAGAAAGCTATGGTCAGCTACTCAACTCCCTGGTGTCCCTCTCCTTAAAGCACCCCCGCGTCATGATGTCAGGCGTCATTCAGGGACTAGGGTTCTCTGCCTTCTTGAGCTGCTGGCTAGGTATAGGACTGCACCTGACAAGTGAAGAATTCAATTTGGGCACAGACACCGTGGGATATCTCGCGGCATTCTCTGCAGTGGGCTTACTGGTGACACCGCGCCTGGGCCGCTGGGCGGATCGCTTTGGTGCGGAGCGGGCCCGTCTTCGCATGGCGACCATCAATTTTTTGGGAATTCTAACCCTGGCACTCGCTTCCGTTCACTGGCTCTTTTTATTACTCCCCATCGCAGTCATGAGTACCGTGGGTCCCATGGTAGATGTCACCGGTCGTATGACCAGCCTCAACACACCGCCGGCAGTTCGCACCCGTCTCATGACTTTATATATAACGCTGATGTTTCTCGGTGGAGGGATGGGTAGCTGGACTGGTGCGATCGCCTACGGGCTGGGCGGCTGGTGGGGTACCGTTACCCTCACCAGTTTCTTTGCAGGCCTGGTCTGCATTTTGGCCTGGCATCAGGCGCGCGGGCGTTAATCGAACTGCCCGTGACCGCCTGCCTCGAGCACCGATAGCTCAGACTCGCAACCCTCAATCAATCATCGTATTCTTCAACCATAGCCAAGAGAGCCGCAACAGCGGTACACACTCTGAGAGCAACTTGGAGAGAGAAAGATGCTTGAACTCGTTACTCTGCCTCCGGCATTCGGCATGCGCAATGTCAGTCCTTTCTGCCTAAAAATTGAAATGCTGCTCACTGCCCTGGAGGTACCTTTCACCGCATCCGAAGAAGCCAATCCGGGCAAGGCGCCAAAAGGAAAGCTTCCTTATCTTGTTGCTGAGGGACAAACAATCGCTGACTCGGAACTTATTGCCGAGTACCTCGATGGCATAACCGATGGCCGCGTGTATAGAGGCATGACAAGCCAACAGAAGGCTCATGGCGTCGCCCTTACTCGCTTAGCCGAGGACCACTTGTATTGGATGGTGGTGGCAAGTCGCTGGCTAGACGACGCTTGGTGGCCAAACGTGGTCAGCGGATTTTTCCACATCGCGCCCAAACCCGTACGCCCCCTCGTCGCAGGCTTGGCTCGCCGCCAGGTACGCCAGACCTTTAATCTGCAGGGCCTCGGACGTCACACTCTGAAAGAGCAAAAAGAGTTTGCAGCTCGGGATCTTCAAGCACTCGAGGACGCAGTGCCGGAGTCAGGGTTTCTCTTTGGTGAGACTCCGAACATTTTCGATTTCACCATCGCGGGCATGATGGCGGGCGCTTACGATAACCAACCGGCGACATGGATCACTGGGTTGGCGCTCGGCTACAAAAAGCTGCACGCCTACACCGAGAGAGTTCAAGAGACTATCGGTGTTTACGGTCGAGCACTTGATAGTTCTGAAGCTTAACTTGCCCACTCAGCTCAGCAACTGCGCAAAAGTCTCACGCAACACGTTCTTCTGCACTTTAGCCATGGTGTTGCGTGGCAACTCATCTAGAAACACCACGCGCTTTGGCGTTTTGTAAGCCGCCAGCCCTTCGCGGCAAGCAGCGATGATATCGCCCTCGGTAGTTGAACCGACTTCAGTCGGCACGACAACCGCCACAACCGCTTCACCAAAATCCACATGGGGAACGCCGATTACCGCTGACTCTTTAACGCCCGTCAGCTCATCGATGAAAAGCTCTATCTCCTTCGGATAAACGTTCAGGCCGCCCGTGATCACCAGGTCTTTGTTTCGTCCAACGATACTGACGTAGCCGTCTGCATCAATCTTTCCAAGATCGCCGGTGTTGAAAAAGCCATCTGTAGTAAAGTCATCGGCGGTCTTTTCAGGCATTCGCCAGTAACCGGCAAAAACGTTTGGCCCCTTTACTTGAAGATGCCCTGTTTCATGGCTCTCGACTTGCTCTCCTTCGTCATTGACGATGCGAATCTCAATGCCGGGAAGCGGCAGCCCCACGGTTCCTGCACGCCGCTCACCGCCCAGGGGGTTAGACGAGTTCATATTGGTTTCGGTCATACCGTAACGCTCGAGAATCCGATGCCCGGTGCGCTTTTCAAAAGAATGGAAAGTTTCTTCGAGCAAGGGCGCAGAACCGGAAACAAACAAGCGCATGGAGGCACAGCGATCAACAGAGAAGCTAGGCTCTGAAAGTAGACGCGTGTAGTACGTGGGTACACCCATAAAAACCGTACACTCAGGCAGGTGTTGTACGACCTGCTTGGCATCGTAGCTTGGCAACCAGCGCATGCTGGCGCCGCTGAGCATAACGCAGCTCACAGCCACAAACAGACCATGCACATGAAAGATAGGCAGAGCGTGGAGCAAGCGATCGTTGGCAGTAAAACCCCAGGCATCAACCAAGGTTTCTCCATTCGCAAGGAGGTTGCCGTGCGTCAGCATGATTCCCTTAGGTACTCCCGTGGTACCGGAGGAATACAGCAGTGCAGCCAAGTCGCCGGCCTCTCGCGGCAGAACACCGAAATCGCCTACCTTGCTATCTGCGGCTTCAATTAACGAACCGCTATCGTCGCTATTTAGGGTTAGCACCAGCTCGGTTCCCGCCGCCAATGCTATCGCCCGCATTTCATCTTCACTACCGCTGTCGCAAACCACGAGCTTTGGTTCTGCGTTACTAATGAAATACTCGATTTCCGCGCGACGGTAGCCAAGGTTCAAAGGCTGGTATACCGCACCGGTCCTCAGGCAGGCGAAGTACAAACACAGGGCCATGGGGGACTTCTCAACCTGTACAGACACTCGATCACCCGGTCTAACACCGCCGGCGACAAGCACGTCAGCAATCTGGGCTGCACGTTGATCGATATCTGCAAAGCTGTAGCTTTCGCCAGTGTTTGTTACCAGCAATAGTTTGTCTTCAACGTCCTGAAAACGACTCGCGAAGTGCGCGTAAAGGTTCTGACTCATCGTGGCTGGCTCCGCCGAACTGTCTCTTGTGCATGCTAACCTAAGTCAATTCTAGAACTACTAGCAAACGAGGGTCGCGTATGGTGATTTACGGAGTCGGCTTGCTGTCTTTCTGCATGCTCTTCGGCGTCTTTGCTGGAGACTTGCTCGGGAAACTCATCGGCGTAAACGCGAATGTCGGTGGAGTCGGTATTGCCATGCTCCTTCTGATACTGCTGTCGAACCTGAACAAGCGCGGCCCAAAACTGAGCCTGCCTACAGAAACAGGGATCAACTTTTGGAACGCCATGTACATCCCCATAGTTGTGGCTATGGCGGCAAAACAAAACGTAATCGCGGCACTATCGAGCGGATGGCTGGCGATCGTAGCGGGCACTGCGGCCGTGATTGCCAGCTTTATGCTCATCCCCGTTATGACGCGCTGGAGTACATCCAATGATCGTTGAAACTCTCGAAGCGGTCATGACCAAGAACACACTGATCACGGCGTTCCTTGTCGTGGCTATCCTGGTCTGGAGTTCCTACTACCTGTCGGACAAGCTCACCCGCGGCCATATCCACGGCTCCGCCATCGCAATTGCCGTCGGTCTTGTTCTCGCTTATGTCGGAGGCCGTTATACCGATGGAACCCGGGGAATAGCAGACATCCCACTGTTTGCTGGCTTCGCAATAATGGGCGGTGCAATGTTCCGAGATTTCGCCATTATCGCCACCGCCTTTGGTGCAAATCTCGACGAGCTAAAGAAGGCGGGCTTTATAGGCGGAGTCTCCGTCGTCACAGGTGTTGTGCTCTCGTTCACCGTTGGCGCCGTGACGGCAGTAGCTTTTGGATACTCAGACGCCGTAGCAATCACTACTATCGGAGCGGGCGCGGCAACCTACATCGTTGGGCCCGTAACAGGCACGGCACTCGGTGCCGACTCGGACGTTATCGCGCTCAGTGTCGCCGCCGGCCTCATCAAGTCTATCCTCGTCATGATCGGAACACCGCTGGTCGCTTCGCGTATTGGGCTTACCAACCCGCACTCGGCAATGATCTACGGCGGGCTTATGGGCACTACTAGTGGCGTGGCTGCGGGTCTCGCGGCGACCGATCCTAAGCTCGTGCCCTACGGCGCGATGACGGCGACATTTTATACAGGTATTGGTTGTCTCATCGCACCGTCAGCGCTCTTTCTGGTGGTTCGAACATTTACCTAAGGCCCAGCATCAGGCTGTAGCTCGACAATCTCGTCTGTGCGGCTATTCTTACATCCTCGCTCCTCCACCAAACTCAAAAAAGGTAAGCCTTTATGAGAACCGAAAAGACAGTCATGTCTGCCATCACCCTTGCTGTAGGTCTGACACTTGGCGGCGCTGCTATCGCTGCCGACAAAGACGAAGCAGCCGTTTTGTCCGAAGCCACCTTTGAGGGCCTCACGCTACGAAACATAGGTCCGGCCGTTAGGTCCGGACGCATCGCCGACCTCGCGATCCACCCAGAAGACGAAAACACCTGGTACGTAGCGGTGGGCTCTGGAGGTGTTTGGAAAACCGTTAACGCCGGCACCACCTTCGAGCCGGTGTTTGACGACGAAGGCTCCTACTCCATCGGCGCCGTGGCACTGGACTCCAATAGCAGCAGCACTGTTTGGGTGGGTACCGGTGAGCACGGTGGCGGACGGCATTTCGCCTTCGGAGACGGCATCTACAAGTCCGTCGATGGCGGCAAAAACTGGATGAACATGGGTCTTGAGGACTCTCAGCACATTGGCGAAATCATCGTCCATCCAGAGAACTCGGATGTTGTTTACGTGGCAGCTCAGGGGCCGTTGTGGAGCCCCGGTGGTGATCGCGGATTCTACAAATCAACTGACGGCGGACAGACCTGGACCAAGACGCTCGGCGATGAGGAGTTCACGGGCGTAACCGACATTGCTATCGACCCCCGAAACCCCGAGCGGGTCTACGCGGCAACCTGGCAGCATCATCGAACCGTTGCCGCAGTGATGGATGGCGGCGCCAAATCCGCCATCTATCGCAGTGAGGACGGCGGTGATACCTGGAAGAAACTTTCTGAGGGACTACCTGAGGGCAAGATGGGCAAGATCGGACTAGCGATATCCCCGCAGCAGCCGGATATTGTCTATGCCGCTATTGAACTCAATCGCCGCAAGGGCGGCACATGGAAGTCCGTGGACGGCGGAGAGTCCTGGACACAGCAGTCCGAGGTTATCTCTGGTGGCACGGGCCCACACTACTACGTTGAGCTTTATGCCTCACCGCATCGATTTGATCATCTTTACATGATGGACGCGTCCATGAAGCAGTCTCTCGATGGCGGTAAGACCTGGGGGCCAGTCAACCGTCAGCACCGCCATGGCGACAATCATGCGCTGGCGTTCAAACTCAGCGATCCGGATTACCTGCTGCTAGGCACAGACGGTGGCGTGTACGAAAGCTTTGATTTGGCGGCGAACTGGCGCTATATGCCTAACCTGCCAGTTACGCAGTTCTATAAGCTGGCGCTGGATGACGCCGAGCCTTTCTACAACATCTATAGCGGCACTCAAGATAACGGCACTCAGGGCGGGCCTTCGCGCACCGACAGCGTGAATGGAATTCGCAATGCTGACTGGAGTCTGGTACTGGACTGGGATGGACATGCTCCGGCTACGGAACCCGGCAATCCGGATATCGTCTACGCCGAACGGCAGGAAGGCGCCCTCTCGCGCATCGACATCACCACTGGCGAAGTTGTTGATATACAACCACAGCCAGGTGAAGACGAAGATTATGAGCGCTTCAACTGGGATGCACCGATCCACGTCAGCCCCCACGACCCTGCGCGTATTTACTTTGCCAGCCAACGGGTATGGCGCTCGGACAATCGTGGCGATAGCTGGCGCGCTATATCAGGCGATCTGACACGCAATGAGGAACGCTTTGAGCTACCCATCATGGGCCGCAAGCAAAGCTGGGATTCCTCGTGGGACGTTTTGGCGATGTCCAACTACAACTCTATTACCTCATTATCTGAATCCCCTCTCGTAGACGGACTCATCTACGCAGGTACCGATGATGGTCTATTACAGATAACTGAAAATGGCGGCGAAAGCTGGCGCAGCGTTGAGGTTAGCCGCATGGGTGTACCCGAACGCGCGTTTATCAACGACATTAAGGCCGACCTCCATGATCCGGATACCGTGTACGTCTCCCTAGACAACCACAAGTACGGTGACTACACACCCTACCTGGTTAAGAGCACCAACCGCGGACAAAGCTGGGAATCCATCAGCGAAGACCTCCCTGAGCGTCACCTGGTCTGGCGCATGGTCCAGGACCACGAAAAGCCGGAGCTATTATTTGCCGCAACCGAGTTCGGCATCTTTTTCTCCATTGATGCTGGAGAACAGTGGATAGAGCTCGAGGGCGGTGTTCCTACGATCAGCTTCAGAGATCTCGCCATACAGCGACGGGAGAATGATCTGGTCGGTGCCTCTTTTGGACGGGGATTTTTTGTACTTGATGATTACAGTGCGCTGCGCGAAGTCAGTGAGGCATCACTGAAAAAAGAAGGTTCGCTGTATTCAACCCGTAAGGCATGGCTCTATATTCCCAGGTCTGACCTCGATTTTGATGACCTGAAGGGCTCGCAGGGAGCATCGCACTATGTCGCGCCCAACCCAGAGTTCGGTGCCACATTTACCTATCACCTGAACGAGGGGCTGCAGACGCTAAGTGAAGCGCGCATGGCTGCTGAGAAATCTAAAGAGGCAGACGGCAAAGATATCGAATTCCCGGGTTGGAACGCCGTAAGTAAAGAAGCCACTCAGGCAGCACCGGCTATTTTCTTGGTGGTGAAAGATGCGCAAGGCAACGTTGTGCGCCGTGTCGAGGGTCCTAAAGACAAAGGCTTCCATCGCGTCGCTTGGGACCTTCGCTACCCCGCAACTAAAGTAGTCTCCTTGAATGATGAGAACGATCACGGTGAAACGCAGCGAGGCATGATGGCAGCACCGGGCACCTATACAGCGACGCTCTACAAGCGTGTGGACGGACAGGTAAGTCAGCTCGATGACCCCATTGATTTCGACGTAGAGCGTCTGTATTCGGGCTCTTTACCGGGCGCCTCTGATGCAGAGGTCGCCGCATTCTGGCGAGCTTGGGAAGATGCCGCACGGGAATCGTCAAAGCTCAAGGCAGATCTCGCACGCGCCGTGCAACGTTCACAGGCGATGGCCAAGGCACTGGCGCACTCTCGTGCCGATGCCGGCGACCTTGACGCAAAATTGCATCAAGTGGGCGAGACGTTGCATGCGTTGAACGGAGAGCTCAATGGAAACCCAGCCAAACTGGAAGTGGGCGAGAAAACGCGCACCACCATCTCGCAACGACTCTCAGTGGTAGAGCGCACAATTTATCGCTCTTTGTATGGACCCACGGACACCGCTCGTCAGGGGCTCGAAGTCGTCAACAAAGCAATGAAGTCTTTGGCGACACGGCTTGATAGGGCTGAATCAGCGCTAGAAGAGCTTGAGAAGGCCTTGCTCGCGGCGGGGGCTCCCCATGTTGAGGGTGCAAGCCTGGATTAAAATCCCACAATTAACACGGTGCTTTAGTTAAAAATCCCCGCTTATGCGGGGTTTTTTTTGACGACAGAAACTCCAGCTAAACTAGCTCAGAGGCCTATTGCCTCGGGAGGCATATCACTGTTCTTATCGTACCAATCCAGTTGCTCTGTAAGGTCTTCGCGGATCACAGCGATCACCTCTGTGAAGCGTGGGTCATCGCGCAAGGAATCAAAAACACTGGAGTAATTAAGACCAAAAGAATAAAAACGCCAGCCGGAGGCAACCGTGGCCTCTAAACGATCCAGCGCTTCATCGCTGCGACCGAGTAACGCCAAAAACTGCACGTCCTCGACACCAGCAACGTATCCCGAAGCCTGCAACTTACGACGCCGCTCCATGTAACTAAGCCCAGCTTCGCTGAGCACCGCAGCTTTTTCTTCCTCTCCCAGGCCATAGTAGGCCTGAGCAAGACTTGTCGCAGCCCAGATCGTTTGATCACTCAACGTGGGACTACTCGAAAAAAGTCCTTTTTCGCTGCTCTCCAAAATGTCTATGGCGTCTTGCCACTGCTTTGCCTCTACGAACCAATCGGCTAGCTGATATCGGCGGTACCAAAAACTTGGGTTACTCGCGACGGCCTCACGCAGATTTTGCACACCAAGCTCAACGTCATCAGTCAGTGTCGCTAGGTAGTGCGTCGCCTCTACATCTCCGGGGTAACGGCGCAGATAGTCTTGAGCACACTCGAGGGCTCGCTCTTCTGCCCATAACTGCACGAGATTCAAGCAGTGGGACCAACCGCTTTCAGCCGCTTCACCATTCATCATGGATGCGTGCTCATGCCAATAGGCACCTTTCCCGATGTCTCCCAATTGCATGTACCAGCGACCGAGCAGGTCGTAATTTGAGGGAACACTAGGATTACGCTCTATGGCCTCTTTGACCGTCGCCATTGCTTCCTCAGCTCTACTGACAGACCACAATGCATTGGCTAAGTTGGTTTTGTAGCGGTTCTCCTGCGGATCTAATTCAATTGCTTTTCGAAGCTGAACCAAAGCATCGTCGAGCTTTCCCTGCAACCTGTAAAACCATGCATAAGTCGCATAGGCATCGGCGTAACTCGGCCGCAGCTCCAATGCTCGTTGAAGCGCAGTTTCGGCTTCGGGAAACCGCTTTTGAAAAACTAACAGCTCCGCAGAAACACCGTGTGCCTCGGCAAGCAGCGGGTCTAAATCCAATGCTTGCGCGACCACGTCGGTCGCTGTCGCAAAACCTGTCGCACGCTTGTCCATAGGCGTGGCAAGCAAAGTTGCTTGAGCTAAATACGCATAGGCCAAGGCGTAGTTAGGGTCTAGTTCTGTGGCCTCACGAAACAAAGACTCCGCACCGACGAACCCTGGGATCGTGCGCAAAGAAAGCTCTTGCTTGCCCAGTATAAACTTCTCATACGCCGCAAGGTTGGGTCGATAACCCTGCTCAACGATATGTACACCACCAGTATTGAGAATTTCGGTGGTCAAGGCTGTGGCGACTTCTCGCGCTATTTCGTCTTGAATCGCAAAAACAGAATCGATGGCACGATCGTAATAGCCTGACCACACTTCTGTGCCGCTTCGGGCGTCGATCAATCGGGCGATAATTCGGACCTGCTCACCAGCTTTCTGCACGCTGCCCTCAAGCACATGAGCGACCACCAGGGCCGTTGCTATTTCTTGGATACTGAGATCTTTTCCTTTGAAGGCAAAGCTTGAGGTACGAGCGGTTACCGTTAACTCACCAATTTGCGAAAGCACGTGCATTACCGTGTCGCTAATGCCGTCGCCCAGAAACCCCTGGTCCTGTGTCTGGGAGATATCAGCAAAGGGGAGCACGGCGATGGAATTTGGAGCAAGCTCGAGCAACGGTGCGCTAGATTCTTTGACTTGCTCCGACTGCTGCGCGATGGGCAATAAACCCCACAGTGCGGCAGCGCTAATGCCCACAAGACTGCAAATAACGAGATAATCAATCGCCCGCAGAGATTCTGGGGGAGTGTCTTCCACATGCTCTGCTCGCGTGCGGACGATACCGTGCTCGCCAATGTCGTAGCGCCAGCTCAATACCATCGCCACAGGAAATCCCAGCATCAGCAAATACAGCAGCGCGGTCATGCTCCAGGCTGGAAGCCCTGCCGGTTCGACAATAACGTCGCCAACCTGAAGAACACCCCAGGCGATCAGCAGGTAATAACCGGCCCCGCGAAATACACGGCGCTTTCTCAATTCGCGAAGAACTCTGATCACGAGTCGTACCACCTCTTACTCAATGCAGTAACCACAATGCGCTGCGCAAACCTAAACCTCGCAGCACTGGTTCGCAGGCTGGCTTGATGACGTCGAAGCTATATGATGATACAGGATGAACGTGGGTTTTTACGCTCTCCATCAAATGGCAAGCGTGAATACAGGGGGCGCTCATCTCTTGACGAACCCTTATCACTACAGCCATAAAGAAACCAAAAGTGCGTGGAGAACAGACAATGAGTGACTGGAACTTTGCAGACATATGGGAAGTTGCCGCTGATGAACTGGCCGAAGCAACATGTCTCATCCACGGAGAGACACGGCGTTCATGGCGGGAGTTCGACAAACGCGCTGATGCTCTAGCGCAATTCTTTATTGATGCCGGTTTAGAACGTCAGCAGGCGGTTGCCCAGTACCTTTACAACGGTAACGAGTATCTGGAGTCGATGTACGCGGCCTTTAAGGGTGCGTACGTACCGGTGAACACTAACTATCGCTATACCGCCGATGAACTCCTGTATCTCTGGGACAATGCGGACGCGGGAGCAGTTGTGTTCCACGGAGTGTTCGCAGCGACCATAGACGCCATCCGCGCGCGTCTTCCAAAAGTTCGCGTGTGGCTATTTGTTGACGATGGCAGCGTACCTCGCCCCGAATGGGCGAGCGACTACGAAGCCGTCGCCAACAAGAACTGCGAGCGAGTCGTTCCAAGCTGGGGACGCAGTGGTGATGATCTCAACTTTCTCTATACCGGCGGCACTACCGGCATGCCCAAAGGCGTGATGTGGCGACAAGACGATCTTGCCGTCAAGCTTACATCCACTCTGGGAAGCCCTCTTCAGGATGAAGGTAGCGTCGAGGATCTGCGCGGCAGCTTTACCTCGCCCGGCACACGCTTTCTCCCCGCCTGTCCGCAAATGCACGGTACGGGAAACTTCCCCGGACTCAGCACGCTTTGCGGTGGAGGCAGCATCGTCACTCTAACAGACCGCCACTTTAACCCCGCCGAACTCCTCGATACGATCGAAAGGGAACAAGTAGAATCGCTGGCCATGGTTGGCGATGCCTTCGCCAAGCCTATCCTTCGCGCCCTAGACAGTGAACCCGGACGCTGGAATCTAGCGTCGCTCCAGGCAATTGTTTCCTCCGGAGTTATGTGGAGCCAAGAGAGCAAAGAGCGATTGCTTGCCCATCACCCAGGCATGATGCTGATGGATGCCTTTTCATCCTCTGAAGCCCTAGGCATGGGATCATCCATCTCGGCGGCGGGCGCTGCAGCAAGCACCGCGCGCTTCGAAATGAGCCCCGAGACAATTGTCATCGATGACAGCAACCAAGCCATCGAAGCTGGCAGCGACAAGGTAGGACGCATCGCTGTGGGTGGCCGCCAGCCTCTGGGTTACTACAAAGATCCAGAAAAAAGCGCACGCACCTTTCTGGATATCGATGGCCAGCGCTACTCCTGCCCCGGCGACTTTGCCATGGTCGACGCCGATGGCCGCATTATTCTCCTGGGAAGAGGATCAGTCTGTATCAACAGTGGTGGCGAAAAGATCTTCCCCGAAGAAGTAGAAGAAGCGATGAAGACGCATCCCAACGTTGTGGACGCAGTTGCCGTGGGCGTGCCCGATGAGACTTACGGAGAGTCAGTGGTTGGTGTGATCGAAGCACAACCGGGAACATCTCTGGACAGTGCAAGCCTCATCGCTCACGTAAGAAAGACTCTGGCGGCTTACAAAGCACCTCGACATATCGTACCGATCGATAGCATTGGCCGCGCCGCCAATGGCAAGGTCGACTACAAGCGACTTCGTGGAGTGGCTAGCGCAGCGTTGGGTAGAGACTGAGCTTCACAAATGCTCTCGCGTAACGCCCCAGGCTTTCTCTAACGCGAGGTCACGTACTAACAACCCGCTGCTGACTAGTTAGCAACGGCTGCTGGCGCGCTTTGGTTTTTTTGCCACCAGATTAAGGTAAACGCTAACATCAAAATTAGCGGTATGCATGCCAGCAAGAGGTTTTGCCAGCCCAGCCAGTGCAGTACTGCCCCCGCGGACAGAGCGGCAGTGGCTTGAAACCCAAACACCAGCATTTCATTGAAACCCTGTGCTTTGAAGCGTTCAGCGGGAGCGTAAGTCAGCGGTAATAACGTCGTCCCGGCCAGGAACAAAAAATTCCAGCCTACGCCCAGCAATACAAGCGCAGTCCAATAGTTGAGGATGGCGCTACCCATTAAGGCCAGGATGACTGTCATTGCATAGGCCAGCAGCCCGGCCATTATTACTCGAGCAGCCCCCCACCGACTGATCAGCCAACCGCTAAAAAACGACGGCAGGAACATGGCCAGAACATGACTCTGAATCACCAGCTTGGTGTGGTCCAAGCTGTGGCCCTCGTACACATGCATGTGCACTGGCGTAGCGGTCATGATAAAGCTCATCAAACCATAGCCACCGACAGCAGCGACAATGGCCATGATAAGCGTGGGGTTGCGAACCATCTCGCGCAAGGAACGAACATCACCCGATATCTCGCTTGCCTGCGCTTTGGACGATGGAGTAAACAAAAAAAGTAGAGTGCATACGCCACAGATCCCAGCCATCAGCAAAAACGTGCCGACAAATTCAGCGCCGATCAAGTCTCTGCCGCTGGTTGCCAGCTCGGGCCCGATAATCGCTGCCGCTAATCCGCCGAGTAACACCGTAGACGCCGCCTTGGGCATCAAGTCGGTGGATACTGCCTCCATCGCGGCAAAACGCAGTTGCTGAATACCCGCCAAGGCACAGCCAAAACCCAATGCAGAAGTGCAAAACAAAGCAAAGCTGAGGTCACTCGCCGCCTTCGCCGCCAATAAAGACGCAAACACCGCTACGATGGTCACCACCACGAATATAGGTCTACGACCAAAACGGCGCATGAGTCGAGTTATTGGAAGTACGCTTAGCGCAGTGCCCGTTATCATCACCGCAACAGGCAAGGTCGCGTAGGCGGGCTCAGGAGCCAGTGATGCACCCAGCACACCGCCCACGATCACCATCATGCTGCCAACGCTTACAGCGAGCGATTGGATTAGCGTGTATAGCCATACCACTCTGGGGAGCGAACTGATTGTCATTTTGATTCCGGACTGCCAAAGGATGAACTATACCGTGGCTTGCACCTAGGCCTTAATTCAGATTCTTACCCCGGTCTTCTTACTCCGACGTTTTCTTCGGGGTGAAAAGTGCGATCGCGAGTTCACCCGCAGGGTGTTGCCCACCTAAGCGGAGTCACCGTTTTCGGTGTGCTTAGCTCAACGCCTGCCGCGGCCAGCTCATCACGTGCGACTCGCTGTAGAGCCACAACTTGAGTTTGGGAGAGCCCGAGCTCGAAGGCCGCGCACTCTCCATCTCCTAACGCCAGCGGGTCTACACCCGTCACGTTGCCGAACACTACAAGCGCCTCAAGGTAATAACCGTAAGTACTGCCGTGATAATGATCCCAGGTCCAGAGATCTACCTTGTCTACATCAATGCCGTCGTAAGGGTTGCCATCAGCCACGCCCGTGCGCACCGCGCGATTAAAGGCTTTGCCAACGGGGTTTACGGCTGTAACACCGGGTACCACAGCTGCAAGTTGCTCATAGCCTTCGTTTACGTCGAGACCCATTTTCTCGATACCCTTGCCAGACCAGGGAGAGCCTGATCGATAAGTGAGGTCAGGCCTCGACCACGTGGCCGTGACATAAAACTTTACTTGCGGGTTAGCGCCTTGCAGTAGTGTGGCGAGTTCGCGACCTGTCGCTACGAGTCTTGTGGGATCACCCGGGGCATTGGCATCAAGCGTACTGTAGCTATGCGCTACCGCCACATCCCAAGCTTTAGAGGTTAGCTCTGCTCTCTTTTCGCGAAGATGAAAAGCAAAGTCAGAGCCGGGGTGCGTCTCTAAAGACACATTCCAGGACAGTCCCGCTTGTTCCGAAAACGCTTTGAACAAAGCAGGCACACCACCGACACCTTGACCATTGAGATCCGTTACCGTGTCGGCCCCCCAGAACCAGGCCGCGGAGCCGTAACCGAAGGTAAAGCTGTTTCCGATGAAGACTATGCTCTTATTCTGTGCTGCAGCCGGAAAGGCGCTACAGAGAAGTAACAGAACAATGGCTACAAAGTTTCGATTCATGTGTGGCTCCGACTAGAAGACGTATTTAGGGGTCGCACCGACTTAAGTATCCGCCGGCATCATGTTGCGGAGTTGTTTCTTGGCTTCCGCCATGCGGCCCATCATCTTGGAAGCCTTTACCTCGCCGTAAGCATCGCGGGATGTTTGCTCAGCCGCTTCGATGGCGCGGATCATATCGGACGCCGCTTTAGTGCGAGCCGCGGAGTCCGTGCTTCCAACTTCACCAATCCAGATGGGCTCGCTGTGAGCGAAAGGACGCGGGTGCATCATTGGCCAAGGGTCTTCCAGCGGCTGCTCGCTGTAAACCCGCGCCGCGACCCATCCCGCCTCTGGGAGAACGAGTTCACCCGTAATGGTTTTGCTCTGCCCAGCCGAAACACCAGAAAGCCTCTGCACAATGTCGCCGTTAACAACAATCTCAACCCTCTCTACGTCTATAGTGCTTGCAACAAAAGCCGACCATCCCACTGTCCCTGACCGAGTAACATCACCGGGCTTACTGCCATCGTCTAATTCAAAGACAATCGCCGGGCCAGTGCTGACAAAGCCGCGACTCGCCGTTGCCGAGTTAAACGTCGTAACAAAGTCCGCGCTTTGCGAATCCACAGGCACGTAATTTCGGCCAGTGCCAACAGCTGGCGTTCGATAAAAATCCACCCAGGCATCCGTTCCTGACATTGCAGGGACAGAGCGCCCAACATTTAGCAGTCGATACCAAAGTTGCGAAGTCCCCAAGGGGCTAGACCAACCAATCACTGCCTCGAGGCCGAAGTTTTCCTCCAGCACTGCATCGGACACGAGCTCAATAGGTAAACCGTCCAGTTGATCAGGCAAAAATGGATCTGCATCCGATGACGTGGGGTGAACATAGATGGGAAAGAGTCCTTGTCCGCGAGCGTAGTCAAAAACCATGCCGTTACTGAGATTAGGATCACCCAAGGTGGGATTATGCGGCCCGAAGAACCAGGGTTCGAAGGGCTGCTGTACGCCAACAAGACCGATGTGACCATGAAAATGAGACCGCACCTCCTGTCCCTGACTGACCACAAAGCCTTCGCTCTCGGTTTGAGTGCCTAGCAACTCGCGGTCGATCTTCCGGTCCCAGCGGTTCCAAGACATGGGTGCCATGTGATGCAGGCTCTCGCCTTTTTGTAGACGCAGAGCATGTTCATGAGTAGCGCGATGATGGCCGTCACCGTTCAAATGATTGTGGTAATCCGCCGCTATATAACCCGCCTCTTTGGCATCCCAGACTGGCTCGAGGAGCAGGGGGGTCTCTGCCTTCTCATTAGCGCGAACTCTAACCGTTTGCTGCACAAGCGGTGTCATCGGGCCATTGGTCGCGGTGATCTCGTAGGTGCCAACAGGAAGAGTGAGATCTTGCTCACCGATGCTGTAAAAGTAATTTCGCCCAGACTGGGGGTCAAAGTACGTCGCATCCGAAGGACTAGCTACCGGGTGTCCATCGCCATCAACGATGGAAACCCGAGCAGCGACAGTATCACCTAAGGCGTTTTGCGGCACGATAGTAAGCTGCCCCGTCTTCTTACCGTAGTCCCATGACCTTATCCGCACAGACTCAACCGGGCCACCGTAAGTGGCGATTCTTTTGAGATGAAATTGTCGCTGTGCGTCCGCCTCTACAAAATAAATGGACGTCCCATCTGCACTGAACGCGGGAGTTAGCGCATAAGCTTGGCCAAAAGTGAGCTGCTTGCGTACTTCAGGCCGATCCAAATCCTTGGTCCACAGGTGATAGTCGTTTTCCAGCGGCGCAGAGAATACGACCAGACGCTCCACAGGATGCACATCCGCCGTCAGGTGGTAGCTAAGAGTTTCGGCGTGGGCGACCGTGTCTGTACCCTCTATAAAGTTACGAAGACGAAGCTGTCGCTGAGCGCCGTTACCGTCGAGATACAAGATGCTGTCACTTCCGGGAAGTCTTCGGGCGTTACGCTCTGCCTGACGCAAAGCGGTGACCTGCTCACTCGTGCTCGCCGCAATGTGATGGCGCCAGATATCCAGAGAACCACTCTGACCGGATGTGTAATACAGGTGTTCACCGTCTGCGGAGAATTCGGGATCCACATCAATCGCCTTCGTGTCGATGACTATCTCCTCGCGACTCTCAACATCCATGATCACGATCGAGGTATCGGCCCCTGTGTCACGAACAAAAGCCAGCTGTTGGCCATCTGCAGACCAGCGCGGCCGTGAATCAACGTCACGACCCTCGGTCAGCCGCCTTGCAACGCCGGAGTCGATCTCAAGAAGCCAAAGCCAGCCCTGAGCTGCGAACGCGATCGAGCGCCCGTCTGGTGATGGAGCAGGATCGACTGGGCCGTGGGACAAGATCGGAAGCTCGTGCTGCTCCAAATAAATCTGATGGCCAAAGTCATCAAGCTTTGGGTATCGGTTGGTGAACTGAGCCTGAGCTGTTGATGCGCACAGTAGCGCAAGCATCAAAAACGCCAGACCTCGGTTGATTTTTCCAGACATCAGTTATGTCTCCAACGTTTAACAGCGGTTATCAAAGGGTGGTCTTATCATTGACCGATAGGAAAACCATTCGAAATCGAGGGGTAACAAGGATGAGACTATACATCGACTCCAAAAACGGAGGCGAAGGCCCTTAGGAGTAGCAAGGCAATTGCACTTAATATAGGGGTACTCTCATGACCACCTTAAAGATAGGCGCAACTAAATCCTGGACTCAGTAATCGGACAAGCCGTAGCCAAACTTAAACAGAGCATGGTCTGCATCGGCCTCCAAGGGTAAGTCTTCGTAGCGCCTTGGCCAGGCATAAGGCAATTTTCCCGTCGGCTTGAAGCCGCCCACCGCATATAACACATCGGCTACGCCGGCACCTTCTGAGCCAGGCAGCCAGGCGGCAATAAAGGCGTCGCTAACATTCAGTTCATTCTGGATCAGCAACGCACGACCAGAAATCAATACAACAACGATCTGCTTTTCGTACGCTTTACATGCCGCTATCAGCGCTTTTTGTTCATCGCTCAACGACAGCGCATCTGAATCACCAAGCCCCTCTGCATACGGCTCCTCACCGACTACCAGAACCACCTTGCTGGCTCGCATATCTGCGTGGCAGCCCTCTTCGGCGTACTCAACTTCCGGTGCCATCGATCTGATGCCATCCAAGATGGTGGTGGCCCCGCGATAGCTTTCGCTCTGACCCTGCCAGTGAATCGACCAGCCTCCACTTTGTAGGCCGCTGTTATGGGCGTGCTTACCTACAACGGCAACGGGCTCGTCTTGGATCAATGGCAGAACATCATTGCTGTTCTTCAATAGGACAAGGGATTCCCTGACCGCCTGCCGTGCCACGTCACGATGACTCTGCGACCCCACCAACTCGGAGAATTCCCTTTTACTAAACGGATCGGAAAACAAGCCAAGATCAAATTTCATTTTTAGAATTCTACTCACGGCATCGTCGATTCGACTCATGGGCACTGTTTCATCAATAACAGAAGCCGTCAGACGGCTCATAAATTCATCGTGGTTGCCAGGCTGCATGGCAATGTCGACACCGGCGTTGATAACTGTGTGCGGTTCACCCCAGCGCAGTCCACCATCCCAATCAGTCAAAACCACCCCTTCGAAACCCAATTCAGCCTTAAGTACCTCACTCACCAGATAGCCGTTCTGGTGCATGTTGACTCCGTTAAAGGCGTTAAAACCCACCATAATGGAAGCCACACCCTCATCGACCGCAGCAATGTAAGGAGGGAGATACTCCTCACGCATCTCTTCTTCGGTCATGTTTGCATTACCGCCCTCAATGCCACCGTCAGTCGCGCCATCACCAATGAAGTGTTTTGCGGTCGCGGCAATGGTTTCCCGCCGCCAAAGCCCTTCGCCCTGGTATCCGCGGACGGAGGCGATTGCAGCTGCGGTGGTGAGGTCTCGATCTTCGCTGAAGCCCTCGTAAACGCGGCCCCAGTGCTCATGTTTTGGCATCGCGATGCACGGAGAAAAAGTCCAGTTAAAACCCGTGCCAGCTACTTCAAGAGCCGTAATTTGCGCAGACCTTTGGATTAGCTCCAGGTTTCGGCTTGCCGCCAGTCCAATGTTATGCGGGAAGATCACCGCGCCCTCAAAGCTGTTATGCCCATGAACTGCATCTACACCAATCAGTAACGGAATGCCGAGGCGTGTCTGCAATGCACTGGCCTGAAACTCATTGAACTTGGCTATCCAATCGAGAGGGCTTGGTCCTGGCGTCGGCCCTTCGGTATGGATAATCGAACCGATTCCCTTGTCTCTAATAATCTCGGGGGACACATTGTTATGCCACACAGACTGTGTGATCTGTCCGATTTTTTCGTCCAGTGTCATTGCCGCGACCAACGCGGCAACGCGCTCATCCCGTGTCGCGTACTGACAGATATCGAACTGTTGCGAACCCCAGCGACAGATTAGTGGAGGGACAGAGACACCTGGAATGCCTGCGGCGCTGTCCGCGGGAATGTCCGAGGTTCCTTGGAGTGCCGCGCATCCTCCAATGATCGAAGCTGCAGCAAATAGAGTTCCTAATCCGCTAAGCGAACGGTATATGCCGATGACTCGCGGAAAAGGCGTCAACGCCACGTTTTAGACGTCTTGGCTATCGACGTTATCCTTGCCACGACCATATTCACAAATCCTTCACGAGGCTTTCGTGTTTCACCCAATCTACTTCCATTACCCAAGGGCCGGTCATAGGTCCTGGTTGTATCTTGGCGAAGTTGAGAATAGCGAAAAGGGGCTCAGGGAATAGATCACCCTTATCATCGACGCGATACACCTCTGCACCGTCGAGACGGAAGATGATGTCGTTACCGAGCCATTCCACAGCGTATTCGTGGTAATCCTCCATGTTGGCCTCCTGAACTAGCATAGCGCTCTGCCAGTCCCCGCCATCGCAGTACCCGCGGTTCTCGATGATGCGCGCTGCATAGTGATCGGGGCCACCGTCACCGTGATGCTCGAAAATATCGATTTCGCCGGACCCTTCCATGGGCCAGCACACATTTTCGTCGTCCTCTTCGATGGGGGGTTCGTTGTTTAATGCCCCGAGCAGCCACCAAGCCGGAAACATGCCTCTCTGACCGCTATTCGGTACTCGCAAGCGCGCGGTCCAGCGACCTTTCACAAATTCCCTGCGGTTTTTGGAGGAGATTCGACCGGCTACGAAGGCCGTATCTGGATGCTTCTCACCGTTTTTACTCATATTGCCGCAAGGCTGCGGTTCGCCAAGATCTACGACACGAAGTTTAAGACTGCCGTCATTGACCTCTCGCGTGTTATGCAGTCCGTCGCGGACATAACAGTGATCTTCACCGTTGACCCACACGATCTGGTCCCGCCAATTTGCCTCGTCAAAAGTATCAAAGTCATCAAAGAAGTCGATGGCCCACTGGGGATCGCTGACGTTTGTTTCAGTCCAGCCGATTCCAGTTTGTAGTATGAGAATTAGGCTCATGAGAAGGGTAAACGTGTGTTTATGCACCGTGACGCTCGCTATCGTTTTCACATTGAGAAAAGCATAGCGCGGGATTAACGTCGCTCAATAATATTGCGCCGAAACGGACTGCCGTTAGGGCCAGCGGGGCATCTTGCACAGAGATCGCCGGCGGCGGTGGATACTCAACATCCGTTCGCAAGGACAATTTTGATTTCAGCGGCCACGGGGGAATGCTGCGATACGCGTTCGCAGGATCAGCGTCTTCTGTTTGGCAAAAAATCGGCCTTGGTCAGAGTCTTGGCCACCGCTTCACGATACGGCTCTAATCCCCGCGGCTGTACTCAGGGGTACGGCGCGCTCTCCAGCTGCTCCAACATCGGCCTTGCAATAGTGATCTATAAAAGCCTGGTGACTGGGTAGCTGACTAACGGTTCGCTGCACTGAAGCCTCGGCACCGTGCATAAACTTTTGCAGCTCCTCGGAGCTCATCTCATCGACAATGGTATGGTATTGCTTGGGCATCAGGCCCTGCCCCATCATCACTTGAATCCAAGAATTCTCTACAAACAAATCGTTCGGGGACTTAAAAACCCTTCCAGTTTCTTTGAACAGGTCGATTCGATGCTGCAGAGAATCTGGGATACTCATATTTTTACAGTGACGCCAGAAACGAGTGTCTTCACGATTCGTCACATGGTAGTGAAGAATAATGAAGTCTCGAATGTTCTCGGTATCTGCCTCCATTTGAGTATTGAATTCCCGAACCTCTGATTCGTGAATTCCTGCAAATGGGAAGTTCTGGATAAGGCGCGTCACCGCCTTTTGAATTAAATGAATACTAGTCGATTCCAATGGCTCTATAAATCCGCTTGCGAGTCCCATGGCGACGCAGTTTTTGTTCCAGTGCTTGCGACGTTGGCCCGTTCGAAACTTGATTACACGAGGATCAGTAATCGTTTCACCTTCAACGTTGTTAAGAATCGTTTGGATTGCATCGTCATCAGACAAATAGCGACTGCAAAACA
Source organism: Congregibacter brevis (assembly GCF_045689245.1). Classification (GTDB taxonomy): domain Bacteria; phylum Pseudomonadota; class Gammaproteobacteria; order Pseudomonadales; family Halieaceae; genus Congregibacter; species Congregibacter brevis. Next base: position 862,930 of record NZ_CP136865.1, on the reverse strand, counting down.
CCAAGCCGTTGCCGACACGTGATTGAAGCGGTATTCGCCATTGCCATCCCGCGTCGCGAGCAATGGAGCGGGTGTAGGGTACCGGCGGCCCCACAGACCGTGTCTGCACAGCGACAGCACTGTCACAAGGCAGCCAATGGCTCCAGTCGTCGTAACCTGTGTGTAAGGTTTGCTCGATAAGTAGTCCACGAAAACCAGTGCAATCAATGAAAAGGTCCCCTTCGATACACTGCCCCGAAGCAAGAGTTACCGACTCGATAAAGCCGGTGTTTTCGTTTGTCGCAACACTTTCTATTTTCCCTTCCTGGCGCGTGGCGCCGTTTTCTTCAGCGACTTTGCGCAAGAGAGCTGCATAGCGCCCCGCATCGATATGGTAAGCATAGTTAAGTGCGCCATTCTTCAAAACCGCGAACTTGTCCTGCTGGGCAGCAATGAGTTCCGCGCAGTAGACATCATAGTCCTTGCTGATACCCTCCTCGCGGCCCCGTAGCCAGAAATGCAGAAAGTTAGCAGCCCAACAGTCTTTGCCGGTATATCCGAAAGAATGGATGTAATCCTCATTGACGTTCCGCCAATTTTCGAAGGAGATGCCTAGCTTGAAGGTACCGTGTACGGCCTTCATAAACTCTTTTTCGTCCATATCAAGCAATTGGTGCAACAGTATCAGCGGTGGGATAGTCGCCTCACCTACGCCAACGGTCGGAATCTCATCCGACTCGATCAGGGTGACTTCGATATTGTTACCAATAAGTTTGGACAACGACGCAGCGGCCATCCACCCCGCCGTGCCTCCTCCAGCGACAACCACCTTTTTTATGGTCTTATTCATCTTGGCTAACCTTTGTTACTTAACTTCCGATTGTCTATGACGGCCTTTCGCGGCTCAGCTATCTATTGAGTGCATTTAGCAACTCAGCGCGTAACGCTCGAGATCTGTTCTCATCCATAGGTCCATGCATGCCGAGACCAGCATCAGGAATATGCGCAATCGCTTCATCTGGCGCTCCGAAGATATAGTAGTCGAAAATATCCCTCCACACCTGACGCTGTTCTATAGGCAGGCTTCGCACAGTCAGCATGGCGTGCTTAAGCACATTCATTGGTGTCCCCATATAAGCTGGCGTACTACGCCACCAATAGTTCAGTAACACATTGAGGTCATCAAGACCCTCAACGTGATGCCACCACATACTGGGTATAAACAAGGCGTCCCCAGGCTCCAACACCACCTCCTGCGCAACTTCCATTGCTTTGGAAAACCTGGGAAAACGCTCTAGGTCAGGTTCCAAAAGGTCGACCAGACTCACCGGCTGCCCCGCTGGCGTCATATCCCAAGGCCCGACATACAAGTTCTCTAATTGCTCTGGAGGAAACAACGTAAAGCGGCGGCGTCCTGCTACACAGCAGGCGAGATTATTGGGGAAATCGAAATGTGCAGAAACCACCACCCGGTTACCGAGCCACAAACTGGCCAAGGGTTTCGCCAAACTTGGCGTGAGTGTGTTCTCTGCGGCTACGCCGGGGAACCAATGCTCCAGTAAACTTGAGCCAACATACAACGTCGGCGGCTCGTCCTGATCAGCATAGGATTCGATACCCGAAAGAAACTCCTGCAATTGCATATGCGAGCGGTGGAAATTAAACCCCTTAAAACTCTCATCGTAAGCAATGCGTCCTTTGGTAGCAGCAGAGCCAGATGACGTTATCAGCGGTGCACCGCTGTAGCAGCGCAGAAGGTATTCACCAAGATTCTGCCTTGATTGCTTTCCATACTGCACGATGGGCCAATCCCCGACCAAGCCTCGAATTACCTGTGGTGCACTAAGCGTTTGGAGGAACTCGCAAAGATCATCCACATCGGCCACGCTAGACTCAGGAATATCAACACCCCCGGGAACCAAGCGTTGACGCAGAGCCTCAGCCAAGGCTTGTGCCCTCGTTGGGTAGTAATGCATTGCGGCGATCAATCATCGCGCGAAAATGCGAATGAGAGGCCATGATCATATATATCGACTGCAGATGTCCGGACCGATGCAGGACGCCGACAACGGTCTCGTCTAACTCGTTCAAGCGGTCTTCGTTAATGGTGTACAAGCCCAGAAGCTGGCGCTCAGCACCATCATTCAAAGTGATACTCATTGACACACTTTCGATAAGATCGTTATCAGTCAGTGCCTTAACAAACGGTGGGTTCATCTCAAGACCCAGCTGAATGTCCTCCAGTAGAGCTGTAAGATTCTCAAGGTAGGGTGAAGACCCCCCATGCTCCAGGAACAAAGGCTGACCGTCCTCTGCAGAAGTTAGCAGTGGGCTATCCATGTTGATAGTAATGACCGCCTGACGCCCATCAGGACTCTCGGGGTTGGATTGATACCCAATAAGAAACGGTCCGCGGAGAACACTCATGGGAACGTAAGGTGGCTCCCAGCCATCGTCGTTAAGAAAGAGGTTCTCACCCTTTTCGAAGCCCAAAAGAATAATGGGGAAAAACTGGCCAGTACTTGCATCCTTCTGAAAGAATATTGGGTAATAGGCCTGAGCGCGCCGCAATTCCAAGGGAAAGGTAACGACATACTGTACGGCATCACCGGTGTCCGCATTGCGCTGCGTTCGAATGCGAACATCGCGATGTTCCACATTATTAAGCATTTCATATCTAGGCATCAGGTACTCCAATCAACGCACGACTTACACGCGCGATAGTCCATAGCGGTTGATCTTATCAATCAACTCCCGGTTCGCCGGCAGTCCAGTAAGCATTTTCTGCGTCTCTCGAGCATTCTCTTTAAACAGCGTTTGCGCACGCCTACTTGCCAACGGATCTGATTCCATCAAGCTACTTTGATCGCCTGAGTGAAAATCCATGCCATAAAGCACGTACTGGTAACTGGCAGTGGAGAATAACTCATCGACCTGCGCCTGATCGCCATGCCATGGACAGTGATACCTCCATAGTACAAGCGAGTCACGCAAGCGAGATGGGATAGATTTGGCTTCGCGGTGATCGCGCCAATAGCCTGAATCGTTTCTTTCACTCAACACGTAGTGGAGTTTCAGGAACTCGATGATTCGCTCCCAATGACCGCTGAAACGCACATTGAATCGATCTGCAACAATATCCATTACCCTGCGATCAGGCGGCATCAACTCCCCAAGCATTTTCGCGGATAACTCTATCATCACCAATGCCGACGCTTCTAAAGGCTCCACAAACCCAGCTGAGAGACCAATGGCGACGCAGTTTCGATGCCAGAATTTTTCCCGGTAACCCGGTCGGAAGCTTATCTTGCGCGGCGTGCAGCTCTTACTGAAATCCAAGTTGGATGTCTTTGCAAGATAGGCGCGTAACGCATGCTCGGCCTGCTCGTCACTAGTATATTTGCTGGAGTAGGTATAGCCCGTGCCCCGACGAGTCGGCAGCGCAATATCCCAAATCCATCCAGCTTCCTGAGCAGTGGATATCGTCGCCGCAGCCACAGGCTCAGAACCATCTGACCGCGGAACCTGTACTGCAAGGGCGCTGTCATTGAACAGCACCTCAGACATATCGTGAAATCCAACCTCGTAATGCTCACCCAGCAACAATGAGCGCATGCCGGTGCAGTCTACAAACAGGTCACCAGTAACTATGCGGCCGCTAGAGGTACGAAGCCCAGAGATATCTCCGGATTCATCATTTTCAATGGCGTCAACGTTTTCCAGGAGATGTTCCACTCCCAGAGTCTCTACACAATGCCTCTGAAGGAGCTCAGCAAATTTTCCTGCGTCCAAATGGTATCCGTAGTTCAGATTACTCGCATATTCAGGCGTCACAATCTGTTTGGGACCCAAAGCCTGCTCGCAGACCTTGGCTTGCGGCGAAACTGCATCACAAAAAGAGACCTGCTCACGCACGGCCTGCCAATGCTTTGCCAGATTGATATCCGAAAAGCCTCGGGGCGGCGTAAACGGATGGTAGTAGCTCTCCGAGCCGCCCTTCAGCCAACCGACAAAATGGGTACCCTGCTTGAAGCTCGCATCGCAGGCATTGAGGAAATCAGTCTCGGAAATACCCATACGAATGAGGCTACTGCGCATCGTCGGCCAGGTGCCCTCACCAACACCTATGGGACTCACATCTGGCGACTCGACCAAACATACGCGGGCCGAGGAGCCACCGCGACGAATCTCCGCCGCAAGAAGTCCAGCTGTGAGCCATCCCGCGCTGCCGCCGCCAACTATGACAACTGTTTGGATGGCCTTGGCCATGGCTTTTCCTGTCGTTGAGTAATAAGCACCCTAGTATAGAAAAACCGCCACTACCAATGCAGTGGCGGTTTCAAAACAAGCGGTGAAAACCGCTTAACTAACCCCGTCGTTTAGAAATTGGCGCGAAATCCCAGTGCCCAGCGCGCACCAGTCTGCCCGGCTTGCAGTACATCTAAAGGCGATCGGCCTCGCTCCCGGAAAGTCTCGTCCGTTACATTCACACCTTCAAAGAAAGCGATGTATTGATCTTCACCGCCAAAGCGATAACTCGCCCGAACATCCCACTGTCCGTACTCTTCTGTATACCGCGGCTGCGCACCAAAAGAGTCCGTTCCAATACCTCCAAGAAACTCGTCACGCCAGTTGTATGCCAGTCGGACCTCAATGCCGTTTTTGTCGTAGAAGCCAACAAAGTTGGCAGAGTCACTCAGACCTAACAAGGCGAACTGAGCTTCTTCTTCTGGTCGTATGAGATTGTTGTAGCCCACGTCTCCGTCGACAACGGTGTAGTTAACAATTACGCCAAAGCCCGTATCCCAAAATGCATGCTGGATAGCGAATTCCCAACCGTCAATTGACGCCTCTTCCTGATTCGCGGGAACCTGCACTCTGAAGCCCATGGGATTGTTGCCCGGCCCTCCGGTGATAATCTGGTTTGCCACATCTACCGTAGGATCATTCGGGAAGTTGTTAAAGATGTATTGCCTCACTTCGTCGGCAGTACTGGCGCCTGCTGCTCGGGCCTGATCAGCCAGGCCGCCTACCGTGGGATCACCCAAATCAGGGAATAACTCAACACCGGTATTAAAGGAGTTGCCGAGGAAGTTCTCTACGTCTTTCTGGAAATAGCCAATGGCGACGTAACTTGTCTCGCCGTAGTACCACTCCAAAGAAAGGTCGAAGTTAGTCGACTCCAGAGGCAACAAACCCGGATCTCCGGAGAAGCCGTCACAGCCTCCGCCGGGCACGCAGCCACCCACGGTTAGACCCCCTTGAATATCATCGTAGCCAGGGCGAGACATAGTCTCACTCCAGGATGCCCGGAATAACACGTCCTGCATGAACTCAATATTGAAGTCTATGTTGGGTAAGAAGTTGTCATAAGAGCCCGTTAAGCTCGTGAAATCCTGCACCGCCACACCGTTAGCATCTACACGGGTAACTGCGATCAGTTCGTTCGCAGTAATCCAGTCGAACCGATCGACAACAGGCACCAGGGCCTGAGACGCCACATCCGTATCTTCGTAGCGAACGCCAAGGTTCAGATTGACCGGCATGTCGCCCCACTCAAGATCAAAATCTACTTGAAGATAGGCGGCAGTTTGTTCTTCTTGGGTGCGTTGATCCCGCGTCCAAGCGGTCGATGGACAGAACCCGTCGCCACAATCTCCAGGAATGGTGCTGGGGTTGCTAACGGTGACGCCTTGCGCTTCCAGCTCTCGAGCCCGGTCAATCAAAGCATTCGTATCCCAAGTGAACAACTGCGTAAAACGGCGGTCATCGCCAGAGTTACCAAAGTCATCGAACCAATCCGCCATGGATGCGGGCGACAGAAGATCAGAAATATCTCCCGGCGCGCCGACTCCACCCCAGGTATCGCGTTGGGTCGTAGCGGACTGAGAGGTGTTATCCACCTCTGTAGTTTGAACACCAAAGTTAATCGTCGTGAAGTCGTTGAAATCAAACTTGCCGGCAATCTTGGCTTGTTCGATATTCATCTCGTTTTGTTCGTTGGTAAACACACTGCCACCGATCAGCATATCGTCTGGCTGCAAAGGTCGGTCATCCAGCAGAGTCAACGCCATGATGGGAAGATCGGAGGCAAAGAAGCCGCTCGCAGAGGTACGTCGCGCTGAAGTGATAGCAAGCGACATGGAGCTACCAAACGGACCATTAGGGCCGCGCTCAGCAGAAGAGTCGTGATAATCAAACTCCAGTGACAGTCTGTCAGACACATCCCAGACGGCGTTAAAACCTACAGAGAGATTTTCTGACTTGCTCGAGTCGACACCGACACCCATGGGGTTATCTGACGGGTTGCCATAGAACTCAGTGTATTCAATAGGCCCAGCAACTGGACCGTCGGTCCACTCCGATTGAACGCCGGCGGTGTTCGGCGGGAGGCTAAACCAAGCCGAGTAGTCATTGAAAGAGCGCTCTATCTCCTGAGTTGAGTAAATCACGTCCAACGTTGTAGTGATCGATTCGGTGGGCGCCCATTGAAGGGTAAGGTTGCCGTTGATGCGCTCCCGCTCGAAGCTCTCTCGGACATACTGAAGTTGCTGAGGTAATGAATAAAGCTCTGAGTTTTCTGTTGTTCTGTTGATCTGATTAGCGTCAGCAGGGAGTCCCGGCCAAACGTCAGCACCCAAAGTAGGCTGCCCGGCCCAACTACAGCAAGAATCATCGCCGCGAAGGGGAATCCAGCCACGTACCTTCGCTGAGTCAACGCCTTGGTTTCGCTCCTGAAAACTACCCGCTAAGGAAATCCCAAAGGTGCCGTCAGCAAATGTCTGAGCGAACAAACCGGACAGTTCCGGTGTCAGGTCATCTCCGTTAACCGAATCTGCGGAGGTGTCGTGGACCGCCTTGCCGCCGATCGTGAAGATGCGATCCTCGCGCATTTCCAAAGGACGCTGCGTCTTGATGTTAATGGTAGAGCCGATACCACCCGTAGGCAGCTCTGCTCGACTAGTCTTGTACACCTCGACCCCAGCCACACCCTCTGATGCAATATCTGCAAAATCAAAGGAACGAGAGAGATTCTGGTGCGTCGGCATCTGGCGACCATTCACCGTCACCAAGTTGTATTGCGGCCCGAAACCCCGGACGGTGACTTTACTACCCTCACCTCGGGTTCGATCAATAGAAACGCCCGTAATTCTTTGCAGTGACTCGGCGAGGTTCGTATCGGGCATAGCGCCAATGTCTTCCGCCGAAATGGCATCCACAACGCCTTCGGAATAACGCTTAATGTCGGCAGAGGCCTCGAGACTGGCCCTGATGCCAACTACGACGACCTCTTCTAGAACGCCGGAATTTTGCTCCTGCGCCATTACCGCCGCTGGTATCAGTAGAGTACTGCCGACTGCCATGGCAACGGCGGTTGCAAGCGGATTTTTTCTGAGCGTGTTGTTAGCCATAGAGAAGCCCTTAGCTTTATGGGTTCGCGAAGTGATGTAGATTGCTGTGATTTACAGATGGTTTGCCCCGTCGTGAAGACCATCGGACGGCGAAGCTAAACCAAGAATACTGACGTGCACTAATGTCTAGCTCTTTTAGGCTAGCCATGTGACTCGTATGCAGAACTGTTGATGCTCTACTCATTTATTGTAATTTTTAACTACCTATTATCGTTATTTGGAGTCCGGAGATAAGCGTCTATGCCACGCCTCCGCCTCTTTTTTTCTTTGCTTAAACAGCTGCTAGCGCAACACCTTATTTGCGACCGCGTACTCACGGCACCCATCAACAGACGGATCTTGCAATCTTTAAGCAGTACAACGTTAACCGTGCGCCGGCGCTGCTTTCCATGCGTTTACGCTGAATGGGACTCAGAAAGCGTCAAGAGGGATCAAAAAAGAAGCAGCCTGCTCAAGCCAGTCGACTCATATTGCAGAGACTTCCGCTATCCCCCGCGCATCAACACTTAGCTATTCAGCCGATCGGCGACCTCTTTTCTCAGTTGCTCGATGGTCTGAGCATCCAGCTCACCCAGACATCCCCGGACGTGCTCAGGGATATGCGAGACACTGTCTTGCCCCGCATCAAAGACGTAATGCTCCATCAACGTGCGCCAAGCTTCCCGCTGCTCTGGCGGAAGCGATCTAATAGATAGCACTGCATGCAAAAGCGCTCCAAAAGGTGAATCGACAATTTCCGGTCTCTTCAGCCACCAATAGTTAACCAACATGTTACAAACCGACAGCGCCTTGACGTGGTGCCACCACATGCTAGGTATAAAAATCGCATCACCTGGCTCCAGCACGGCGGTCTGCGCATTCTCCAGAGCAATAGCGAAACGGGGGAACCGCTGAAAATCAGGCTCATCGAAATCGACGAGACTGATAGGCTGCCCTGACGGCGTCCTATCAATTGGCCCCACGTACAAATTGCTTACCTGATCAGTGGGAAACAATGTGAAACGTCGTCGACCGGCGACAACGCACGCCAGATTGCAGGGGAAATCATAATGCGCCGCGACAGTAGTGCGGTTGCCAAGCCAAAAATTGATGAGTGGGTCACCGGGTATTGCAAGGGAATTTGCTTCCAAAAACCCGGGCAACCAGCCCTCAACAGGAGTTGATCCCACATAGACAGACATATCGGCATCGCCACCCGGTTTGTTCAGCTCCTTGAACCTCTCCATAAGTCCTTCGAGAGGAGCACTGCCCTTCTTAAAATTGAACCCGTTGAAAGCCTCGTTGTATCCGAACCGGCCCTTTGTTTCCGGTGCCGCCACATAAGCTGTGACGGGTCTGTCATTCCAGAACTTCGACAGATAGGATCCTAATTCTTCAAATGAGGCCTCGGCTGGTTGAACAGCTGGCCAGCTGCTGACGAGGCCGCGTAAAATTAGAGGCTGGGTGCGCTCAAGCACAGCAGACGAAATAGCGTCAGGAGTGACGCCCTCAGTTGACTCGATCGCAGCTAACTTATCGAAGATCATAACTACGCTACCGCCTCTTTACCCGTAAGGATTGCTCCCACATTGTAATTATGGAAATCCATAGCTCAGCAGTGGGAGCCAACACTAGGTGTAACGTCCGTTTTTATGAAGTACGGGAAAGAAAGCCGGTATATTGGTGATCACGCCTGTCGCTTCTATTTTCTATTCGACCCCGTCGAATATCTGCAGGCCATAGCCGAGAGGGAACCGCGGTTCGCAGGATGGATCGTTCACCGATGCGGCGTCCTTGGGCCAAGCAAACGATAGGCGTCCCTGAAATTCGAAATTCCCAAATAGCATGTCTGAAACGCCCTCGCCTTCCGATCCTGGTAGCCAGGCCGCGATAAACGCATTGCTTGCGGCAAGTTCAGGGGCAACGGGCAATGGGCGCCCCGATAAGAGGACGGTAACAACGGGAATACCTTTTTTCGCGATACTACTGATAATAGCCAAGTCCTCTGGATGGGAGACGGCATGCTCCAGGGTTCTACCGTAGGGCTCCAGTACTTTCATTTCCCCGCGAATCTGTGAGCCGGCTTCAACAATCAGGTTTTCACCGGGCCGAACGTCGCCCATGCCCTCGGCGTAGGGCCGTTCTCCTACGACCACTATTGCAACGTCATATTCTGCAGGATTAACGCCCTCAGCTAGAGGTTCTTCACAAAGCACAGCATTATCGGCAAAGGTTCTTATACCCTCCCAGATAGAGCATCCGCCTTCGATGCTTTCGTTGTCTTCTACGCCCTGCCAGGCAATCGTAAAACCCCCACATTGATGGCCGCGATTGTGAGCATTCTTGCCGGCAACCAAAATCCGTGCGTCACGCTTAATGGGAAGGGCGGCGTCTTCATTCTTTAAGAGCACCAGAGATTTTCGAACAGCCTCGCGTGCAATTTGTCGCTGCTCCAAACCACCGAAGCGAGTGTCGTTAGACCAATGTCGTTTTGCGGGACGCGGCTTGTCGAATAAACCGAACGCCATCTTTACTTTCAGGATTCGCCGCACCGCGTCGTCGATCCGACTCAAAGGTACACTGCCTTTTTCAACGTGCGTACGCAGATGGCGTATAAACTGTTGCCAGTCAACGGAAACCATAAACATGTCTATGCCAGCGTTTACTGACATACCGATCGCGTCGTAGTAATTTTTGGAGAGGTAGTCGATTCCGTCCCAATCGGAGATCACAAACCCCTTGAATCCCAGCTCTTCTTTTAACAGTTCGGTAACTAGCTGACGGTGCCCGTGACACTTGTCTCCATTCCAGCTGTTAAACGATGCCATGACAGTAAGCACGCCTGCGTCAATAGCAGGCCGATAGGGTGCGATGTGCGTCGCATGGAGCTCCGCCAAGGTCACAGTCGTCTCGCCCTGATCTATGCCATGCGTGGTTCCACCATCACCAACCCAGTGCTTGGCGCAGGCGATAACACCTTCATCGCCAAGGTCTCCCTGCATGCCGTTTACAAAGGAGGCTGCATAGCTACCAACTATACCGGCATCCTCAGAAAAACTTTCGTAACTACGCCCCCAGTGTATGTTGCGTGCAACGGCAAGGGTCGGCGCAAAAGTCCAATCCACACCCGTTGCTAGAATCTCGCGGGCCGTTGCCCGGGCGATGCGTTCGATCAGATCTGGGTCCCGGGCAGCCCCAAGCCCGATGTTGTGTGGAAACACCGTCGCGCCTCGGACATTACCATTCCCGTGTATGGCATCCACGCCATAGAGCAACGGTATGGCAAGATGCTCATCATCAGCGTCCATCGACGCTTGCCAATAAGCATCATTCATATCGACCCAGTCAGAGGGAGAGTTGTCTCCCGGGCAGGAGCCGCCGCCACTGAGCACAGAGCCGATATGAAACTCTTTGACGTCCTCTGGCGTACAAGCCATTCTTTCAGGCTGAGTCATTTGTCCGATCTTTTGATCAAGACTCATGCATGCTAAAAGTTGTTCGACCTTTTCTAAGCAGCTGGGATCGTCCAGGTATTTGTTCATGGATAGTGTCTCAAAAGTCTTAAGCGTGGACCTCAAACTCTGCCCACAGTGGCGCGTCAGAACTCCCGCCGATCCAAACGTGGAATTGTCCTGTCTCTGTTATCAACTGCATATCACGATTGTAGAATGCCAGATCATCTGTGTGCAGGTGAAAACTAATCCTCTGACGCTCGCCTGGCTTTAAGCGAATGCGTTTGAATCCTTTTAGCTCTTTTACCGGACGCGTGACATTGCCAACAAGGTCTCGCACATACAATTGCACGACCTCCTCACCAACATAACTACCCATGTTCACAATATCGGCTGAGACATCAAGACTTTGACCGAGTGCTATGGAGTGATGGGAAGTCGTGATTTTGACGTATTGGAATCGTCCGTATGAGAGACCAAACCCAAAGGGAAACAATGGTTTAAATCCGGCATCGAGATGAAAAGAGGTCATGCCCAGAGATGTCTGAGGTGCTCTCGGAGGAACCTCGTCAATATCAATGCAGGTCTCATCAGTGGCGGGACGGCCAGTATTCTTCTGCGCATAGTGGATGGGCACCTGCCCCACCACCCTAGGAAAGGTAACCGGTAATTTGCCCGAAGGAGATTCCAATCCAAAAAGTAAATCCGCAATGGCTGGACCACCCATAGTACCTGGGTGCCAGGCATAGAGCACGGCGTCAGCATGCTCAAGAATAGGCTCTATGGTCAACGGACGGCCCGCCATGATGACAACCACCACAGGTTTTCCCGCACTCGCCGCAGCTTCGATCAGTGCCGTTTGATGACCGGGCAAGTCGATGGAAGCTCTGGAATGGGCTTCTCCAGACATAAACGCTTCCTCGCCAACAATGACAACCGCAGCATCTGATTTCGTAACGGCCTCAATCGCTTCGGCAAAGCTGTCTTCACTTGGAGCGCGAGTGGTTGCGAGGCTCTTTACGTAGTTGATTTCGGTCGTGCGCCCAATCAGTTCAGTGATTGCTTGCAGACAGGTTACGGAGTGGGATGCTTCGCCATCAAAAACCCAAGTGCCCATTTGCTCAAAGCCGTCATCTGCAAGAGGCCCAAGCAGCGCGATAGCGTCTAACTTTGACGGCAGTAGCGGTAAGGTCTGATCCGCATTCTTCAGAAGTACACAGCTCTGCATCGCAGCTTGCTTGGCTGCTTTCAGATTTGCTTTATTGAGGAGCTCAGGGTGTTGAGATGGGTCCGTATACGGTTGCTCGAACAGCCCAAGTTCAAATTTCAACCGCAGTATGCGTTCCACCATGCGGTCTATCTGTTCCAAGCTTATCTTGCCTTGATCCACCATATTTTCGAGATGGTCTCGGTAGGAAGAACTTGCCATTTCCATGTCAATGCCGGCCATGGCAGCTTCATAGGCAGCCTGCTCGTCATCGTGGGTGAACCCGTGAACGCTCATTTCTACAATGGATTCCCAGTCGCTGACCACCATCCCCTGATAGCGCCACTCTTGCCGGAGAACCTGATCCATCAGCCACTGATTGCCCGTAGCTGGGACCCCATTAAGGTCGCAAAAAGCAGACATAAATGTTGCAACGCCAGCGTCAGCTGCGGCTTTAAAAGGCCGAAGATGGACATTGCGCAGTTCGTTCTCCGGAATATTAGCGGTGTTGTAGTCCCGCCCCCCCTCTGCAGCGCCATAGCCGGCAAAATGCTTCGCACAAGCAGCGATGGAATCGGGTGCCGTGAGGGTCTCGCCTTGGAACCCGCGAACCATTGCGCTCCCCAGCTCGCCACAGAGATAAGGATCTTCACCCAGAGACTCTGCAATTCGCCCCCAGCGCGGATCACGGGTGATGTCGATCATGGGCGCGAAGGTCCAGTTGATGCCGGCGCGTACCGCTTCTTCCGCACTGATACGGGCCCCGGCTTCGACAATCGCCGGATTCCAACTTGCCGCTTGCCCAAGGGGAATGGGGAAAATCGTTTTGTAGCCATGAATAACGTCACGACCGACCAGCAGGGGAATGCCTAGTCGACTCTCCTCCACCGCTATCCGCTGGAGCTCGTTCACGGTCTCCACGTCGGGCTCGTTTAGCACAGATCCTACCCGGCCCTGTCGAATACTCTCAGCAAGCTCATCTGGGATCCATCCACCCCCTGCTTGAAGCTGACTCATCTGACCGATTTTTTCGTCCAGGCCCATGCTGTTGAGCAGGTCGCGGACGCGACCGTGACCGATTCCGTTCTGTCGATCATTATTCACAACAAGCTCCGGGCTACTCTCGCCGCGCATAGTTTGCTCTCCATGATATTCTCGAATTTGTGCCGAGGCGATGCTGCCAACCGATCGCCGCCACGCAATGAATCTTCACTGGCTTCGCTGTCGACTAAAAATCGCAGGAAAAGCTATGCCATCGTTGAATGACGTGAAGATATCGTTGTTGTTTTTGAGAACAACAGATTTCGGCTGAAGTGGGTCAACATTGCGCCAAAACGGACTGAATCCAGGACAGGGCACAACTTTATGCCCCCTGTATCAGCCTGGAGCTCCGTGTCGATGGCCCTCAGACACCTCTGTCCGCCCTGTCCCGAGGGAAGTCCTTTTGGGCGCATGGTTGTTGTACCTTCACCGCTGAGCCATAAGATCAGTGGGGAGTTGCAGCGGCATGTTGCATCCTGCTGTTACGCTTACAGCAACAGTATAAGAACATAAAATAGTAGGGTGTCTATGACTACCGAAAAACTCTCGTTTCGAGAGAAGTTGGGCTACGGACTGGGCGATACCGCCTCCAACTTTTTCTTTCAGGTTTTTAATCTCTTTCTCATGTACTACTACACCGATGTGTTCGGTTTGCCACCCGCTGCCGTAGGGGCGATGTTCTTAGTGACAAAAGTTATCGACGCCGTCAGCGACCCCATCATGGGCTTGATCGCCGATCGCACCAACTCTCGCTGGGGAAAATATCGCCCCTATCTGCTTTGGGGAGCGGTACCTTATGGAGTCTGTGGCTACCTCATGTTTGCGGGTTCACCAGATATGTCGCCCACAGCCAAGTTGGTATACGCATATGTGACCTATACGTTGATGATGCTCGCTTACACGATAATCAATGTTCCCTATTCGGCTTTGATGGGCGTTATCTCTCCCTCGTCGATTGAACGTACAAAAGTAGCCGGTTACCGATTTATCTGTGCCTTTGCAGCCGGGTGGATGATCGCGACCTTTGTTGGTCCATTGAAGGAGTTGTTAGGTGGGGGAGATGAGGCGACCGGCTTTCGAATAACAATGATAATTTTTGCCGTATTGTCGGTAATCCTTTTTTGGACGACATTTGCAACAACCAAAGAAAGAGTTGTTCCGCATAGAGTGAAGACCGACGTGCGCTTAGATATCAAGACACTCTTATCGAATGGTCCATGGGCGATTTTATTTGCCTCCGCAATCGTCACATTAATGAATATTGCGGTGCGCAACGGGTCACTGCTTTATTACTTCAAGTATTACGTCGGCGATGATGGCACCCCGTTGCTTCTTATCTTTGACAAGACCGCCGTGTTCTTGTCTTTGGGACTCATCTCTATGATCGGGGGTATTCTTCTCACCCGGTATCTTGCCCAGCATTTCGAGAAACGCATCTTGATGATTGCGCTGACCCTGCTTAACGCGCTCAGCATGGCGGCATTTTTCTACATCCCACCAGACCAATACTGGCTCATGGTAACTGTTAACTGCATCGGATCATTTCTGATTGGCCCCACTCCAGCTTTGGTTTGGTCCATGTACGCTGACTGCGCAGATTATGGTGAGTGGAAGAGTGGTCGACGCATCACGGCACTGGTTTTTTCCACGGTGCAATTTGCTCAAAAAATGGGCTTAGCAGTGGGCGCAGGTCTACTGGGAATTGTTCTGGGCAGCTTTGGCTTTGTAGCCAACGAAATACAGTCCGAAACTTCGATGATGGGAATTCGGTTAATGTTTAGCATCCTGCCGGCAGCACTGGCGATTTTAGGTGCTGCGTTTATCTTCTTCTACCGTATCGATCAGCAAACCATTGTCGAAATGGAGGAGGCTCTGGCCCAGCGCCACGAGGATTCTGCGGTTGCATAGACGCCGATCGATTGTTTCTTTATGGCATGAGTAAGTGAACCAGCCGTCAGTAAACTCTGTGCCTGCGTTTTTTCGTGAAGATCGTCTTACACGGTTTTGGGTGCTACAGCTAGCTGGGTGGACTTGCCTCTCCATCGTTAGCTATTTCAGTCTCAATCTTTGGTACGACCAGCCCGATGCTGCTTACATCGGGCATAACGTCGTTCAATCGCTTTTAGGAATAGCGCTCTCTTGGCCCCTGCGATACGTCTATCGCAGGGTTTGGGATGACTCTCTTATCGTCCGGATCGTTTATATCTCAATCGCCGTATTGATTTTTTCTGGATTGTGGTCGCTATTTCGCCTCGCATTCTTTCAGTGGATGACCGGTACTTCCGGGCTGTGGGCTGATTTTGGCGGCTGGCTATTCCCGTCAATCTTCATTTTTATGTGTTGGACTGCTCTTTACCACGGTTTCAAGTACTACCGGCTGGTAGGTCAAGAGCACTCAGCGCTACTGCAAATGGAGTCCGCCAAAAACCTAGAGGCGAGTCGAGCTGCCCGTGCCGAAACGTTGGCCCGGGATGCGCAGCTTGCAATGCTTCGCTACCAGCTAAACCCGCATTTTTTGTTCAATACGCTCAATGCCGTGCAGAGTCTTGTGGCAACACGGCGAAATGCACACGCGACGGGAATGATTTCCGCGCTCAGTGAGTTTCTTCGCTACTCTCTCTACACTAATTCGGGAGAATTTGTTTCTGTTGAAGACGAAATAGCAGCGATAAAGCTGTACCTGGAGATCGAGAAGATTCGCTTTGGTGACCGACTTGTGGTCACGATAAATGTCTCCCAGGATGTGCGGAGCCAGCAACTTCCCAGCATGCTACTGCAGCCGTTAGTAGAGAATGCGATCAAATATGGTGTCGCAAGATCTGCAAAAGGGGGCACACTACATGTGGACGCCTACTCTGATGCAACGCATCTGTGCATTGATGTCGTTGACTCGGGAGCAGAAATGAAGGCTCGGGAGGCTATCGGTGAGCCGGGTGTCGGGCTCAGCAATATCCGCCAACGCCTCGAAGTCTGTTACTCGCAAGATTACGATCTGACCCTGCACCGACTGCCAGAGGGCGGGGTTCGAGCGGGTGTGCGAGTGCCCTTGCAACGTATCGAAACGGTGAATTGATAATGCGCGTGTTAGTGGTAGACGACGAGCCCTTGGCAGTGGAACTCTTGATAGAACTTCTGAAGACCAGCCCAGAAGTCGAAGTTGTCGCTTCTGCTTCTGATGGGCGTCAGGCGGTGGCGGCTATCGCCAGCCACAGACCGGATTTGGTGTTACTCGATATAGAGATGCCGGGCAAAGACGGCTTTTCAGTCGTGGAGGCCTTACAAGCAGATGATTACATGCCCTTAATCATTTTCGTCACCGCTTTTAATCAATACGCAGTGGAAGCTTTTGATAAGAATGCGATCGACTACATCTTAAAACCCATTGACGAAGAGCGACTACAAAGAGGGTTGCGGAGAGCCCGGGAGCGTCTTCTTGACGCTTCAAAAGCAAGGTTATTGCGAGCCATCACAGCTGCTGGACAGCAGGAGGCTAAAGGCGCCCGATCAGTTCAAGATGCCCTCGATAGTTACTCTCACGCCGTCGGTCGTTTACCCGTACGTCAGGGCGACAAAGTAAAGCTTCTTGAGCTAGACGAAATCGATTGGGTCGATGCAGCAGGAGATTACATGTGCGTTCATTCGGGGGGAGAGACTCACATATTACGATGTACGATGAAGCAGCTTTCAGAACGCCTAGCGCTCGGACCCTTTGCTCGAATTCATCGCTCTACTTTGGTGAATCTGAATCGAATTGTGAAGATTACCCCCCTGAGCAAAGGGGAATGTCTACTGCATCTTGATGAGGACACGCGATTGAAAGTCAGCCGAAATTACAGGGCGGCAATCCAGCATCTTCTGGCGTAAGTCCGGCCGAGCGCCGCGAAAGCCCCTCTTATCGCAGCAGATCTATGAAGAAACGCAAAGCTGTGCGAACGTGCAAACGCAAAGAGTTACCTGTGGCAGCGAAGGCACCGTGGACCAAACAATTACCTTTTCCCAGCGTTCTTATCGGCATACTGGAGTCGGATGCCGGCGGCAGAGACAGCGCTGGCTGAGCTTTCTTTATGGACCGCCTTTATCGCTAGCGTGGGGCTGGATCTGCCGTATGTTTTTAGTCATCGCAGCCAGCGCCAGCGCCAGCGGCTATGCGAGTAAAGAACAGTTGCCAGCTCTTCCAGAGACAGGTTTTTCGGAACAAACAGTATGGGCGCTGAATGTGGGTGGTGCGCACTTTGAATCTCGAGCAGGAGAAGTCTTTCTTGCTGACGATTGCTCTCAAGGCGGTGCGCCTTGCGCCCAGAGTAATCAGATCCTACGAACCCAAAATCCCTCGCTCTACCAAAGTTTTCGAGAGGGCCATCAGCGCTATTCCCGCCCTATCCCAAATGGCATCTACAGTGTTGCGCTGTTCTTTAATGAAGCGTCCGAGGAGCAAGGCTCTGATCGGATTTTTGATGTGCTAATAGAAGGGGCTACGGTTCTTAAAAGCTTCAACGTATATCAAGTTGCAGGCTCTGCCACCGACGTTGCGGTAACGCGCACAATCGCAGATATCGAAGTTACAGACGGGACGATCGATATTGAGTTAGCTTCACCTTCAAGTAATGCCGTACTGAGTGGGTTTGCGGTACGAGCCTCAAGCTTTGCGGTAGGTGACTGGCAGATCACTTGGTCTGATGAGTTTCTTGGCCCTAAGCTGGATACGGAGGTTTGGACACCGGAGCTCTGGGATCCAGCACACGTCAACAATGAGGACCAGACTTACACTCAAGAAGCCAAGAACCTACGACTAGAAAATGGCGTGCTGGTCATGGAGGCACACCACGAGGGCGATAGGACCCCCAAGTATTCGTCTGCGCGAATTCACTCCGCGGCACAACAAGACCTAACCTATGGCCGCGTCGATATACGCGCAAGGGTACCTGAGGGACAAGGGCTGTGGCCTGCATTGTGGCTCTTTCCCACTGACCCCTATCGCTACGCAACAAAGTGTAGCGCTCAAGACGCTGAAGTTAACGACAACGCTCGCTGTGATGCCTGGCCAAACTCCGGCGAGATCGATCTCATGGAACATGTGGGACACGAGCCAGGCATTGTTCATGGCACAGTCCATACTAGGGATTACTACTTTAAATTGGGTAATCAGATAGGGCAGTCAATTCTTCTGCCCGACCTGGGCGAAGAATTCCATACCTACAGCCTAGTGTGGGGACCGAGCGCTTTAGGGATGTACGTAGATAGTCAGCGCTATTTCACCTACGTCAACGACGGAGAAGGGTTTGGGCAATGGCCCTTTGATCACGCCTTTCATGTCATTCTGAATCTGGCAGTCGGTGGCGACTGGGGACGGGCTGGAGGCCCGGTCGATAACAGTGTTTTCCCCCAGCGTCTTGAGGTGGACTTCGTGCGGCTTTACAAACCGCGTACAACCGGAATGTAGTAAGACTATGGGGTGCACAGCGTACTCGAACGTTTGGAGCGGATACGCGAAATCCATTGGTCCATTAGCTTGAACACATACATCCGATAGCTCTAAACACACGACAAGCTCAGCTGCTTACGCGTCTCCGTCACGATCCAAAAAACGATACGCAGCAAGACTTCAAGATGAAAACAGCGGGAATAGCCGCAAGTATGTGTCAAAGGGGCCGCCTCAGAGGCCACTCCTAAAGAGAGAAAAAATGATTGAACTCAATAGCACCGTCGCGAAGGTTACTCAGGACATTGAAGAGCGCAGTCGTGGAACAAGGGAGGACTATCTGGACCTCATGGCGCGGAGCCGTGATATGCGCCCCCAGCGCGGGCAGCTATCCTGCGGTAACTTAGCCCATGGCTTCGCGGCCTGTGGCGATGAGGACAAAAGTCGTATTCGACTGATGGAATCCTCAAACATTGGCATCGTCACTTCATACAATGACATGCTTTCTGCTCATCAGCCTTACGCCGAATATCCGGAAAAAATCAAATCCTACGTCCGAGCTGTGGGAAGCACGGCTCAGGTCGCGGGGGGCGTACCCGCAATGTGTGATGGGGTGACGCAGGGCCAGATCGGTATGGAGCTGTCGCTTTTTAGTCGCGATAACATTGCGCAGTCTACGGGAATCGCACTGTCGCACCACATGTTTGACGGCATTGTGTGTCTAGGTATTTGCGACAAGATCGTGCCCGGGCTAATCATGGGTGTTTTGCGTTTCGGCCACTTGCCCGCAGTGTTTATTCCCGCGGGGCCCATGCCATCCGGGCTTCCCAACGCCGAAAAGGCTCGAGTAAGGCAGCTGTTTGCAGAAGGTAAAGTCGGTCGCGAGGATCTCCTCGAGGCGGAATCAGCCTCCTATCATAGCGCGGGTACCTGTACTTTTTATGGCACCGCCAACACCAATCAGATGGTAATGGAGGCCATGGGATTACAGCTGCCCGGGGGTTCTTTTGTTAACCCGGGGACGGCCCTTCGAGAGGCGCTTACGCAAGAGGCCTCCGAGCTGATTACCCGCATAACGGCACAGGGCCGTGATCCGCGCCCCCTCGCAGAGGTCATCGATGCGCGATCCTTCGTCAACGCCATCGTCGCGCTGCTTGCATCGGGAGGGTCGACTAATCACACGATTCATTTGATAGCCATGGCGCGTGCTGCAGGCCTGATTGTTAACTGGAATGACTTTGCGGAGCTGTCGTCAGTGGTTCCCCTTCTCGCCCGGGTGTACCCGAACGGACAAGCGGACATTAATCATTTTCACGCGGCGGGGGGGACTGGGCTTCTCTTTCGCGAGTTGTTAAATGCGGGCATGTTTCATGGGGACGCCAGAACTGTCTGGGGTAATTGCTTCAAGGACTATACGCAAGAACCCTATCTAGATGGCAAACAGCTGGCATGGCGATCTGCGGCTGAAAGAAGCCTGGATACGGACGTGTTAACTACGGTTGAAACCCCATTTTCTCCGGAAGGTGGCCTGCGATTGCTCAAAGGCAATCTAGGTCGTGCCGTTATTAAGGTGTCTGCCGTAAAGCCCGAACATCGCAAGGTCACAGCCCCCGCTGTCGTAATTGATAACCAAGGAGCGCTCATTGAAAAGTTCGAAAATGGCGAGTTGGAGCGGGACTGTATCGTGGTCGTTCGCTTTCAGGGCCCCAAGGCAAATGGTATGCCTGAGCTTCACAAGCTTACGCCTTTACTTGGCTCCTTACAGGATAAGGGCTTTGCGGTTGCATTGGTGACGGACGGTCGAATGTCGGGGGCTTCCGGCAAGGTGCCGGCGGCGATTCATGTGACTCCAGAGGCAGCTATGGGCGGCCCTCTGGCGAGACTGAAGGATGGTGACATACTGACCTTGGATGCACTGACAGGCACGTTGCGCTGCGACCATGAAAATCTTCACGAGCGACCCATGGCAATCGCTCCCACGGGCAGTGAACACGGCGTCGGTCGTGAGTTGTTTAGCGTATTCAGACAAGTGGTCACAACACCTGAGGCCGGCGCGACGGTTATATTTGGCGAGGAGTTCTAATGGTGGCCAAACCTTGGCATTTGTTGGCTGACATTGGTGGAACCAATGCACGCTTTGCCCTCGGCGATGTCGGTAGCGGTGAGATTCACATTCCCTTAACGGTTTCGGTATTGGATCACCCGACGTTTATGTCCGCCTTACAGATGTATCTTTCCTTCGTTGAGGATTCAGGTGACTGGGAAAAACGGCCCGTAGACGGTTGTTTAGCCGTAGCTTGTCCAACTGACCGCGAGCATGTGACCTTTACGAACAGCGACTGGGTTATCGATCGTGAGAATCTTGGCTTTAGTCTGGAAATACCGCGCCTTAAGATCATTAATGACTTTGAGGCTATCGGCTATGCCGCCGCAAGTTTTGCGGTGAACGATTGGGAGCAAATCGGTGGCGGTGAGTCGCGGCCCGATAAAGCTCTTACGGTACTCGGCCCGGGCACCGGGCTGGGAGTCTGTGGCGTTTTACCGACTACGACCGGAGTAAACGTGTTACCCGGCGAGGGCGGGCATGTCGACTTTGCACCGGTAGGGAAAGAAGAAACTGAGATTATGCGCCTACTGTTAAGCCGTTATTCTCGCGTATCGGCGGAGCGTCTACTTTCGGGTACTGGGCTACAAAATATCTACTGGGCATTAACTCAACTTCATGGGGAGCCACAGCGCCACGCCACACCTGCGGATATCAGCGCTTCAGCATTAGTGGGCGATGATCCCGTTGCCGTTGAAGCGCTCGCTGTGTTCTGTCGTGTGCTTGGCAGCGTGGCGGGTAATCTAGCGCTGACTTTTGGGTCTCTAGGGGGTGTTTACGTCGCCGGAGGCATCGCCCCACGTATTCTCGAATTTTTACGTGGCAGCGATTTTCGAGAGCGTTTCCTTGCCAAAGGACGATTCCGAGAATATCTGGAAGACATCCCTACACGAATCGTCGTCCGTAACGACCCAGGCCTTTTTGGCGCTCTCAAATTTCTCCAAAGCAGACACTCCTGATGACACATTACGGTAAAGGTTTTTCCCAGCTGTTGGCAGGGCTCGCGCACGCTAATTGCGATTTAAATCATGCAACGAAGCTGATCAAGCCTCGGGTTGCTCGCGATGTCTCCCAGCTCTACCGCCTCTTGCGCAGGGCGAGCCGTCAGCCCGTAATGAGCGAAGCAACGCGCGAGGTTATCACGGCGATCGATCTCCGCACCGAGCACACTCTGAGTAATTCCTTTCTGAAACTAGGCCGAAATGGCGTGACCGCGGTAGCGAGCGATGCAGCGCCCCGCGCGTCAGTACTCGGAGCCAAAAAGTGAACGGCTTCTCCCGTTCTAAAGAGGATGTAGGAATGGATCTTTTGATATTTGGCGCCAGGGGCGACCTGTCGGCACGCAAGCTTTTTCCAGCGCTCTATCATCTGGACAATGTTGAGTTGTTGCCGGCAGACCTCCGTATACATGCTCTTGCCCGGGAAGATATTTCCGTAGAGGCCTTCCTTAACGATGTAAAAGTCCGAGTGCGCAAGTATGTAGACGATAGCCACTGGTCTGAGGAACAGTGGACAAGCTATGCCGCGCGGTTTGTGTATCACCGTATTGATTTCAGTACTTCTGACGGCTTTGTCACCCTAAGCGAGCTGCTCTCACCTGAAAATCCGGCGCTGTTTTATCTCGCAACGCCCCCGTCATTGTTCGGTCCGATCTGTGAACATCTTGGTGCAACGGGGTGCCTCAAAGGTGACCGTCGCTTACTGCTTGAGAAACCCATTGGGCACGATCTGGAAAGTTGCCGGGCGGTTAACGACACCGTGGGCGAGTTTTTTGAAGAAGACTCTATCTATCGTGTTGATCATTATCTGGGCAAAGAAACAGTCCAAAACCTTTTGGTGATGCGCTTCGGCAATCGTTTTATCAACACACAGTGGGATCAAGGTTGTGTGGATCATGTGCAGATTACTGTTGCCGAGCCTATCGGCATAGAAGGCCGCTGGTCCTATTACGACGGCGTTGGGCAGCTCAGAGACATGGTGCAGAACCATCTTATGCAACTACTCTGTCTTGTCGCTATGGAGCCACCCAACTCGATGACCGCCGAGGGCATTCGCGATGAGAAAGTGAAAATCGTTCGCGCGCTGCGGCCGATTAACGAAAGTAACGTTCGGGACCATGCCGTTCGTGGCCAATACGCGGCCGGATGGTTACGCGGAGAAGCAGTGCCGGGATACCTCGAAGAAGAAGATTGCCCTACCGAAGACAGCCAGACGGAAACCTACGTTGCATTAAAAGCCCTGATTGATAACTGGCGATGGGCAGGCGTTCCATTTTATCTGCGGACTGGCAAGCGTATGCCTGAAAAGCTTACGGAGATCGTGATTACCTACAAAGCACTCCCGCACAATATCTTTGCGGAAGCAGGTAGTGAGGATGTACCGAATCGTCTCGTCATAAGATTGCAGCCGAATGAAGGCATAGAAATGCAGATGGTCTCTAAACAGCACAGTTTGCGGAACAAGATGGGGCTCGTGACGAAACACCTCAATCTGGACTTCCTCGGCTCCGCCGAACTCGATCGTATTCCGGATGCCTATGAGCGACTTCTCCTTGATGCAATCAACGGGGACCAATCACTGTTTGTGGGGCGCGAAGAAATCGAGGAGTCCTGGCGCTGGTGTGATGAGCTAATCGATGCCTGGCAGGTTCGTGCTCCAACTTTGCAGCGCTATCAGGCTGGATCTTGGGGGCCCACTAAGGGCGAACTACTCATTGAAAAAGACGGAAGGAGCTGGCATGTCTAAATCTCAGTTTTTCAACTTCGCAAGTCGTAACGACCTCGACGCGCAAATGAGCAAAGATGTTGAGCGTCAACTGATTGAGGGGATAGAGCTTCGTGGTAAAGCGACCCTCGTGGTGTCGGGCGGCAGCACCCCCAAAGGCTTTTTCCAAATGCTGTCGCGTAAGGCCATTGACTGGTCCAGAGTTACCGTGACGTTGGCAGATGACCGCTGGGTACCGCCCCATCACGAAGACAGCAATGATCGCCTCGTGCGAGAGAATTTGTTGCAGGGCCCCGCCAGCGTCGCTCGTTTTATTCCTTTGGTTAACGACGACGCTCACCCTCGAACAGCGGCAGCACTCATGAGCGACCACATTGCAGAGCTGGGTACCGTAGATGTGATGATTCTGGGCATGGGGGGAGACGGACATTTTGCGTCGCTGTTCCCCGACAGCGACGCACTAGAAGCTGGTTTGGACTTAGCCAATGAGGATACGCTTATTGCAGTGGACCCACCCGTTGCTCCCCATGCGCGAATAAGCATGACCTTGTCGCGAATTTTAAATTCGCGACAACTGATACTGCACATCGTCGGTGAAGAAAAACAGGCACTCCTTAGAACTGCGGATCTGGAGGCAGCCCCTGAGATTCTCCCGATTGCGGCCCTGATGACTCAGGATTACCTACCGGTAAACGTGTACTGGGCACCCTAGGGAATTGTAAGCGCCCTTTTTGGGTGATGTTTCTGGTCTCGCTTTCGCTGTGCACGTCGCTCTTGTCCATGGATCTGCGTGGAACCGGTGTCCCGACATTTAGAGCCGAAATCACAACAATCTGAGTTCAAAATCACTTGTTGAAAGCTTCGCATTCCGCTGGCGGCACCTGCAGGCATTTGCTACCGTCGAAGCCGCATAAACAGGGGCATTAAATGAGTTTTGTTGGGGAGCTACATCGTCGCAACGTGGTTCGTATGGGTATTGCCTATACAGTGACCGCGTGGCTCCTACTGCAGGTGACTGATGTGGTCATGCAGAACATCGAAGCGCCGCCCTGGGTGATGCAAGCCCTGTTGTATTTGCTTGTGGTTGGACTTGTTCCGACCCTGCTGTTTGCCTGGGTATTCGAGCTTACGCCGGAAGGAATTAAGCGCGAATCCGAGATTGCTAACGGTACCTCGGTGGTTCATCAAACACGACGCAAGCTCGATACCCTGATTATTCTGGTGTTGGTAGCCGCGGTCGCTTACCTGTTCTGGAACGGAAAACGGCCTAATGAATCACCGCCGGACGAATCGACTGCCATAGAAAGCGTCAAGGCTGAAGACGATTCACCCGGCATGGCGCGGCTGCGGGAGCAACTCGCAGCCGCCGACAAAAGCAACACAAGCAGTACCACTAACGATGTCGCCAGTAAGTCCGTCGCGGTGTTGCCCTTCGTAAACCTTTCGTCAGATCCTGAACAGGAGTACTTCTCTGACGGCGTCTCCGAAGAGCTACTCAACGTGCTTGCCCAAATTCCTGCGCTGCGGGTAGCGGCGCGCACCTCGTCTTTTCAGTTTAAAGGCGACAATCGCGATATCAGTGAGATTGCCGAGGTGCTTAAGGTTAACCACGTGCTCGAGGGGTCCGTGCGCAAAGCGGGTACTCGACTGCGTATTACTGCGCAGCTTATCGAGGCGCAGAGCGGCTATCACCTGTGGTCCAAGACCTACGATCGCGAGCTCGAAGATGTGTTTGCTATTCAGGACGAGATTTCTCTGGCCATCGCAGAGGCGCTAAAAGCCGAGCTGGCACTCAACGATGATGGGCGAGCTCTGCTCAGTCGTGAGACGGCCAATACCCCAGCCTACGAAGCGTATTTGAAGGGTCGGGGTTTGATCAATCAGCGAGGCAATCAGGCGATCACCGCAGGGGTGCGGGAGCTGGAGCGCTCTGTGCGCCTAGACGCAAACTTTGCGCCGGCTCGGGCCCAGTTGGCCATTGGTATTGCGCTGCTGCAGTCTTCGGCGGGTGCTTATGGCGATCTAAGCGCGGACGAAGTAAAGCAGCGCGCCGGAGAGCAAATCGCAGCGGCTGCGGCGCTTGATGATGATTTTGCGGAGCTTTGGGCTGCGCGGTCGATAATGGCGGCGGTCCAAAATGATGCCGAGCGCGCCCTGGAATATGCCGAGAGCGCGTTGGCGATTCGTCCTAACTACGCCGACGCACTCACCTGGCGTGTAAATGCGCTTGGTGATCTGGGTCGTTACGCAGAGTCTTTCGCGGCTCGCGAGGAGTTGCTTGATCTTGATCCTTTAAGCGTTGTTGGACGGCTCAATGCGGTGACCACGCTGAGATTTACGGAGCCGGAGCGTGCCACAATCGTGGCGAAGTCCCTTGCTGCGCAATCACCCTGGGCCAGCCATCTTGCTCTAGCTCGAGTGTACGTGGCTCAGGGTGAGGTTGATCTTGCTCTGGAACAGTTTTTACTTGCCTATGCAGCGGATGCTTCAGACTTGTTCAGCAATCTGCTGTTGTCATTTCTTTACAGTGAACTGGGACTTATTGATGAGGGCTTACGGGTCGCACGAGAGGCTCAACCCTGGGTGTGGTTGTTTGCAGGTCAGTTCGATAAAGCTGAGGGTAGCCTGCGCGAAGCGCTTGCTCTGAATCCAGGAGATCTGGAGTTAAGGAGTGGCCTGGGCAGTGCGCTCTATTATCAGGGGCGTTATCAAGAGGCCGTTGCTATTTGGCAAACGACGCTGGTTCCTTCGGTGTTTGGGGAGATTGTGTTCAGCTGGGGCGGGAACTTACCCACAGCGCAGTTTGTGTACTCTCTCCGGCAGTTGGGCGAATATGAAGCTGCAGAGCCCTATTTGAGCGCGCTGGACGCGCATGAGAGCGCTTCCGGCGAGCTGATCCAGAACAATGCCGGCTGGCAGTGGGGACAGGGGCTGATCGCGGCACTACACAATGATCGCAAGGGCGCCATTGCAGAATTGCAACTGTCCGTCTTTAACGGGATGAGGGATCCTACGCAATTGCGAGAGCCCATATTAAGTGGCCTGTTTGACGAACCTGCCATGCAAGTCATGCGAGAAACCGTGGCAACGCGCAATGCGCAAAATCGCGAGAAAGCACTGACGCTCATTTGTAAAAACAATCCCGTGCCAGACAGCTGGCGGCCTTTGGACGCGACCTGCGCGGGGTTTTAGGTCCAGGCGTTGTTAGTCACGGCGCGCGGCTTAGGCAGTGGCATCGTCCAACTGCACCCAGCCACGAATCGGCTCCAGATAAACAAAGCGTTTGCCGATGGAAGTCACCGGCCGCAAATCACCGTGGGTCGCGGGGTCGTAGTCTTCTAGTCCCTCCAGCGCTAAGGCATTGGCCATAGGTTCTAGGGGTTTGAGCGTTGCGGGCAACTCGTTGAGATGAAGCTCTTCGGCCTGCCACAGCATGCCGTCACGCTCTACCGGCGACGCTCCGTTGTAGTCTTCTCTTAAAAACACCGCAGATGTGCCCGCCATGCGTTTGTATCCCAAAGTCGTCACGCGTTATTCCTCATCTTGAGAAGCTCTAATCAGTGAGACGATGGTAGGAAAAATAGAGCGCTGGGGCTTTGCGATAGATCAAGGGAAGAGAAGATGTAGTGAAGCGCACAGCCACAGGCTACGGGCTATCTATAGGACTGATTACACCCATCGCGCCCCTACCGAGAACATGTGTATAGATTTCTGTTGTCTTTACATCAGAATGCCCCAGTAGTTTTTGAATAGTGCGAAGGTCGTAGCCTTGTTGCAGGAGCCGAGTGGCAAAACTGTGGCGAAAAGTGTGGCAACGGACCAGCTTAGTGATGCCGCTTTTTGTTCGTGCTTTGCCAACTGCTTTGCGCAGGCAGGACTCATGTAAGTGATGTCGCCTTAGTACTCCTGAGCGCGGGTCTGCGCCGATGCGTGTTGCGGGAAACACAAATTGCCACGCCAGCTCTTTTGCGGCTGACGGATATTTACGTGCAAGCGCGTAGGGCATGTAAACCTCGCCAAAGCCATCCTCGATGTCTCGCTGGTGAAGCTTTTCCACCTGCTGTATTTGCGCCTTCAACACCGTTTTTAGCGAGAGCGGCAGCAGGGTTACCCGATCCTTGTCACCTTTGCCCGACCGAACCGTGATGGTGTTTAGTTCAAAATCGAGATCTTTGATACGCAGATTTAGTAGTTCATTTAAGCGTATGCCGCTGCCATATAGCAGCTCGACCATCAATCGATAATTGCCTGTCAGCTGCTCTAATATCTGGCTCACCTCATGATGGGTGAGTACAACGGGAAGGCGGCGTTTAGGGTTAGCCTTTCGATAATTCAAAAGTTCAAGCTTGATCCCCATGAACTTGACGAACAGATAGACCAAAGCATTAAGCGCTATACGCTGAGTAGCGGGCGAACACTGCCGCTCGTTACCCAAGTAGCTCAGATATTGCTCAACATGTGTCGCTGACAGCTGCTGAGGGTGTTTTTTGTTATGAAAAACGATAAATCTACGGATCCAATGTATGTAGGTTTTTTCGGTTTTCCAGGCGTAGCCTGAGTCACGCATATGGCGTCGAAGCTGATCCATGAAGCGGACCGGCTGCTGTGGCACTGAGGGACGAATGTCGTCCATTGATGGCTTAAAATCACTGTACATTCATACAGTATAGTTCGCATTGACGACTATGGAAGACCGTTTTTCAGCGGCCACGCGCGAAATAGTGAGTTAAATTTTACGGTAAGTCGTTGATTATATTATTTTTTATGGAACACGCGAAGTGGTTGAATTTGATGAATCTCAATAAAGAATCGGCACGTTGAACAGCGCTTGCTAAAGTGTTGCGTCGGCCATAGGCTGATTTACTTGAAGAAAACTATGGTTGCGAGGTGAGCACGTGGAAGTATTCGGCGGACTGTTAAATCACTTGGCACAGTTAAGTAGCTGTTAGGTGTCTGGAGGCATAGTCGTGAACTGGGAAGCAATTGCCGCCACGAGCGAAGTAGTCGGCGCGATCGCAGTAGTCGTATCGCTGGTATACCTCGCGACACAAGTCGCAGTAAGCAACCGATTAGCGCGCGCCGAAGCGTGGCGCGTACCTAACAGCGATCTCAATTCGTTGAATGCTGCCTTTGCCACCGACCCTGTTTTTCGAAGCGCCCAGTTCAAGCTCTACCATCAAGGAGTTGACCGGTCCGGTCTCAGTAACGATGAGTGCGTGGCTATAGATATGTATATAGTTTCGGTGCTTAACATTTACGAACAGATATACCGTGAAGTTCGGGAAGGGACTCTGAAGGAGTACTCTATCCGAGACTTTGGAGCTAGCTCCATATTGGATCTGTTGTATTTCCAAGAGAGTTGGTCACTCTACAAACCTTCGCTTGGCGCTAGTTTTGTTGAGTACTTTGAATCCAACGTAATTTCTAAGAGTGAACGTGGCGACACTTAACAAGTTAGGGCAGTTCGCTCCCTTCGGTCGCCGGACGTCCAAACTGCTGCCTAAAGCGTTAGGAGGATTGATATGCTAGATACTCTGGGAAACTTGGGAGATTTCGTTGGTGGTATAGCGGTCCTTATCACACTGATCTACCTTGCGATTCAAATTCGGCAGAATACCGCCCAGGTTAAGATCGCAAGCGATATTGCCAGGACGGACACATATGCAAGATCTGTAGATTCCTTTTCGCAGTTCAGGAGTCTTCTAATTTCTGATCCAGAGATGGCGGATATTTATTTGCGAGGTAGTCGAGAGCTGGGTTCGCTCAGCCCTGCAGAGAGCATTAGATTCTATCTCATTCTTCAGCAGATATTTCACACCATACAAGCAACAATCGAAAATACTACTGCCACCGGTACACAAGTAGAGAATCCGATACACTTCTATAATTTGGATGTCTTGTTAGAACAGCCAGGAATTCGGGACTGGTGGGTACTCGAAAATACACGCTATGAGCCAGATTTCGTTGCTTTGTTGAGTAACCAATTGGAGCAGCCCGAGTGATCCCCCTAACAAGTAGAGGCTGCTGGGACACCGCAACCGCTGCGCGCTTTCGGCGCTCCAGCTGTGAGCGTTATGCGTCTCTAAGAAGTATCGCCACCGCCATTTTCCTGCTTTACGTGGGGCCCATGTTCGCGGGCGAATCACCAGCCGAGCGAGTCTCAGCCTATCTAGTCGCGTTTAACGGTGGGTTAGATATGGAAGAGGTTAGCGCCGAATACTGGCTTTCGGAAATGGTTCTCAACCCTGGCGAGCAACCTCCTATTCACCTTTCTAGATCGGCTTTGGCGCAGCAGTTTCAACGTTTGCGTCTAGGACTTAGGGAGGCAGGTTGGGTTCGAAGCGAGGTAGGCGAAACTCTGCAGTGTAAGCTCAGAAAAGACTTCGCTTTAGTCAGCGTTTCGTATTCCCGAGTCTTTGAGGACGGTACTAGGCGCCCCGGCGCAGCACTTTACACTTTGGGCAAGGACTCATCCGTATGGAAAATCTCATCGATCAACGTCATCGACGAAGTTCAACGGTTTGCGTGTAGTGATGAAGACGCATAACAGGGCCAGGCAAGCCACTTCGTTGGACGTCAAACCCGCGGTTTGCCGCCCATGCTAGCGGCGTTAGGTGTCTGAAGTCATGACCGAAAGTCAGCTGATCGAAATAATCTACATTAGCGCCGCCAGCGCCGAAGCGCAGTTCGAATCTTGGATGGCGGTGACCATTGCACTGGTAGTGGCCGCTTATACTGCAGGCTACAGATTGAATTCGAAAGTAAGATACATGATCGCATTTTTGTATGTATTGATCTGTGTGTTGTTCTACCTCCGCTATGACAATGAGCTTTACGCGATAGGTATACATATCCAACAACTCCGTGAAATGGGCTCTGATTTTGGGGCCAAAAACATAGCATTGATGCGAGTAATTCGATCAATGGTGGTTATAGGCGCAACAACACTTGCGGTGGCTCTCATAGTTAGTCCTCGTCTTGGAGGGCAAGCAAGCGATGACACCTAACAAGTCAAGGCTGCAAGGGCGCTTCGCGCCGGGACGGTCAAACCGCTGCGCGGTTTGCCGCCCCAGCTTGAAGCGTTAGGTGGCCGACATCGGAGCGGAGGTTCAACGTGTCTGAGTTTGAAATCAATGTTTTAGAACTTAGTCTAGGAGAACTCCTAACTTCTACTATTGACAACCTTTATACGGCGATTTCGATTTTTCTAACTCTCGTTACCGCATACCTCGTTTCAGTCTTTGTCGCAAACATGAAACTGTCCAAATTGCAGTTCGGTATCGCGACAACGCTCTATTCACTGGCATACCTATTTGTATCGTTAGCGCTTCGCGGAAACGCAGAAGCCGCTATGTATCTCGCGAGGAGGCTCAGGGAGGCGGAAGTATCTGTTTCAGGTAGTGACGCGGCCGACTATGCATGGGCTTATTTAGGCGCAGCAATTCTTGTCTTTGTTTATACAGCTACTATCTGGTTTGCATTTACAGTTCGGTCAAAGAATAGCAATGGAACGTAAGCCACATAACAATTACGGGCTGTACGCTCCCTTCGGTCGCCGGACTCCTTACCGTCCGCTTCGCGGCCGTCCAGTCGCCCGCAGCCGTAAGCGTTACTAGGCATTGGAGATGTCGTCGCATGCCTGCAATCCATGAACTAGAGACAAAGCGTCTTCTGCTAAGGCAATGGAGTCCGTCGGACCATCCGGCTTTTGCAGAGATGAATGCATGCCCGGAGGTAATGGAGTACTTTCCCAGCACCTTGACCCGTTCTGAGAGTGATTCACTCGCGTCAAGGATTAGTAAATCGATTGCCGAGCGAGGGTGGGGGCTTTGGGCCCTTGAAGAAAAGCAGCACGGTACTTTTTTGGGTTTCACGGGGCTTAGTCAAACACCGGAGTTATTGCCGTTTGATTCAGCTATTGAAGTAGGCTGGCGTCTATCCAAGCAAAGCTGGGGCAATGGGTACGCAACGGAAGCAGCGACACGCGCGCTGGAGTTTGCGTTTGATGAGCTAGGAATTGCGGAAGTCGTGTCTTTCACATCTACCACAAATGTCAGATCTCAGGCAGTAATGCTCCGCATCGGTATGTCAGACACTTGTAAGAACTTTGGTCATCCATCTGTCCCCGTGGTGAGTGATCTTCACCAACATGTGCTCTACCGAGTTACCAAAGAGCAGTGGCGAGCGGATGCCTAATTACAAGGCCAGGCAAGCCGCTTCGTTGGACGTCAAACCTGCGGTTTGCCGCCCATGCTGGCGGCGTTATGTGTCCCTTTAGTTATGAAGAAATCCGCAGCGATTGCCACTGTTATTCTGGCGCTCGTCCTCGCAGCTCTTTCCGTGCCTGACTATGCTGAGCTGACCCCTGAAAGCGAGTTCGCGCTTTTCGCTATCGCCTGCCACATAGAGGCTCGCGACTCCATTGAAACTGCCCTAGCGAAGTACAAAGTGTTCAAACTGGAATCTGCTTGCAGTCACGAATCCATTAGCTCGGACATCCGATCAGACGGCGCTCATGTCCTCAAGTCTGAAGAACTTGGTTATGAGATGATCTTTACTCCGCACGCAGAGGGTGAGGGTTTTGTATGGTCCTGTCGCGCTACACCTGAAAAGTTGACCCCTGAGCCCTGCCGTGAAGACACATAACCAGACAAGGCTGTTCGCCCTTTTGGGGCCGGATGGCAAAACCGCTGCGCGCTTTTGCCACCGCAGCTCGCGGCGTTATGCGTCAGCTCTGTGTATTCAGTTCGCCAGCGGTATGGCACAAAATGACTAGATTCTTATCTTACGGAGCAGGGCGGTGACGGAATACGAGAGCGCCATACTGGCACTTGAAACGGCCCAAGGAATCCGCGCGCAAGTAGCACTAGTTCAAGCGCAAGCGGAGCTTGTGGGTAACGGTGGTTTGGCCGCTTTTACATTTATGTCGGGCTATATCATCGTCGCGTACTATGCGGCCGCTAAGCTCTCTAGATCACAGGTTGCGCTGTTGAATCTCCTATACGTTCTTGGAATGGCATTTACCATGCTTTCCACGTACACAGCCCATGCTGTTGGTACGCTTCATTATACAAAGCTCCTCGAAATTGACCCAAGCAGAATTCCCATTCCTTACTGGTCTCAGAGCACAACGATGGCACATATTGTTTTTCTAATTGTTTGTACTCTTGTATCACTCGCATTTTTTTACTCGTTTCGATTGGTAGACCAAGATCATTCCACTAACTGAAAGGGAATCAACTTGTAGGCGTATGCCGCATAACAAGTGCGAGCAGTACGCTCCCTTCGGGCGCCCGCTGCTTAAAAAGTTATGTTTCGTAAAATGGAGAGCAAATGGAAATGCATAAAGGGTCTTGTCACTGTAATGCTGTCCAATTCGAAATCGAGAGTGACTTTCCCGAATTGACTACATGTGATTGTTCTATCTGCGTAAAGAAAAATGCGCTTATGATTAGAGTTCATGAAACCTCCATGAGAATTGTCTCCGGCAAAGAAAATCTAGCTACTTATCAGTTTCATACAAATACTGCCGAGCACTATTTTTGTAAGACTTGCGGTATCTATCCATTTCACAGAAAACGAGTTACACCTGATTACTATGGTGTAAATGTGTTCTGCCTAGAAGGTTTTAGTTCTGAAGGTATTCCGGTTCGGGCCACCGTCGGCGCAGGAATGAAATGA
This sequence comes from Congregibacter brevis, assembly GCF_045689245.1. Classification (GTDB taxonomy): domain Bacteria; phylum Pseudomonadota; class Gammaproteobacteria; order Pseudomonadales; family Halieaceae; genus Congregibacter; species Congregibacter brevis. Next base: position 829,932 of record NZ_CP136865.1, on the reverse strand, counting down.
TCAGCGTAAAAACTCGTAACAAGCGCGGTCAGCCGGAAAACCGGGACGATGCTTCACAGCTCAAGCCCAGTTTTCGCTGCGGCGAGCGATAGGTTCCGAGTGCAGTTACGAAACGCGAAGATCAGTGAGTCTGAAGAGCTCTCTGAAATTGCCAGAGAAGCCAAATCCTACTGGGGTTACTCCGCATCGGATCTTGCAAAGTGGGAGGCCGAATTGCAGATTTCTGAATCCTCTATTGCCGAGCAATTGACCTTTGCGGTTCAAATGGGCTGCGATCTAGCAGGCCTTTTTCAGCTGAAATCGGATGAAAACGAGATCGATCTTGAGCATTTTTGGGTAAAGCCTAGTTTTATCGGTAAGGGCGTTGGTAAAACGATGCTTCAGCATGCGTTGCAAATCGCGTCGAGTCTGGGAGCAAGTGAGATACACATTGATGCTGATCCAAATGCCGAGGGTTTCTACACATCCCGTGGTGCGGTTCGCGTTGCTGAAGTTCTCGCGCCAATAGCGAGTCAACCCACGCGTGTTCGGCCACAAATGGTATTGCGCACGAATGCAACCTAACAATCCTTAGCAGCCGCTACGCTGAGACGTCATAGCCGCTACGCGGTGCTGCCGCCGCTGCTGGCAGCGTAATGAGAGAGTGATACTCCAATGAATCCCCAGCTTAAATTTGCACTGCTCATTTACATTACCAATATTGTAGTTCTGCTGGTTATCGGATTGTTGTTTGAGTTCCGACCTGAATTTTTCCCTTTTCACTCCGATGTAATCGAGACGTCCTGGAAAGATGTTGAGCTGAAATATCAGATACTGTACTTGGGTATGATGCGCACAGAGGGCGCTGGATATCTCGCTACAGCAACAGCGTTGACGATTTTGTTATGCATCCCATTCCTTAGATATGAAAAGTGGTCGTACTGGGCGATGACAACAATTGGCTTCGTGGAGCACTTCCCGACGCTCGCTGCCACCTACCATGTCTCCTCGATCACTGCTGCTTCTCCGCCATGGCTGCTTTCTTTCCTGTTGATATTGTCGCTGATGTTCGCTTGGTTCTTGGCGAATTCCGGCCATCGAAAACACACCTGTGAGAGCCAGGTCAGTAGTGCAAGCGCATAACGGAGTCAGGCACGCCAGTTTTGCTGGACACCAAACCTATGGTTTGCCGCCCATGCTGGCGAGGTGGTCCCGCCAGTTTAACTAACCCCATCAATGGCGCCCAATTTGCTTAACGAAACTCTGGAGGCGAAGGATGCGAAAACCATTTGTCTACGACGTTGGCGGTGTTCTAAGCGCTGACATTGCCGTACCTGAACATGAGCGTGAACTCGCGTTCTATTCGAAGGTCCTCACGACCGGTGCCGTCCCGCTGTGGCGCGATGATTTGCTGAACAACCTCGGCAGCCCCGTAATCGGCCTAGGGGCTCGCACTCCCGAATACGATACGTTGCCGCTGCAGTGGTTTCCCCACTTTCAGGTCGCAGATGTAGCCGCTAGCGCAGCGCGTGCGGTTGATTTAGGTGGCAAAGAAATCATGCATGGCAAAGACGCCCATGGCGAAAGCCTATGGGCTGTTATAGTTGATCCCGATGGTGCGGCGTTTGGGATCATTCCAGTTGTTCCTTGCAATTTTGAGTCCGCGCAACAGGATGTGCGGCAAGGTTGTATCTCGTGGCTTTCGCTCATTGTTCCAAACGCTTCGGCGAGTCGGGACTTTTATCAACAGGTGGTCGGATGGAAGGCCAAGTCCCTCGAAAAACAAAAGAGCGACGAGCTTGCCATGAAGTTTGAAATGCAGATTGACAACGAGACTATTGCTGCGGAGATCGTCCAGTGCAGTGGTGAGCAGATTAATATTCCATCTGTGTGGCTGATACACTTGCCGGTCGGTGATCTTGAGGAGAGTGTTCGTCGCGTCAATCAAGGCGGTGGCGAGGTCGTCAAGGAATTCGCCGAGCCAAAATACGCCATTGTTCGCGATCCGGTCGGGGTTCACTTGGCCCTGCAGGCGGGCAAGTAACAGGCAAGGGCACAACAATGCGTTTGACACGGAGCCGCCGATCGCGTCTTTTTTGAAGTCAATAAAGTGTCGGTGATTCTCAGGCCGTACCACACAGTGGTAGAGAATCCTATTTCACATAACAAAGCCTGGGAGGACTCCTTCGAAAGCAAAGCCCTCCCGGCATAGATCAGGGCCCGCCTAAAAACTCTGCCATGGCCGCATAACCACGCTCGGCAGTATCAATACAGTTCTGAGTGGACTCCTGAGACTTGCGCAGCTGGGTGAGCATACTGCTATCACGACTTGCGTAAAACGTCTCCCGCAAAGCAAGGTTCTCGCTATTACAGTTCGCCGTGGTGAACGCCGGCATCGTCGGTCGATAAAACTCGGGGATTTTTGCCGACAGCATGTCGAAGTACCCTTCAAGAGTTTGATAGAGGCCGCGTTGATTCGGCTGTGCATAGAACAAACCTGTGATCACCAGCGAAGTATCGCCAGACTGAATGTCGCCCTTCTCAAGAGACTGGAAAACAGTTTGTGCGGCTGCCGAGTCCCGAAAATACATCGCGAAGGCGAGGTTACTGCGCAGGTTGGAGTTATTAGTTTCGCGATACGCTGTGATATAGCGTTTGGCCATCGCCTCGTCGCCGTTGAATAGTGCAGCTATGCGCAGCGCTTCGTGGCCTAGCCGCGGATTCACGCTTTCTGGCTGTGTCAGGTATTGATCTGCCAGCTTTGTCATCTCGGCTACCAACTCAGGCTTATCGCCAAACTCGGCGAGGGTGCGCAGCACTCGCGGCCTTAGATCGCGCGCACTATCGCTATCATCCTCACGGGTTTGCGTGCCCAATCGTTCGTACCAGGGCGTCAATGCAGAAGTGATAAAGGCCCTAAGCTGCGGCTGTAGCTCACTGTGAAAGTACATGCCGGCGATGCCGCGCAGACCATTCACCGCGCTCAGGGCCAGCGTCATACTGTCATCGGCAAGCAGGCCACCCAGTAACTGCAAATGCTGATCGATGCCAATGATGTCGCCCTGTAACAGCTGGTTACTGTTAGCGAGTACCGCCGCCTTTTCGCGCGCGCTAAGCTCGTCCAGGTTCTCTAGAAGGGCCTGGTACCGCTGGTCGCCGGTGTGCCACACGTAGTAGCCATTGCCGCCCGCGCCGGGAAGAATCCACTCGGCTTTACTGTACTGGGGAAGAACCACGCTTTGATTACTCAAGGCAAAAACAGACTCGAGAATCTCGCCGGTGTCACGATCGCGATGACGGGTCCCTACGGGAATCTGCCATAGTTGCTCGGGGAGCTTCACACCAGGGTTATGGAAGCGAGTCTGGCTGACTACACCATCTTCGCCGAAGGTGATCAGCGGGAATCCTGCAAGCTCCAGATAAGAATCAGCGATGACATCCACAGCTACGGAAGTTTCCGTGGCCAGAGCAGTCCAGAGATCTGACGCCCGTGTGTTCGACCAACGGTGCTTACCCATGTAGGTTTGAATGGCACGCTGGAAGGCGTCTTCGCCCATGCTTTGCTCCAGCATGTTTAATATTGAGTGACCTTTGCTGTAGTTGAGTCCAAAACCATCGAGAACATCCTCGTCGGTCTTCACTTCTTTGCGTATGGGCAGCGACTGGGCTACGGAATCAGCACCGAAGGCGAGTGCCTGGGGTAGCTGCAGGTTCGTCTCGTACTGCGGATACATCTCGTCGACAATTTTATCGGCCATCCAGGTCGCAAATGCTTCGTTCAACCAGAGATCGTCCCACCACTCCATAGTCACTAGGTTGCCGTACCACATGTGTGCCAGTTCGTGAGCGATGGTGTTCACGCTGTTGGCCGCCGCCGAGCCAGAGGCGGTATCGCCACGTAACAGCAGCTCTGTACGGTAGGTAACGAGACCAACATTCTCCATCGCGCCAAAGCTAAAGTCGGGAACCGCCACAAAATCCAGTTTCTCGTAGGGAAGCTTGCTGCCGAAATAGTCTTCTAAAGCACTGAGGATTGGCGGAGTGACTGTGGCTGCAAAGCCCGTATCTCCGCCCGTGCCTTTAGGTGAGTAAATCACACCCGGAACCGACAATCCGTCGATGGGCGTGACGTCGAAGTCACCGACGATAAGGGCCAGAAGGTAGCTAGGCATAGGCGGAGTCTGCTTAAAGACTCGCGTGACCAGCTTGCCGTCCTTGGATTGCGACTCAACCGGCGTGTTCGAGGCAACCTTGAGGCCTTCCGGTGCTGTAATCGTCATCTGCCAGGGTATTTTGGAATCCGGCTCATCGATCATGGGCGTCGCACGGCGGGCTAAAGTTTGTTCGTATTGCGTGAACAGGTAGTCGCGACCAGCAAAGGTAGTCTTGTAAAGGCCCAGAGCATCGCGGGAATAGTCGCCGCTAAAAGCGATATCGAGCTTGTATCGGCCGGGTGCTATGGCGTTGCCGTCGCTCAACCACCACATCTCGTAATCACCAGATTCGTAAGCCAGCGTCCGCACTTTGCCATCAATGTCGGTGAGTCGCGGGGGAGTGACATCGAGACCTACCCAGTGCAGGCCAATACGATCTATGGGCTCATGCACAACCAAATCAAGAACGGTTGTCCCTGAAAATCCGTCACTGGACGGATCCAGAGTAAGAGCGATGGATTGCTCGCTCACCGCGTAGGATTTTGGCAGCCGATAGTCGACGTCCTGGGCAAAGATCAGGCTGCTGAAGTAAACGGACAGCATTGTAATGAGGAGCCTGGCAAGAGTTTGATACATGAGAGCGTACTTCTCTGTGTTTTTCTGAGGACCGAAGGATACGACAAAGTCGCGCCAAAGGCTGCGCCCAACTGGCATGTCACCCGAATTCTGCGCTAAGTTGCGGCCTCCGCTTGTGCCCTGGCTAACCTATGATGATACTTTGGCGCCTATGACCCGATGGATACTTGGTGACTTTAGTTTTGACGCAAACACGCGACTCGTGCGCGGCCGCCCAAGCGACCATCAAGACAGCGGACAAAACAACGATGTCCTGCTAGAGCCCAAGAGCGCTGCTTTACTTGCGTATTTTTGCGAACATCCCAATCGCAGCATTGGCAGAGACGAATTGCTGCGCACGGTTTGGAATGGGCAGATTGTCTCAGACAACTCAATAAACCGCGTTGTCGTACTATTGCGTAAAGCGCTGGGCGATGACGAAAAAGCTCGTCGGTACATCGCGACCGTCCCCAAAGTGGGCTACCGGATGATTGCAGATGTCTCAGCGATTGATTGCTCAGACACGCGATTTCCAACACAGCAGAGTTCTGAAAAGACCAGAGCATTGCTTTCCAAGGGGTTAATTGTGTGCGCTGGACTGGCGCTCGTTGCCCTGCTGATTTCACAGACACAAAGACCAGCCGGAATACGAGTTCAGCAGCCTCCATCGATTGCGCCACTTTCGCGCCTTGGGGCAACACAGTCTAATGCTGATTTGGCAGACGACGGTCAGGCCTTGCTGTACACCGCAAGCAACGGGGCTGAAAATACGGTCTATTATCGGTCGAGCGAAGCTGCTGACCCCATCCCAGTGAGCGAAGCCGGAGGAGATGCCGATTTTGCAAGGTGGGCCCACGGCAGCGAGTTTGCCGTGTATCAGTATCAGAACGCCAATCGATGCGAATTTCATCGCATCGATCGCAACGCGATGGGCATGCGCTCCGCACAAGTAATCTATAACTGCGTCGCGGGAAGTTATACCGAATTAACATTTTCACCAGACAACTCAACGCTTTACTTTGTAGAGCGCGCCAACAGCGCAGGGCCCTATGCGGTATTCGCCCTAGATCTCGAACGTGGCAGCAAGCGGCGTCTATCGCAACCAGTGGCGCAAGGTTATGGCAATCACTTTGTAGATGTGCACCCGCGCAGCGGTAAGCTGCTCCTTCTTGCGGATCATGCGCCTGGCAAAACCTCTGCGTATGAAATCGATACGTCGATCGATAGCTACACACTGCTCCAGCGCTTCGAGTATAGCTTGGACTCTGCAATCTGGAGCCATCGCGACGGCTTTGCGGTGCACCCCTCCCGACACCCCTCATACCAGTTATTGGAGACGTCCCTAGAAACAGGGAGCAGTGACGTCATCGTCTCGGATAGTCGCCGTATCAGCAGTCCGCGGCGTATAAGCAGCGGCGACCGCGACTATTTGTTTACCTCTTATCTGTATAACCGCGACATCGAAATTAACGGACGCACGGCTGCGCCCTTTAACTCGGCGGTGATGGATTACCTCCCGACGATATCCCACGACGGAAACCTATTGGCATTTATTTCGAAGCGTTCTGGCGACAGCCAGATCTGGATTCGAGACGCTCTCGACGGAAGCGTAACGGCAATCGCACCACCGGATGTTGGTCGTCGTTTTCTGGATCTCCGCTGGTCACCGGACGACCAACAGCTGCTGGCGAATACCAACTCCGGATTGCTGATTTACTCGATGTCCGAAGAAGCGTTTGTTCATAATATCAGCCTACGCTTACCTGCCCATGGAGCGCATTGGCATGACGCGGCGACCTTGGCTTTTAGCCACTTTGAAGACCAACAATGGCATGCGTACACCCATAAGCTAACATCGGCTCAAAACGAGCCATTGGATGAGCGCTGGGCGTTTTCCCTTAGCAACGACCAACAAACGCTGCTTTTTGATCAGGACTTTACTGTATACCGCAGCGGACGAGAACTTAGCGCTTTGCAAGCCTGTGCCGAGCCCCTATGGCGCAGCCAGCTCCGCTATCGCCTCGATGGAAAATCAATTTATTGCCACGCGGCGGACTCGATGCGTGACTTGCTGCGCTTTAGTGCCGACATGAGCGTCACGCGGTTGGAGGATGTGGTATCACGCTACGAGTTCTTCAGCGTCCGGGACAGCCAGATTGCTCGAACACAAGTGCGGAGCGCATACAGCGACATCATGCGCACACGCCGCTCTGACTAGCGGCGTACCGCGGTATGACACTCACTGTGTGTTGGTTACGCGGCCCCAGGCCACACTGGAGATCCGCCAACCCTCAGCCAGTTTGAACAGCACAAGATTCTTCACATAGGTATTGCGAGGCGCTTCGGGCTGATAGCGGTGCAGCGATGTCACTACTGCCATGTCATTGTAAATATCAATGTCCACTAAGTTATGAATAAGCGCATCTGCTCCCTTCCCCGAATCATTGTCAAGGACTGGCGTACCAAAGGCGTGCCCACCGTTCTCATCAATGCGATGGTAAATAACAGTGTCCGAAATACACTTTGAGGAGTTTTCCTTACCGCCATACAAGTCCCATTGATAAAAGCATTCCATAGCCGCCTTGATCGCTTCGCGGTCGCTTAGAGTCTGCGCTTGGGCCGTCGCAGCCAAAAGTGTCAGGCCAAGAATTACTGCGGTCACTTTATTCATGAGGTCTCCGATCTAACGTTGAATTGGAGGACCAAGCATGGGCGCAGGAGACCGAAGTCGTCGTTGAATTTTTGTGATTATTCATGATTCTTTGTGATGATGCCGGCATCAGTCGTGAAATGCATGCATCTTGGAGTCAAGAGCGTTAATTGGCTTGCACGACGGGAAGAATACTGAGGATTGGACCTTACCGAATTATTCCGCTTTTACAGATGCAGAAATCGATGCTGTAACGACCTGGATAGCAGACGGTGGCGAACGCATCGACTCCGTAGCGACGTTCACGGGTCAGGCCTTCCGAGTGGCAGACGACAGTGCAGAACGCAACTTTGCGCCGTTGCTCGTATTCGGTCCCTCGACCGAGTTGCTCTATCCTGATGAACCAGCTGTATTTACCAACAGCACAGAGCGCGTCGATATCGAGGACTGGTATCAGGGCGTTGCGATGTCCTTCAGCGAGGAGCGACGGCCCATGGGAATGAATTCGCCGGTCGCGAAACAAAACGCGCAGTTCGCCCTAAACACTATGCTCTGGCTGTCGAAGCTATTGGATTAGTCTTCAGCAAGTGCTGACCGCATCGCGTTGATCCCGATCTGTACGAAGCCTAGGCAGTAGTCCTAGGTAAGTACAGAAGCGGATCCTGAACGATCGTTACAGAAGAGGGACCCAGTGAAAAGGGCCCGTCCAGTGATACTCACGCCCCCCGATTCCAAGCTTATGGTTCTGGCCGGCCGACACTTCGCGGTGGGCAACGATGAGCAAAGACCTCTCTCCACCATGCCAGTGGATGCCTACAGCTTCGTAGGCTTGCGTGCTGAGAAGAACTTCAACGCGATCTACATCGCCGGGAACGTCGACCGCTGATTCAGATACGGGGTCGTAGCCACCGTGAGACTGGATAGTCGAAGCGAAGACAGTTGGACCATCCGACTCTCTGTGAACAATCAGAGTGGGATCGCGCCGCAAATTAAAATCAGGGTCGTTCGCACCTAATCGTGCCAGAAACAGTCGGTCATCATTCTGAGTCGCGGTCGTAATGGTGTTGAAGCGCCCCACATCAAGCCAGGTAAATGTAGCCGAGGTTCCAATGTCCTCACCCACGGCTTCACGCCATAAGTGCTCATAACCGTGTCCATCGCCGAGGACGCGAAGCTCGTTATCCTGCGTGAAGCTGAAGTTCGTGTGAATTACTTGACCGAGGTAGTGAAACGGTAGGTCGTAAGTGCGAGGGCTATCACTCGTCACGCGTAAGACGTCGAGGACGACAGGGTTTTCCTGGGGAGAGCGAAGCATGGCCACCGTTCGCTGCATGACACTTCCCGCATAGGCATTCTCTTCGCGTGCGCTAACAATCTGAAAGCTATCGTCTCCGATATCACTGAACAGCAGGTCCGAATGATTGCGACTCGACGCGTCATACTCTCCACCAAACTGAGTCTGACCATCAACAACCAGCGTGTTAGCAGCGACCGTTTGCTTTGCCCACGATTTGTTTTCAGGCAGGTAATTACCCCCACCCTTTTGTTCAATATTGACGAACCTGACAAGGCCGTAGTCCTGCAGTACTTCGCGACCAGCGTCGTGAACCGCGATCGCCAGTTTATCGAAATGCCCGTGACTCAAACCGTGAGCACTAAACTTGAATACGGTCTCCAGGCCGGCATCGGGATCACGAAGCACAGCGATCCCACCCTGCTCCCCGCGAGGGCCATCACGCAAAATCACAGACCGCTTTAAGAACGGTTTCGCATGCCCTTCCTCTATAGCCAACGCCACGGCCATGCCGCTTTGGTCGAGGGCAACCTGCCCTTGCTCACTCGCCACGGAAAGAAGTGCGGGATCCTGCTCGCCATACAGGTACGCAGCGTCTACTGCGGTAACGAGACTGCTATTGATTATAGACATCCCTTTTTGGGCATCATTGATGGGGAAGAACTCACCCTGGGAATCCGCGAGATTCAGCAGCGCATAGGTGGCCTTCACCAGCACGGTGTCTTTTTGCTGCAGCACCAGTTTGTCCGGATAGGCGTTCTCCATGGCGATTGAGAACGCGAGAAATGGATACATGGCGTAACGCTGATAGTACGGACCTTCCGTGTAATAACCGTCCGGCGAGAAAGGCGCATCCAGGTTGGCCAGGAATCCCCGACCCTGCCCATCTGTGCTAATCAGCCCACCATCGTTATCACGGGCGTTGACATCGACGCTAGCCTCAAAGCCATAAAGAGCACGATCAATCAGCACTTCATCGCCCATGACGACACCAATCATGCCAACCGCTGCGCTACCCCATGCGCTGTGGTTATGGACTCGGTTATAAAACTGCGGGTTGTCGAGAGAAATGAAGTCCGCGAAGGGCCGAAACAGATCCCGCTCCAACAGCTCACGGTCTTCAACACTCAGGAATTCGTAGACAGCGTCATACGCCTGAGCCATGTAAAGCAGCCAGTTAGCATCATTAAGGCACTGCCAGAACAGGCGACCTCGCGCGTAGGAGCGCTCCTTAGGATGGAGCGGCAGCGTCGGATACAGCGCGGCATACTCCAGGAGCATGTCCCGAACGTAGTTGCCGTAGCGAGGCTCATCAAGAATCTGATAGAGAAGCGCTGCCTTCTGGGCGACGAAGAAATTACGCTTGTGCCGCTCATGCGTGTAACCGCCGGAAAAATCCTGCGGGACGGGTACGTCAATGCCAAGGGCGATCTCCTGATCCACATCCTCCCTTGCGCTACGAAGGCTGTCATCGAAGAGCGGCGCCTTCCCGAGGTTCGCCCGGATCGACTCAACCCCGTCGCGTGTAAGAAGCAGCCCCGGGTGCTCGATGGCAAATCCCGCGAGAGGACTTAACGAGGCTGCCACAAGAAGCCAGGAAGCAAGACGCTTGAACAAATCTCTCAAATTAATGCTCCTGGGAAGTGGCAGCTCGTATCACCCTTAGATCAATCGATGATTCAATACTTAGGAGAACAAAAGCCCACCGTTGGTATCGAGGTTAACGCCCGTCAGGAACGATGACTCTGCAGACAGCAGGTACGCCGTGATGTCTGCGATCTCTGAAGGATGACCTTCACGTCGCAGCGGCGTAGATGCTGCGATGTTTTTGCGAACTTCATCTTTGCTAAAAGTGTCGTGGAACGTGGTGCTGATCACGCCGGGACAAAGCGCATTAACGCGAATGTTCTGGGGGCCGAGCTCCTTCGCCATTGATCGGGTAAAAGTCATGATCGCGCCCTTCGATGCAGCATAAGCCGAAGCACCAGGACCTCCACCATCTCTGCCTGCCTGCGACGCCAGATTGACGATCGCCGAACCATCACCCATGTGCGGTACGCAAGCCTTAGTTAGCATGAACGTTGAATTCACGTTGAGTCGCAGCACCTGGGAGAAAAAATCATCGTCCATCTCCGACAAGGTTTTGCGCGCAACAAGTCCGCCCGTCACGTTAACCAGTCCATCGATGCGATCACCGAAGGCCTCTACGCCCGCAGCAACGAGGCTGGCGACGTCGGCGGCGCTTGTCATATCGCCCTGAAGAAAAACACATTCACCGCCCGCGGCCCGAACATCTTCCTCAGTCTGTTTCGCCTGCTCAGTGGAGCCGTGGTAGTTGACTACCACTTTCGCACCTTCACGCGATAACTTGAGCACGACCTCGCGGCCGATATCCCGCGCCCCACCAGAGACCACAATCACTTTGTTTTCTAACTTCATTAGTACTTCCTCAATGGTATTCAAGGGATGCGACACCCGTGCCGAGCATCCCGTTGGTTATGGATTAAATGTTAGTGCGCTGGGCCATTTACAGGCTGAAGAGGCTCAATCTTCGGACAAAGCACCCAGACGCTGGCCATAGCGACTACAGCCAGAACCGCGCCAATAACGAAGGCAGGCGTGTAATTGCCTCCGGCAGTGAGCCAGGGCACCAGCGCGGTGAGCCCCGCAGCTGCGAGCTTGGCGGCCATGCCGGCAAGCCCCGCGAGGGATCCCACGGAGCCTTTCCCAAGGAGATCGCTCGGCAGCGTCTGCACGTTACCAATCGCCGTCTGGAAGCCGAAAAGGATCACCGCCATGAGCAACACCGCGCCCACAGGACTCCCGGGGTTTGCCATAGCAAGCAGCGACGGCAGCATGATCAGACAGCCCAGGGAAATCGTAAGTTTGCGGGAGCGATCGACGCTCCACCCGCTGCTAATTCGGTTTCGCGCCAGTAGACCACCAAACCAGGCGCCAAACATGGCTCCCACGTACGGCACCCAACCATAGATCCCGATGGTCTTCACGTCCATTCCATAAACCTCCGAGAGGTAGATGGGGATCCAGAAAACGAAGAGCCACCAGATAGGATCAATCGCCGCTGACGCAATAATCACTCCCCAGCTTTCCTTGCGCTTCAGCAGTTCAACGGTGTTAGGTGTGTAGGCCTCTGCGTCGCTCTCGCCGCCCGGCTGGTCCACCTGCCCCTCGAGAATGAAAGCTCGCTCCTTCTCGGTGATAAAGGGGTGAGATCCTGGGGGCGCCTTCACAATGAGGAGCCACGGCACCAGCCAAAATAGTCCAACAGCACCTACGAGGAGAAAAATCGACTGCCAGCTAAGGTGAATGGAAAGATAGGCAATGAGTGGGATGGAAATAATCCCCCCTATCGCCGCGCCTGAGTTAAATAAGCCCTGCGCTAGTGCGCGTTCAACGGATGGGAACCACTCTGCATTGCCTTTTGCAGCACCGGGCCAGTTACCCGCCTCTGCTACACCCAGTATTCCACGGAACAGGCTGAAGGTGACCAGGCCTTTCGCGAATGCATGCATAGCGGTCGCAACGGACCAAATACCGATGGCGAACACAAATCCCATGCGCGTACCCACGCGGTCGAACACCCGGCCGAAAATTGCCTGGCCGAACGCGTAGGCGAACACGAAGATAACCGAGATCAAGGCATAGATCGCCTTGCGTTCGTCTTCGGTCTTGTCCGGATAAAGCTCAGCGGAGATCTGCGGCCAGAGAACATTCAGTGACTGCCTGTCGATGTAGTTGATGACCGTAGCGAGTGCGATCAAGCCGATAACCCACCAACGCAAGTTCCGTATTTTCATTTTTCTAGCTCCTGATTCGATCGCTCATTGTTCGCCAGCAACATAGGTGTTGCCCTGCAGCGAAACCGTTGGGGGACCTCCGGTTACGAGCTCGACCGCTGTCGGTTCGGGGGTGCGCTGGAAAGTGTTGTTCTGAATAAGGGTGACTGGCTCACCCACCGTATGCTCGACGGCAATCGACGCACTGTCTTCAAAGCGCGAGTCAGCAATCGTGGTGACCTGCACCCCGTGGAGGTAGACCGATGCCTTGACCTCGGAACGCTGACCGGTACCAACTCGATACAGCTCTGACCCCGTCAGAGTCAGATGGGGACCAAAAGTACTTTCGTCACGACCAAATCTGGCGAGACTGACTAAAGGCCCTTGAATATCTTCGAACTTGGAATCCCGGATCGTGACGTATTCAGCGCTGTAGATACCGAAACCGTCGTTTTCTCGGTCGAGTTTCAGTACCGATCCGCTGATCGCCTGAAACACCGAGTCGTTAATCTGTATGTGATCCGCTAGGGAGGATTTGTTCGCATTGAGGAAATGGAACGCCCGATTAACATTCAGATCCTTAAACTCTGAACCGTCTACGCGGATTTCATAGTTTGTCAGCACGCCGTAACGACTCGTGCGGATGACACTATTACCGGCATAGTCAGGAGCACTGCGGCCCGAGACAGTGACGCCGTCCAGCCATAGAGAGCCGCCGTCCTGAATCTCGAACAAAGTGGGACGCTCGTATTCAATCCATGCACCCTGGGGAGCACGGATCGTAATCGCCTTGTCCACGGCGAGCACTTTGCTTTCAAAGTACTCACCGGCGCTGAGTTCCAATGTATCGCCCTCTTCTGCATGCGGTATAGCGCTCGATAGCGCGTTATTTCCAGGGCTCACCTTGATGGTGCCACCGGAGCCAAAGCGCTCACCAAACTCGGGTTTGGGATACCATTCGACACCGGTCGCATTACGATTTAGAGGTTGCAGCGTTCTCGCGACGCCAACCTCTGCCAGCGCCGGGTCTGTGGCATAGTTCAAACCATTGGCGTCACGGCGCACCTCAAACGCCTCATTGGCAAAACCGTCGGTAAGCGTCGGGTCTTCGACCCCATTTATACGGTTGCCTTCAAAGGTGATTCCCCGAACATCGTCGTACACCGTGAAAGTATCGCGGTGGTCGCGGTGGTGTATCAGGTTGTTGGTGAAGGTGGTTCGCTGGGGCGTTGCTGAACGCTCTGCATCGCTGCCAGCGGCGAGCTGAATATGGTCGCTGTCGATCAGGGAGTTGCGCTCGATGATCGAGTCCTCGACGGGGTCATAGCGATTAATGGGACCGTTGGGCACCCCGTTCATCACCACCAAAGCCCCACCAAAGCGGTAACCCTTGAGACCTTCCATGTAATTGTTTCTAACGGTCTGACGCCGGTTAATGACTCGGATACCGCCCGTGTGATCAACGCCATTGCCGATGAAGACATTGTCTTCCACTAGATTGTCATTTCCGTGACGCAGTGTCAGTGTACCCCGAGACTCGTAAAACACGTTTCTTCGAAACACGTTGCCACCCGACTTATTGGAGACAATCTCCACTTCACCATCGCAGCGCTCAAAGTAGTTATCTTCGACAATGGTCTGAGACATTTCTCGGGAATAGTGGCTCGTTCCTATACGAAGCGTCTCTCCACCGTTGGAACCGAACACCGGGCGAGGCCCAAAGTAGTTGTGATCGATCCGGTGATGGTTTTGCAGGCTCTCAGCAGAATCCAACCGGACCGCCATAGTGACGCCCTTGTTGGTCTTTCCTTGTAGGTGGTTGTGGTCAAAGCGGTTGTGGCGGCCGTACATAGCGACCCAATAGTCGGGATCCTGACGATCCCGCTTATTAAATCGATCAATGACGACCTCGGTCACGCGACTGTGATTGGCGAGGTTCTCCTTGCCAATCCTGAAGGATACGACCGACCCTGAGGGCGAGTATCCATCACGAAAAACTAGACCCGTTACGAGAAGATACTCTCCTCCAAGCTGCAGGTTCGATTCACCGCTGAGAATTACCTCGCCGGGCGTTTCGGCTCGGAGGGTGATGGGACGCTCTGGCTTACCATTTCCTGAGAAGATTATTTCGAAATCGCGCCAGATGCCGCTTGCGAGAGTGATGACATCACCTGGCTGTGCAACCGACACCGCGCTGTGGAACTCACTCTGCGTACGCACAAGTGTTTCACCGGCGGAGGCACTCACTGCGCACAGGAGCAGACAGAGCCCACCGAATACCGAACGAAGTCCCATCAGTGCGCCCGCATGGCGGTGAGGCAGCCCTGTCCCCGCTACGCCGACGAGCTGACTTTTAGGGAAACGATGGTTTTCACGGTAATTCACAACAAGGCCATTTCTTTTCATAGGATTATCCGGGCATGCTCGTAAGAGGTATCAAAGCCCCTCTTTCCTGAATGACGCGAGCGGCTAACCGGTTTCCCGCTCGAGCGGCATCGGCCAGGGACTCGCCATGCAGGTGCGCAGCAAGAAACGCCGCATTGAAACTGTCGCCCGCTCCTGTGGTGTCGAGCGGCTGAATAACTTCGTCGACCTGCGCGTGAGTCACCTCGCCCATCCCATCAATGAGCCAGGCGCCGTCGGGACCGTTCTTAACAACCACGGTATCGACACCATAAGAACGCCAGCGTTTGCCGTGAGCCAACGGCTCAGCGGCTCCAAATAGTGCGTCATCGTCTTCACTAGTGGGCATAACGATAGAGGCGACCTCCCCCACCTGCTCAAGATAACGACGCGCCTCATCGATGGAACTCCACCCGTAAGGACGGTAATTACCATCGAAGGCCACAGCGCCCTGACAGCGACGAGCGACACTTAACAGCCGTTCGCGATCAGCCCCGGACAAAATGGCCATGGAGATGCCGGAAAAGTAAAAGAGGTCTGACGACACCGCGGACTCGATAAGCGCGTCGGCATCATCAAGATCGAAGAATGCACGCGCCGCGGACGTATCGCGCCAGTAGACGAAGTAGCGTTCACCGGATTCATCGGTCCGAATGGCATACAGCCCCGGCATTCGAGAGGGGTGACGTCCTACACACGCCACAGAGATGCCTTCGTCTGCGAGTCGACCGAGCAGCGCGTCCGAATAAGCATCTGTGCCAAGCGCGGTGATAAAACTGACATCGTGACCGAGACGAGAGAGATAAACCGCGGTATTGAGCGTGTCTCCCGCAACCCCAAGCACCGATGGCCCGAGGACCTGTCCTGCCGTCTGGGAGGCGATCTCCAAAAGCGGCTCGCCGAACACGCTGACCTTAGCCACGTCTAACTATCCTCACAAATACAGCACGGGAAGCAACGCCAGAATCGAGAGATTTCGAGTTCTGTCGGATCACGCACAACGACTGGTTGAAGTTGCTCAATTGAGTAGCCCTGGAAGCCAGAGGGAAAGACCTGGTATGTAGATCACTGCGATTAGCGCGAACAATAACGCACCGTAAAAAGGCCAGATGGTCTTTACCGTTTGTTCTATTGGAATCTTCCCGATCGCGCAGCCCACAAAGAGCACCGCTCCAACGGGCGGGGTCACCAGACCAATACCGAGGTTCAGGAGCAGCATGGTCCCGAAATGCACGGGATCCATACCCAGATCGGTCGCCATGGGCAGGAAAATTGGCGTCGTAATGATGATCAGGGGCGCCATATCCATAAAGGTACCAAGAAGCAGCAACACCAGATTAATCAGCAGCAAAAGCAGCAACGGGTTTTCCGTAATCCCACGAAGGAGATCCGCCAGCTGCGCAGGCGCCTGCAGGAGTGCAAGCAGCCAGCCAAAAGCGCCTGCGGCACCAATGATGATCATCACCATCGCCGTGGTTCGCACAGACGCGGTCGTTGCTGCGAAAAAGCGCTCCCAGGTGAGAGAGCGGTAAACGAAGAGCGCGACAACGATGGTATACACCACCGCGATCCCGGCAGACTCTGTGGGTGTGAACACGCCGGACAGAACACCAACGACCACGATGCCGGCGGATAGCAATCCTGGGATAGCGCCAGCAAATGAAATTGCAAAGGCCCTCCAACCGGGGAACTCGCCTTTCGGATAATTTCTTTTGCGGGCCACAAGATAGGCCGAAAACATCAGGAGCAGGCCTGTAAGCACACCGGGCACAATACCCGCGAGGAACAGATCGGCTAGCGAGATACTCACACCCGCTGCCGCAGCGTAGATGATCATATTGTGGGACGGTGGAATAAGCAGCCCCGTCACCGCCGACGTCGCCGAAACATTCACCACATAATCCGGGTCATAGCCCTTTTCGCGCATCATTGGGCCAAGCGTTGAGCCGATGGCAGACACACTGGCGATGGCCGATCCCGACACCGCACCAAACATCATGGAAGCACCGACACCCACCTGGCCTAATCCACCGCGGCGCTGCCCAAGGGCCGCATCGGCAACACGAATCAAACGCTCGGCAATTCCCGCTCGGTGCATTAGATCGCCCGCAAAGACAAAAAACGGGATCGCCATGAGTGCAAAGATATTCATACTTGCGGCCATGCGCTGAAATGCAACGATCAAGGGGATATCGAGAACATAGAAAGTCAGGAGTGATGCAGTCCCCAACGCGAACGCCACTGGCAAACCCATCACCAGAAGCAGGAGCAGAACTCCGATGAGTAGCGCTAGTTCCATAGGGGCCCCACTTCCTTTGAGCGCAGGTCAGCGAGCAACTGCTCCGCCGAAAACCCGACAATTAGCACACCTGAAATAGAGATGGGGATATAAGCTAGTCCCCGGGACACACCCAGCGTCGGTATGACGTGCTCCCACGTCGCCCCGGCCAGTTGAGCACCAAACACTGCCATAGCAATCCCGAACAGAAGAACGAGTAAATGGGTCAGAAATCGCACCCACCGCTGTAGCCCCTCTGGCAGGGAATTAGCTATCACCGCGATTCGGATGTGGAAGCCCTCTCTCACCCCAGCTGCGGCCGCAATAAACACGTACCAGATCATCAAGAGCAGCGCCGCCTGTTCAGCCCACACCGGGCTGCTGTTCAGTACGTACCGGGAAAACACCTGAACCACAATGATTGCCGTCATCAGAAGAAGACCGACACTAGCCACCCACTTGGAGAGCAGGCTGATTTTCCCGCTGAATTCTTCCGCCGCGTTAGCCACTCGCACCTCCAAACGCAGCTCGCGTCGAGGAGACATCGTTAACGATCGCCCGCATTTCCGGCGTGGTCACAAAGCGATCCCAGACCGGCGACATCCGCTCGGCAAACGCTGCTTGATCAACGTTCTCTACAATACTTACGCCGTGATCGAGGACACGCTGCCGCGATTTCGCCACTCGTGTATCCCACAGCTCCCGCATGATCGGCACTGACTCGGTAGCCGCTGACTGCAGGTAGCCCTGCTCTTCTGCCGTCATCTTGTCCCAGCTCCGACGTGATGCCACCAGCACTTCAGGCGCCATTACGTGACGTGTCAGGCTGTAGTGACCGGCCGCCTCAAAGTGCCGGGTACCCTCATAAGAGGGGTAGTTGTTTTCAGCCCCATCTACCACGCCCTGAATGAGCGCCTGATACACCTCCCCGAAGGGAATGGGTGTGGGGTTCGCCCCCAGAGCTTCGACCATCGCCACATAGATGTCCGAATTGGTCACGCGAATCTTCATCCCGGCCATGTCCTCGGGAGAGCGAATCTCACGCTGGGTGTTGTAGAAGGATCTGGCCCCGGAATCGTAGAAGCACATACCCCGAAGGCCATACGGCATCATGGCATCGAGGATACGTCGCCCCGTCTGACCATCGAAGGTCGCCCGGGCATGTTCAATGGATGCGAAAAGGAACGGCAGGGCGAGCACCGAGGTAATTGGCACCACAGATGTAAGCGGCCCGAGATTGACCCGCGTCAGATCAAGACCGCCGAAGACGGCGATTTCGAGTGTGTCTTTCTCGGCGCCTAACTGACCACCTGGATAAACGCGCACACGCATCTCACCATTGGTACGCTCATTGAGTAGGCGATCAATAGCAAACAGCCCTTGGGTCGTCGGGTAGCTATCGGGCTGCGAGTCCGCGGCAAATAGGGGCCGCGCGCCCTTGCGCTCAGCACATGCAGAGAGCAATAGCGGGGCCAGCAACAGACTCCGTCGGCGGATCATCGACCCATCCATCCCCCGTCAACGGGGATGAGAGTGCCATGCACATAATCCGAAGCGCGCGAGGCAAGGAAAACCGCTGCGCCGCCTAGATCATCGGGATCTCCCCAGCGTCCAGCAGGAATTCGCTCCAGAATCTGGCGATTACGTTGCTCATCAGCCTGAAGGGCCGCCGTGTTATTGGTGGCGAAGTACCCCGGAACGATGGCGTTCACATTTATGCCCATGGACGCCCACTCGTTAGCCAGCAATCGAGTCAGACCCGCCAAGCCGCTTTTGCTCGCTGTGTATGACGCGACGCGAATACCGCCCTGTAGTGACAGCAAAGACGCGATATTAATAATTTTGCCGGGACGCTTGCCCGCAGCCATTGATCGGGCCGCAGCCTGCGCCAAAAAGAACGGCACCTTGAGGTTGGTTGCCATCACGTCATCCCAGTCAGATTCCGAGAACTCGAGGGCATCCTCACGTCGGATTATCCCTGCATTGTTTACCAGGATGTCGACGGGGCCTAGTGCCGACTCTGACTTTGCAATGACCTCCGAGGCCACTTCGCCGCGGCTTAGGTCGGCCATGACAACGGCCGCCTCGCCACCTACGTGTTCGATCCTGGCGACCGTTTCGTCAGGCGCTGAACGCCCTACGAGGGCGGTGCGAGCTCCGGCCTTCGCCAACGCGACCGCAATCGCCTGACCCAACCCCGTATTGGCACCAGTTACAACAGCGGTTTTACCGCTCAGATCAAACGGCTGATCCATCAATCCACTCCCGGGTTTCGTCTCGCGAAAACGTGCTCCGCGATTAACTCGCTATTTCAGGCCCAGACTAATCCCGCTCTACAACAGAGGAGTTCAGTGACTGGGACGACGCGTCGAATCTCGCTCGACTAGTTCTGGTATTGTTTCGTTCTCGGCGACGATCTCCCGATCACCGTCATAAAACTCAAAGAGCCGCTCTGCGGCGAGCCGACCAATCTTTCGTGCCGGTGTTCTAGCGGTCGTCAGCCTTGGCCACACGCGGGTCGCCGTCTCGAAGTCATCAAAGCCAACCACCGAGAGCGAGTCTGGCGGCGTACGTCCGGCCACATGTAACGCCTGCAGAATGCCTGCTGCCATTTCATCGTTTGCCGCAAACACCGCCGTAGGCGGTGGATCCAAGTCGAGCAGGTCCGCACCCAACGCAAGCCCGGATTCGAAAGTGTAATCACCACCGAGCATGTACTCAGGAAGCACGCTCAAACCGTGCTCAGCCAGCCCTTCCTCGAAACCGGCTATGCGCTCGGTGGAAGATCGGAAGCTTCGTCGACCGGTCACACAGGCGATGCGGGTATGGCCGAGCTTGGCGAGATGCCGAGCAGCAGCCTTACCGCCCTCACGATCGTTGGTGACGATCATCCGGCTTTCCATGTCCAGCGCGATGGATGCGATCCGAATATAGGCACAACCAAGCTCCCTCAATTCTTCAGCCAGCCGCTCGTCTTCCGAGACCGACGGCGTCAAGATCACGCCGTAAAGCTTTTGCACTTCGATGAATCGCTTGGCGTCCTCCAAAAACGAATCACTCTTTCGATCACAGGGATGAACCACCAATTCGTAGCCTGTCTGACGCAACACATCGAGAATGCCGTGCTGAATGTTGACTACGTACTGGGGCGTCGGGTTGTCCGTAATCAGCCCCACCAAAAAGGACCTTTTTGAAGCGAGCCCCCGCGCTTGAGGATCAGGGCGATAGCCAATCTCCCGAATGAGCTGCTGAATCCCTCTGCGCGTGACTTCGTTGACCGACGGCGAATCATTAATGATCCGCGAGATGGTCTTTTTGGAGACGCCTGCAAGATGAGCAACGTCCTGCATGGTGGGTTTACGCCCACTAGAGTTACTTTCGGCCCATCGCTTTGCCGCCGCGGCATAATCCACTTCCGGCTTTCTATTACTGCGCGCCACGCTGTTCTCCGCATATATAAATAAACAGGCGAAGCCTACACTGCTGGCCGTCGTTCTGTGAATTGAACACCGAAAGTCCCAAGCCCATCGAAATGTACCTGCGCTAGATCGCCGACTTGCACATCATGGATACCGCTTAATGCCCCGCAAGAAACCAATGTGCCCGCGGGAATATGGATACCTCGCTCCGCGCATAATTCGATGAGAAAGCTGACTGCCGCAAGCATTCCCTCTTTCATCGCGGTCGTAATGGTGCCCACCTGCTCACCATCAACAGTCACAGCAATGGTAATTTGCTCTGCCAAACGATCCCGCCAATTCTCAACCTTTGGCCCGATCACCAGTCCCGCGTTGTTTCCGAAGTCAGAAATTATCGCTACGGGGCCCAATCGATTGATCTCCGCCATGGGGCTACTCGCAGTCTCGGCCCCGATATAGACCGTAGACACAAGATCGATGATGTCTGTCGCTGACTGATCAATCTCACCAGGTGCGATCGATACCGCAAATTCAGCAATAAACTCGGCCTCAATAGCCGCAAAGCCGCCGCGAAAGACGGACATGGAGATCGTCCCTCCCTCTTCCACCGACTGTGTCGCTGCCCTGAAGATGGGGCCGGACAAACGCTCGGCGCCGAACTTGTCCTGAAAGGCCTGCGGTACGCCTCCGACTTTCCAGCCACTAACCTCATCTGGCCATACACTGATGGAGAGAGATTGAATTCTGTAGGCGGATTCCAGATTTACCGGCAGATTCCCGGGATAGTCACTAAGAGGTCGAGCATCCAGACGTGCACTGACCAGGCGCTGGGAAATCGCATTCAAGGTCGTGGCCTCTTCATCGACGTCAACAGAGACGCCTTCATTACAAAGCATAAGCTACCGATCCTCATTCACGCTCGGGTGAAACGGAAGGAACAAATATGATGAAAAGAGTCCCGATACCCCTGGAGGGGGTATCGGGACAAACACCCTACTAGTTAAAGCGGTAGCTCGCGCCGATCACAATACGACGGTCTGGAAGACCGACGAAACAGAGGGGACCCGTCTCACTCACACAGCGCTGATCAATACGCTCTTCCGTGAGGTTCACGCCCTGGAGGATAAAGCTGAGGTTGTCGTTGAAAGCGTATGAGACATTGGCGTTCAACTGACCACGATCTAGTGTGTTGACCGGGAAGCTGAAGGTACTGCTGCCACTAGTGTTCGCGCCGCCACCGAAGTCCTGTGTACGGAATCCTTCGCGCCAGGTGTAACGCATCCGGGCAGAGATGCCGTACTTCTCGTAGAACAGCGTGAAGTTATAAGCGTCCTCAGAGAAGTCGAGCAAGCCTCGAGGAATACAGACTTCGCCGAGCACCTGCTCACCGCGACCGGAGGTGCAGTCTTCCGCCGAACCGCCGCTGAACTCTTGCATCGTGTAGTTGGCGATCACACCGAAGCCAGAGGCCCAGCCAATACGATCTTCAAAGTCTGCGAGGCTGTACTGAAGCTGCAGCTCGATGCCGTCGACTTTCGTAGTCTCGGCATCGTTGCCAGGACGCGTGAAGTCAACACAGAGGCCCATAGTGTCGGGGTCGCCCAGCACGTTCGGTATTACCGTCGGGTTGTAGATACCGCCGCCAGGGCAGGTAGGATCGGTCTCCCGCTCCAGGCCGCCAGGTGTGGTATCACTTGGCAGAAGCGCCGCACCTTCGAAGTCCTGACCGAAGATGTTGGTGCGCTCCTTGCGGAAATAACCGATGCTCGCCAGAGCAGCATCCGCGAAATACCACTCCGCAGAAATATCGAAGGAATCTACTTCCTCAGGCTCAAGACCTGGGTTACCCAGTGCGACCGCGGTGTTCTCCTGATTGTCGAAAGTGAATGCCGTGTTGAGGTCATTGAAGTCTGGACGACGGATGTCAGAACCGTAACCCAGTCGAACAATCACGCCATCAGCCACTTCCGCCGCGATGTTTAGTCTCGGTAGGATGAAGTCGTAGCTACCCTTTGTGGACTGGAGCTGACGCATACCATTCGCATCTTCCGGCCCAAACGACACCGAGTCGATGTCCGTCTCGATATAGCGGAAACCCAGGTTGCCTCGGAAGATACCGAACTCAAAGTTTGCCTGGGCGTACATAGCAGTCGTCTCTTCAGACACATCGTAGAACTGGTTCTGGTCCGACTGCAGATCAAGAATGTCTGGGCTCTCGGGGTCGTGCTCGATCACTGCGTTTTGCAGAATTTCGATGACGCCCTCGGGATCCGAGAAGGAGCGGTCTGGGTCGACAAGCAGGAAGTCGCTAATGAAGAGTGTACGGCTGTCGGCATCACCGTAGTTGTCGGGACCACGAACCAACAGTTCCTCGAACAACAGACCGTTAGGGCTATCGACCATACGGCTAAAGCCACCAATGCGATCCTCGATGTTGTTAAACACGCTGGAAGACTCGTTGTAGCGAACACCCACATCCACAGACGTTAGCGCTTTCCAATCGAAGTTATATGTGAAATCGAAACGAACCGCGTTGTCTTCATTCTCCGTGCTGTTGTTACCGACGATCACCTGATCCAGTACGACATTCGCGGGATTCACAAGATCAGCCGCCGACGGCGCAAAGGGCGAATTCGGGTTGATACCCCACGCCAGCGTGCCACCCGACAAGTCATATTGGAAAGGCACGCAGTTGTCGTTGCTCGTGCCATCCAACGGACAATTGGGGTTGATGAAGTTCAGCGTGGTGCTGAGATTGGGGTTAGTTGTATCGCTGGTGGTACTGGCGATTTCGGCCCGAGCTACCCAGCGATCACCGGTGTATTCCCCAGCCAAAGAGAACACTTTGCTATCCGTAACGCGAGAGCCGGTATCCGTAGAGTAGCGAAGGTTCGGGTCATCATCATCAAGAGCGAGATCGGGCTCGATTGTTCCCTGCAGGGCTGCGGGGAACACACCAGGGCCGACACCGAAGTCGACGGTTTCAAACGCCGTTGGGATGCTCACATTCCGAAACGCGCTCACGCCGGAAGCCTGTAAACGGTAGCTGTCCTGACTGCGTTCCTGCTCGTTAATGATAGCGTCGAAGCTAAACTTGAGACGGTCACTAGGCTTCCACTCAAAGGTGGTAGCGAGGTTGGTGGTCTCGTAGTCAAAGTTTTCCTGCTCCTGAACGAGGAACTGGATACCCAGGAACTCCGCAGGATCAGCGCCTGGGGGCGAAGAGCGGTTATCGCGGTCCGTTCTGGGGCGGAAAGAGACTGACTCCTGCTCCGTGTAGCTACCAGTGATTACGAAACCGATTTCACCGATACCGGTATCCCAGCTGTTACCGTAGGCGCCGGAAAACCTTGGCTGAAAGCCCTCATCGCTCAAGCTGCTGTCCTCTCCCTGAAGCTGGATCGACGCGAGCTGCTCAGATAAATCAAGGGGACGAATCGTCTTCAGATTCACCGTGCCACCGACGGAGCCTTCGATGGTTTTGGCTTCGGGGGATTTAATGACCTCCACCGCGGAAATGATGGCTGGGTTCACGTCTTCGAAGTCGATGCCGCTACGGCCCGAGCCTGAGCCCGCCGTGGCAACACCATTGAACAGAACCTGGTTGGCATTGGTACCGCGAATCTGTACGCCAGTGCCCACACCTGCAGTACGCGTAATCTGTACGCCCGTGATGTTCTCCAGCACCTCTGCAAGGTTCTGGTCAGGCAGCTTGCCGATATCTTCTGCGATGATTACTTCTACCAGACTGTCGGCATTCCTTTTCTGGTCGATGGCACCAGCGAGAGAGCCCCGAATACCCCTAACAATAACCTCTTCGGTTATCAGGTTTTCGGCGGTCGCTGTGGCTGGGTCGGTGTTTTCCTGAGCGAGTGCTGCAGACGTGGTTACGACGGCCGCAACGGCAATCGCTAACTTAGATAGCTCTAGATTAGGTGTCACTGCTTAATCCCCTTCAAAAATTTATTGTTTTGTACTGAGGTTTGTTATGTGGTGCTTAGCGTAGAATACGACAAATGTCACCGGTGTCAATATTTTCTTTGAGCCTCGTTAAAACTGCTTGAGAAGCCGCCTATTGCCTAAATGAGTTAAGCGCGATATCTTCCAAGGCGTTTATAGCGCAACCAAAAGAATAACACTTTGAATCATAAAACATTGATAACTATAGTTTTTTTAGGCTTGTTCGCCGGAGCCGGAGTGTCCCAAGAAATCCCCGGGGGCAAGCGAAACAGCGTCCAAGGTGATCCATCCGAAGAAATGTCCTTAGGGACATTAATGGATGGAAATTTTCTCCCGGACTTTTCTTATGCGGGATACAAAAACGGTGTAAAGCCACTCCCGCGTGCTACCGGGAGCGTCATCAGCGTGGACGAATTCGGTGCCCACGCCGACGACAGTCGAGATGATACACAAGCTGTCAGAGCCGCACTCAAAGCTGCGCGCAACACGAAAGGCCCTGTTGTCGTTCATTTTGAAAAGGGCCGCTACCGCATCTCAGACGTACTAAAAATCGAGCGCTCGGATATCACAGTACGAGGCATGGGCGCCGGAGATAACGGCACAACCCTTTCGTTCCCGCGTCCTCTTAACCAGATAGATAAGTCCTCATCACTGGATGAATTGCGGGAGTACATCAGGACCCTGGATAAGCGGCAGATTGAGCCGGAACGAAACGTTAACGAATACTTCTCCGAGTACTCGTGGAGCGGCGGCTTTATATGGATACAAAAGCCAGGCGCACGGCCCGCTGCATATCTCGCCGACAGGGATCCACAACCCACGAAAATAACGGACATCACCAAAGGTGTGCGCGGTCAGAGCACAGTAGAAGTCGCGAACGCGGGCTCGATCAAGAAAGGAGACATCGTCCAGATTCAGTGGATCAACCGCGACGGTCCCGAGGCGGGGATCATCAAATCGCTTTACGGTAGCCACTCAGAGCTGGCCGGCTCTCATCACTGGTCCTTTCCCGAGCGGCCGCTCGTGCGCCAGACATTGCGAGTCCTGAGCGTGGATGGGCGAACCCTTACGCTCGCCGACGCACTGCTTCACGACATCAACGAGACCATCCCCGCCCAGGTCTCAGCCTGGGATGGCCTCGTGAATGTGGGGATTGAGGATCTACACCTCGAGTTCCCCGTCGCTCCTCACTTCGGTCATCACCTGGAGCAAGGTTACAACGGCATCTACTTCACAAGCTCGTTTGATTCATGGGTTAGAGACGTGCGCATCACCAACGCAGACAGCGGCATCCTTAGCTACAGCAGCGCCAATCTGACTTACTCCAACATCGTGACTGATGGATCTAGGCCCGCGCACTACGGCGTACATCTGGGAAATGTGCACAACGTACTGATTGAAGATCTTCGAGTCATGAATCCCGTTCGGCACTCCCTAACTTTCAATACGCAGTCGACAAAGTGTGTGTACAAAAATGCGGAGGTGTTCGTTACCCCCACACTCGATCAGCACGCGGGGGCCAATCACCAGAATCTCTACGATCAGGTGACCCTGCATATGCCCGCGCACTCCTCGGACGATGGGCCGGTAGCCCCGGTATTTGATGGCAGCGGCGCGCCGTATTGGCAGCCGGGACACGGTGCCTACAACACCAACTGGAACCTGCGGATACTGATCACCGGTGGAGCCAGCTCCGATGAAACTGTGACGATCCAGGGCGTTGACGAAGGGCCGGATGCCCGGATCATCGGCCTCCACGGTAACCGACACTTCGAGCTCGATTATCGGCCGCAAGCTTACGTAACCAAAATGAACGAGAAGGTCGGGGTCATACCCTCTCTTTACGAACACCAGCTCCGCCTTCGGCAAAAGGATCTAGCCGAGTAATAGCGGGATCAGAAAATGCGCGGGCAAAATAGAACAAACAACTTTTGATGCTACAAATGAGGCTACAAACATGAAGATTGCACTGATTATCGAAAATAGCCAGGCCGCCAAGAGCGACATCGTCCATACAGCGCTTAAGAACATCGCAGAGCCCCTTGGCCACGAAGTTCACCACTACGGAATGTACAGCGCAGATGATGAGGCGAGCCTGACTTACGTCATGAATGGTCTGCTCACGGGCATTCTGTTGAACTCCGGCGCCGCAGATTTTGTGATCACCGGTTGCGGCACAGGCATGGGCTCCATGCTGGCATGCAACTCTATGCCCGGCGTCTTCTGTGGTCTTGTCATCGACCCCACAGATGCATTCCTATTTGGACAGATCAATGACGGCAACGCCATGTCCATGCCTTACGCAAAGGGGTTTGGTTGGGCAGCAGAGCTCAACCTCGAAGACTGCTATCGCAAGCTCTTTGAACACGAGCGCGGCGTCGGCTACCCGAAAGAGCGCGCGGCCATCATGGCAAAGAACCGAGGTATCCTTGCAGACATGAAGGCCGCCAGCTGCCACAACATGCTGAGTGTGCTCAAAACGGTCGATCAGGACCTACTGCGGGCGACGATTGCCGGAGAGCGTTTTGCGGAACTCTTTTACGCGAACGCCAAGGATGAGGAGATGTCGGAGTATCTGAAGTCGTTGTAACACGACATTGAATAGCGTCGATTGGGATTCATGACGCATTCTGGCTGGGGTGGCGCTATCAACCGAGTGTAATGAAAACCGGTGCGTCACCCTTAAGTGGGTAGAGCCGAGTAATGCAGATTGGGCGGGTTGTCGCAATCACCATCATTTGACGAAGCGAACTCAAGTCATTGCGCTTAAGAGATCAGCGCGTCGAGAGCTCCGTATTAATCGCGCGAACGGCTGACTTACCACTTTCCACCACGTCCAATGTTATCGGGCTGTAAAGATAGTGCATACCAACCCAATAGTTGAGCTCATCTTTGATCTCGCTGTGGGCACGGATTCTTTCCAGCAGTTCGATCGTTTCGTCCTTTGGAATTCCCGGCGAGCAATCAATTTGAAGGGATTCGGAGACGCCATTCATTCGATGGCAAGCGCCCCACAGTGCAGCGTGCGCGCGCACGCTAATCAGTTTTCGAAACATCTGGCGGTAACTAGGTGATGAATCGAGACCTGAGATAATTGTTTCGTTGAGCACATAGAAGGGTTCCACAGCATTTTTCACGGCCGTTGCGCGCAAAAGACCCAGTCGCTGCATTTCATCAAACACCGCTTTGCGTAGCGGTGAGAACAGTACCTGTGAAGCGGCAAAAAAGTCCACGAGGACGGGCCAGCAATCCACTTCGCAGGGCCTACCCGCGTCGAGGAAAGCGACCGCTCGCTCACCCGACGCCACAACTTGGGCCATAACGTCAACACGATTTTGCAACAGTTCAGTGTTAAGGGAGACTTCCTTACGTAGTTCAAAAAGATACTGTGTTTCTTGTTGTAACAACTCTCGCTCTGACTGCCACTCTTGAACCTGAAGACCGACAAATACACCGAAAACGACGATGACAAAGTCCACTACGACAGCGAACCAGTTCTGTTCTGTGATGTGCTGGGTGACGCGGCGTAGAAGCATTGTTTGGGAGTCTCGAACGTGGGGATAGGGGGTCACGTAGGGTTCATGCAAAGTGATGCGCGCAATACTACATGCTGAGACTAAAATTTTCCCAAAGTCTTGGGTAAGCGTTGGCGTATAGCTCCACTTATCTGGTCGAGCTAAGTCTCTAGGCGGCATCTGTTTACGCGCTTTTTCGTGTGTCACGGTCGTCCTGCTGCATGTACGATAACATTCGCAGATGCACGTCTCAGCTATGTAGACTTATGTGCACGCGCGTAGCCAGCAGTTAGGATTGGATAAAGATTTCAAGCATGGATGCAGCTAAAACTATTGAGGTTGTGATTGCGGATGATCATGAAATCATTCGTGATGCGATAACCGAACTACTTTCTCAGCCAGGCAACAGAGGAGAGTATCAATACAACGTTGTTGCTTACGCGTCTAATGGTCTTGAGGCCCTCGCTCAAACAAAAGCGCACAAGCCGCAGATTCTTTTCTTAGACGTTTCTATGCCTTTCGCGAATGGTTCAGAAATCGTACACGACTTAAAACGCTGGAGCCCCGAAACTCGAATAATAGTTTTCACTGGCGTAGTTGCATCGGGAGTTCTTGCGTCGCTTGTAGAGCAAGGCGTCGATGGTTTGTTTTCTAAAGGAAGCTCAGTGAACTCGATGCGAGATCAAATACCGTTGATCGTCGAGGGCGGACGCGTTGTAGAAACTTCGTTAATGTCGGTCCTCAAAGCTCACTCGCAAAAGGAACGGCTCACCAACAGAGAGCAGCAAGTACTAGCAAAAATTGTGGCCGGTAAATCGAACAAAGAGATAGCGGCAGAATTGTTTCTAAGTCCCAAGACCGTAGACAAGCATCGCACCAGCATGATGCAAAAACTGGACGTACATTCTGTTGCACAACTTATGGCGAAAGCGATTCGCGATGGATTGGTAATCGCAGAGTAGGCGTTATGGGGTAAATGCCCCATATTAGTCGAGCACATTGTACGAAATAATTCGAGGCAACAAACAATATAGAGCGAGTGTCTCCATGACCTTAGAACCGCGAAGGCTGGAAACAGAATTCCGGCGTCTATTTGCGACGTCTGCGGCAATGATTTTTTGTTCCTTGTCGCCAAATGCATGGGCGCTAACTGAAGGATATAACCTCTCCTACGCCGATGCCGCGTTTTATTCGTTTAGCATTAGTGCTGTCGTTTTCTCGATGCTAATCGTGGTGGCTTATCGCGCTTATGCGTGGCTAAGCTACGTTTTTTTTTCCACACTTATGCTCATCAATATTGCAGCAATGGACGGGTTTATTCCCTACCTGTTGGGCGGTAGTGACTTCGCTATTTGGGTAGTTCCTTTTCTGATTTACACCAGCAGCACTGCATTTGGCTTCTGGTTGATTGGTGCCAATCTCGAGCGTACACACCCGTTTTTTGCGTTGCGCAGATGGTTTAACGTACTTGGTGCCTTCGCTGCTGTGCTGGCAGTCAGCACCCCACTCTGGCTTATGCGGATTTCACTGGCAATAATGTGGATCCCAGCCAATGTTCTCTTTTTTACAATGCTGTTCTGCCAGATATTGCCCCCGCTAACATGGCGTGGCCTGGACAAACGGCTCCTGCAGTTGATTAGGGCGTTTCCAACTGTGGTTGGCGCCTTTTACGCAGTGTTTTACTCGCAACACTTTTTCGGAAACGGATTTTCCCAGCTCGAATTGAATCAGGTAAATCGCTGGGGTTTAAGTCTATGCGCAGCGTTTTCGCTGGGGATCGTACTTTGGCGCGCTTTCATTAGCAGACAACAGCAAGAGGCGGCCGAACGTGCGGCACTTCAAGCTGCCCAGAATGAAACGAAAATGCAAAGCGAGTTACTCGAATCTGAACGACAGTATCTTCGCGCAGAAGCGGCTGCAGCAAAGACTAAAGCTCAGCTCGCCACAGTGTCGCATGATCTCATGCAACCGATCGCCGCGCTGCGCACGGCGATTGAGCAACAGTCAATCGATCCACAGAAGTCTATTCATCTGTCTCGTGCGGTTGACTATATAGGCGATTTAGCGGCTACCTACGTTGAGCAAACCCATGATACTGAAGTGGGACTAGCTGGCGACATCGATGTTGCGCAGGAGGCGCGCGTATCAACTGTTTTTCTCATCGATAGCCTCGTTCAAATGTTTATCGCAGATGCGCGAGAGGAGTGCATTGAGTTACGTTCACGGTCGGTAGAGGTTGATCTCCTTATCGAACCCTTAGCGGCGATGCGAGTCATGAGTAACTTACTCGGTAATGCGATCCGCCATTCTCAAGCCACCCGCATTCTTGTTGGATTTAGACGGATATCTAGTGGCGCTCGGTTTGTCATTCATGATGATGGCGTGGGGATGGCGCCGGAGTCAGTAGATGCATTGAAAAAGCCGGGAAAAAAAGGCGCGAACTCGGATGGTCATGGTCTTGGATTAAGTATCGTAGACGAACTATGTGAATCGCAAGGCTTCCACTTGTCTGTGGAAACAGCCCTAAACCGCGGTACGTCAATTTCTGTCGATATGCCTTTCTCTTGTCGTTCGAGTGATGAAGATCTTTCTCTGGGAGAAATAAGATGAAAAACCTGCTGAAGTCATTGGTTTTGGTATCGAGTCTGGCGATAGTTACGGGATCTGAGGGGGGGACTACCTTAGAGCCAGCTCAACCCCGTCAGCAGCTCGAATCGACTCGCATAGACATCTTGGGAGCGCAGCTCCTTCGAGCGAGGCTAGCTCATATGGGGATGGAGAACTCCATGGTCTCCCCGGTGTCACTATTTTATGCACTGGCAATGCTGCGAGAGGGGGCAGAAGGGTACACAGCGGAGTTGCTCGACAGTCTTCTATTGGAAGAATCAGCAACAGATGTGAGGGCGGTAGCCGAACTTTTGAGTAGAGTGCTGCAGCATAGGGCTGACGGTCAGATTGGCGAATTCTCACTCGTTAACTCCGTCTGGGCGAGTAACGGTCCAGATAATAAACAACCCTTCTACTTTTCTTCCGACTTTTCGAAAGCGGTTCAACAATCGTATAACGCAGAAATTCAGAATGCGGATTTTTTGAGGCCTGGCGCAGCCGCCATGGTCAATCAATGGGTTGAAAAGACAACACAAGGCTTAATCACCGATGTAATCGATGACATTACATTGTCGGAGCTTAGCTGGTTGATTATTAATGCGGCCTATTTTGAAGGTGCTTGGGCGACTCAGTTTCGTCGTCTGAACGCAGATCCAGAATTTGAGTTTAAGAACGTCGATGAGACAGCAACACAGCTGCCATACATCGCCGGAAGACAAACATCGCGGGTCGTCGATCACCCCGATGGCAGTATTGGGCTTAGCATTCCATTCAAGGGAGGGAAGTATGCGATGGTCATTTACATTCCTCCGCAAACAGAGTCGGATGTCGCAGCATGGATTCAGAATGCGGGTGTGAATCAGCTCAATTCGGTCAGCCACAAAGTGTTGTCAACAGAGGCAACCGTCTATGACTACTACTTACGTATGCCGCCTTTCTCTTACGCTGACCGCATTAAAGTGGATACCGAATCTCCAATCAGCGTTGACATGGGGCTGCAAAAACTCTTTGGTGAGCACACCAACTATGTGCCGATGGTCGATGTAGCCCGCAGTTCAGCACGGGCCCGGCGTACAACGTTGAGTTTTATCCAACAGGACACCCGAATTGACTTAGACGAAAACGGAGCAAAGGCTGCTGCCATTACCGTTCTAGCTGGCTTACCGAAGATTACCAGTGCACCTCCCACGTTTCCGAAGAGAAACATCGACGTTGATCGGCCATTTCTATGGGCGATTGTCGAACGCGCATCAAAGACACCACTTTTTACGGGTGTCGTTGTCACGCCGTCTATCAAATAGGGTGTTGGCAAGCCAAAAACTTGCGGAGCATGCGAGAATTGGGGGATTTACCCCATCGCACGGATAACGTCACGTAGCCATACTACACACCACACTAACGTTAACATGGGAACAGCATCATGAGTCACATAATAAAAATGCGGAACATCCTTACCGGGTTGGCGGGCCTTAGACGAATTCTGTCTGGTTCTTTCAAAGCATCCCAGGGGATGTTGGCGTTATGCTTTTTAGGCAGTACGTTCACTGCGCAGGCGCAGATTCCAACGATTCCCGAAATCCCGCAGATTCCTGCGTTCTTGCCGATGATGCATACAGTGCCAGCCGGAGAGGTTTCCCCCATTGATGGAGAATGGATGATCTCAGCGAACCGCAAGCGCGTTCGCATACAAGCCGGACGCGCTTACGCCCTGGATCCATGGTTGCATCTATTTGTTCTCAAGATCGAACCGATGATGGTGGTGATTAAGAACATTCGCCGAACGGGATCGGGTGAGTACAGTGGCGAGGATCTACCGCTACTTGGGCCTTGGACTGCTCGACTTGGACAGGACGGTAATCTGACAGTGAACGTCGCGGGCGCTCTCGGCCCCGTGACTTATACGATGGTACCGTTGGCTCAAGATGATCCTCGCGGATTTGCTGATGAGAAGTCGGGGCGATACCGCGGGAACTCTAGCAGCTCAGATCGATACGACGACAGAGACCGCTACGATGATCGTGATGACCGAGATCGGTACGACGACCGCGACCGCTATGACGATCGTGATGACCGAGATCGGTACGACGACCGCGACCGCTACGATGATCGTGATGACCGAGATCGGTACGACGACCGCGACCGCTACGATGATCGTGATGACCGAGATCGGTACGACGACCGCGACCGCTACGATGATCGTGATGACCGAGATCGGTACGACGACCGCGACCGCTACGATGATCGTGATGACCGAGATCGGTACGACGACCGCGACCGCTACGATGATCGTGATGACCGAGATCGGTACGACGACCGCGACCGCTACGATGATCGTGATGACCGAGATCGGTACGACGACCGCGACCGCTACGATGATCGTGACGACCGAGATCGGTACGACGACCGCGACCGCTACGATGATCATGACGACCGAGATCGGTACGACGACGAAGAATTCGATGATGAAGATGAGGACGATGAAGAGGAAGAGGAAGAGGAACACGAGGAAAGCGACGAATAGGTCCAATAACCCCGTACAACCGCATTGCCTTGCAAGAAGCAACGACAAGCCGTGACTTCGGCGCACGGCTTGTCATTTCTTTGCTTACACGTTCAGGATTTCAACTCCTAGCCTCCTAGTCACTGGTTTTGTTCAAACAATGCAGTCGGCGCAGTTGAATCTGCTTAAGGATAGACATGTAGATGGGGTATTTACCCCATGGGCCATAAGTGAATACAGACCTATAGTTCTAATGGAACGACAGGGCAGCATTGCCAAAACCAAGAGGCGGCCTTGAAGAAACTCAACCAAACTCTAAGGAATAGGAAAATGAAAAAGATAATCGCACCAATTTTTGCCGTTAGTGTTTTGGCCCTGGCGACTTCCCATGCGGTCAATGCAGCTGCACAGGGGGAATTGCGTTTTGAAGAAGCCGATCACATAACGATGGAAGATGTTGGCTTAACGACGCAGGGTGATGCTGAGTTCGGATTTGCGCTAACGCATGCACCCTTTTCTTTAATAATCTCGGCTCCTTCATTGATCGTAGACAATGTGCGCGCCGGAGGTATTGTTCAGCTCAAAGCTGGAAATGATCGCCTTGATCTTGCTGATCCGCTGGTTTACAGCCAGGCCACGAGTGGTGTTCCCGGCGGACCTGAGGCGGGTGACCGCTTTGGTCATGCGGTTGCCGTTCATGTTCCTGACCCTGATTACCTAACACTTGACAGAGTGTGCTGGCTCGACGAGGGCTGCCACGTCTATGTAGGTGTGCCAGGAGAAGACATCAAGTCTGATCGCGATGCTGGGATGGTTCACATTTTGAATGTCCATAAGGATGACACATGGAGTGCCATTGACCAGGCGCAAAAAGGAATCATTGGTTCTAGGGAGAGCGGCGATCGATTTGGTTCATCTATAGCGCTGGGTGATTTCAATGCCGATGGCGGGATCGATATGGCCATAGGCGCGCCAGATGAAGACACCGGCAAATACGAAAATTCCGGTGGGGTAAATACCATCATGTGGGACGCGGCAATTGACTGGGATCTCAAATCAAATGGTTATAAAGCCTTTAACAATGAAGCCTGGAGTCAGAAAAACCTCGCGGGAACTCGCGTCGACAATGAGCGTTTTGGCAGCGCACTGGCTACCGGAGACTTTAATGGTGATGGTACTCACGATCTGGCGATCGGCGTACCAAATGATGTCGACAAGGGTGGCTTAGGGAAAAGTGACAATGCGGCCGGGGGTGCGATCAATGTCATTTATGGTAAGCCGTTTGATAAGTCGTTCCGAGCAGAGGGCGGACTTCGTATGCTCGGGAGCGAACTCATCAACCAGAACACACCCGGGGTTGCCGGTGGTGTAGAGGATGGCGATGGGTTTGGCAAAGTCCTAGCTGTTGGGGATTTTAACAGTGATGGTGCCGACGATTTGGCTGTGGGAGTCCCAGGTGAAGCGCTTGGTTCCAGAACCAGTGCGGGCATGGTGCATGTTTTTTACGGCAGAAAGTTCCCAACGGCTGGCGGGGAGGTGCAAAGCGGGTTGGTCGCAAGGCGAGCCAATGGTAAAGAAGAGGTACGGAGTATTAGCTTTCATCAGGATCGAGACTGGATCGAAGGCGGCGCGGAGAAGAAAGACTACTTCGGCGCAGCACTTGCAATAGGGGATTTCAACGGTGATAAATACGATGACTTAGCCATTGGTATACCTGGAGAGGATCTAGGGGGGAACAAGGTCGAAGACGCAGGGGCAGTGGTGATTATCAACGGGGGTCCCAGCGGGCTGAAAACAACTGAATCGCTGTGGATTACCGAGCGGGATATCCCGGGTATCGGTCGAATAAGAGAGGGAGCGCGATTTGGTGCCAGTTTAGAGGCTGGCTACTTCAACAAAGACTTTGATGTCGATCTAGCGATTGGATCGAGTGAAATCGGGGTTGGTAAAGGTGGCTCTGTAAGTGTGGTTTACCAAAGACCCGTAGACTAATAAGCAAGCCACGTCTTCTGGCTTCTCGTGACCAGTCTGACTCTCCAGGCTGGTCTTTACGGCGTTAAACAAGCAATTAGCACCGGACCGGTAACGGCTCTCTGCCACATGAACCGAATGTTAACCCGTATGCAACCGCTAAAGGAGTTCATTACCGCGATGGAGAGCGTGGCGCTTCCACCTCCAGAAACAAGCTCAGATGCGGCGGCAGCTTTTAATCAGAGCCCCAGCTGCTCATGGTCGGTTCTTCAGCGACGTCGGCCACCATATCGCTGTTTGCCGCAGAATCAAAAGCCTTCGCTATGGAAGCACTGTGAACGCCAAGGATGAGGAGGTGTCGGAGTATCTGAAGTCCTTGTAACGCGACATTGAATACTGTCGATTGGGATTAATACCCCGTTCGGGTTGGGCTGGTGTTATCAACCGGGTGTAATCAAGCGGGGCGCTACTTCACACCCTGGAACACAAACTTCTGAACGCGACGGCCGGTACTCACCTCTGTTGTGTAGACATTGCCAGCACTGTCTACATCAACGCTATGCAGCCAGATAAACTGACCGGGGTAGCGTCCGTTTCGACCCATGGCGCCCAGTAGTTCATAGGTGCCCGCGTCATAGATCCAAACCTGACCGTTCATCATGTCTGCGATGTACATGAATTTTGCATCGGGTGAGAAGGCGATGTCGGAGGCCGTGCGCGTTCCGCCCGTGGTTTTCTCAATAACAATGTCTCTAAGAAAATTTGTGGTGCCGTCGTCGTCCGTCTCGAAAATCTGCACGCGATTATTGCGTCGATCGCACACGTAGATTCGCGCATCGGGGCCGCGAACTACGCAGTGGACGATATCCCCGAAGGTGTCAGATTTCGGGTTTGCACCGCCATCGGTGTTACTTGAGGCCTGACTCTGGTCGAAAGCTCCCTTGCGGGTCGACCCGTCGGGCGATGCGCCATAAGCCCCCCAATAGCGAGTGAAGCGACCTTCGTTGTCAAAGCCGATGATTCTCTTGTTGATATAGCCGTCGGCGATCAGGATCTCATCGCGTCCCGGTACGGGCGCGATATCAGCAGGTCCACCTAAGGTGCTTTTGTCGAAGTTACCCTTGGACGCATTTCGTAAACCGACCATCCGGAGATATTCACCATCCTTGGTGAAGCTGAGAGCGACGTGGTCGCCATCACCGTTCCCCGCAATCCAAACGCTGTCGTTGCCGCCCACGTAAAGTCCATGAACATTTGCAGGCCACTGGTTCGTTCCATCAATGGTGGGAGCATGAGATGGGCCGCCCCAGGCTCTCAGCAGTTCACCCTCGCTGGAAAACTGCATGACGTGTGGCGCGGGTTTGCAGCAAATCGCGATGGGAGGATCCTGCGCTAGACCTGTGTCGGAGAATCCCAGCGAATTTGGTCGTTGGAGAATCCATACGTTGTCGTCGCTGTCTACAGATAGCCCGGGCACTTGGCCGATCATCAGATCCTGGGGCACCGTCGGCCATGCCGCATCAACCATGAAACGGGGTATCGGTCGGTCCGTAAATTGGGACGTATCAACTTTGACAAGTGCTGGCGCCGCGATGGCCACATGGCTCGCTGCAAGGAGGAAGGCTACAACCAGTGAGAATCGGGTGGGCGTCATAGATCGAATCCTGCTTGGGGTAGGCATTAAGTGTAGCTGACAGCTAGGTAGAGTAGGCGCCGCCGCAACGGTCGGCGCCCAGAGAGGGGCTTTTAGTCAGAGCCCCAGCTGTTCATGGTCGGTTCTTCGGCGACGTCGGCCACCACATCGCTGTTTGCCGCAGAATCAAAAGCCTTCGCTATGGAAGCACTGCGAGCGTCGGTGACTGACTTGTACCGCGGGTGCGTGAAAATGTAGAGCTCTCCCGCCTCGAGTGCTTCGATAACGCGCTCACTGAGCTGATCGGCGGGAATGCCATTCTCAACAGAAGCGGTGCTGGCCTTGGCGACCTGCATGATGTCCGGTCCAGGGGTGATCTTCATCGGGTATCGCGCGGGGCGGTTGCGATGCGAAAGGTGAATCTTGGTCTTAACAAAAGCTGGAGCCAGCACGGAAACGTGGATGTTGCTGTTGTGTAGCTCCAGGGCCCAGGCTTCTGTCATCGCAACTACCGCAGCTTTGGTCGCGGTGTAGCCGCCGGCAAAGGGGACACCGCCCATGCCAGCCATGGAGGCCACGTTGATTAGCCAGGAGCCTTCGCCGTGCTCTTTCATGAGCGGCACCAGAGCGTTTGCTCCGTAAACGATGCCCATCAGGTTCACATCGATACACCAGCGCCAACCTTCATCGTCCAGAGTCTCGATGCCGCCCACGCCACCGCTCACGCCGGCGTTGTTAACGAGCATGTGGATGTTGCCGAACTTTTCCGTCGCTTCTTTCGCCGTGCGTTCCCAGTCCTCGCGCAGCGCCACGTCCATCTCAACAGCGAGATGACTAACCCCGGCATCGCTCAAAGCCTGCGCTGCAACGGCCAGTTGAGGGCCTTCGATGTCGGCGATGACGACATTCATGCCGCGCTCGCCCAATGTTTTCGCAAGGCTGAAGCCAATGCCATTCGCACCGCCGGATATGACGGCGGTTTTTCCAGAGAAGTCGATCATGGTGGGAAGTACTCTCCTAGGTGAGTGCATCGTGGCCGCGGTTGGTCGCGACGGGGGCTCACACTATAAAGAGGCTGGCCCTAACGTAAAAGCCCGAGCGTCTAAACTGCTATGGGATCCTGCGCGAGTTTCCAGTCGTCAAGAAGGGGACGTGTGTCGCGATGCCAGGGGTGGAAACCATCCCGGTAGTACTCTTTATAGGCGGGCCAGATACGCCGGAGTACACCGCCTTTGGAGAACAGGAACTGCCAGCCCTCTTTCCATAGGCCGAAACTCCAGAGCTTCCCATCGCGGTGAAGCATGTGGATCGCGCCGTACATGATGTCAAAGGTCAGGAAGAGCGTTGACTGGCGCATGGCCTTTTTACGCATCTTCTCTGTGCCGCCGACCGCGCGAAAGACATCGAAGGCCACGGCCTTGTGCTCCATCTCTTCAACCGCGTGCCAGTCCCAAAGCGCACGCATCTCCCGGTCGGTAACGAGGTCCATATGCGTGCCCTCACTGAGTGAAGACTCCGCCATGATAGCTGTGATGTGCTCGAGGGCTGCGGTCACCGCCAGACGCTCAAGAGGGCTGAACCAACGGTAGGACTGAGCAATGTTCTTTTCGAGTCGGTTCTCGATGCGATCGTGGTCGTAGCCACGCAACTCGCATAGGGCGCGGTTATAGCGATCATGCTCTCGGCGATGGAAGCCTTCTTGTCCGCAGAAACCACGGATCTCCTCCTGAAGTTTTGCATCATCAATCAGGTCGGCAAAGTGTCGGACGCTATCGATGAAGAACTTCTCACCCAGTGGGAATGTCATGGACATGGCGTTAAACCAAGCAGTTTTGAATGGATGGTTATCCATCCAGTCAACGGCAAGCGCCGGGGCGAGCTTGTGGCTGCGGTTGCGAGGTGTGATTTCCACCTCTGTCGGTGTGTGGGAACGTGACGCCATGGACGGTGCCTGTGACTGATCGAAGTACAGTCTACCGCATCGAGATCTTCCGCCGACGGCTAGCAGGCGTGCATGCCGCTGAACGAGTTGATTACCGTGATGGAGAGCGTGACGCTTCCACTTCCGCTTCCACTTCCACTTTCGACTTCCAGATCTGAGCTCAGATGCGGCGCCGGCGCGAACACAGAGCAACGAGACCAGCACCAAGGAGGTAGGCAGGAGGCGGAGCCGGGACATTTTCGGGCGGTAGCACCTGGCCTGTGATCAGGTCAGGAGTCACCGTGAACACAAGATCGGTGTAATCGTTGTCGCCGTTACCGTCCTTGAAGATCACGTCTTCAAAAGCGAAGAGGGTAATATCTTTCCCTGCGAAGCCCGACAGCAGACTATCTGTTGGATCGGTACTCGTACCGGAAAAAGATAGAAGCATGTCATCGCCCAAGATCCCGGCATCGTCACCGTCGCGGTTCGCTCGTTGATCTGAAAACAGTTGCTCACCCGGAGTAACGCGATTCGTCCAAAGAACGAACCCGAGCTCCAGCCCACCATTCACCGTAAGCTGCCTGATGCTTCCAGCAGTATTCGGATCGGTTGGATCTGTGGCGCCTGTTGATTGGGTCTCGTCAATGGGGCGCTGGATGCGGTCATCAAAAATGACTGCGCCTTTATTGGGGTCCACCGAGTTTTCCGCGGTGCTCACTGCTTTATTCCGCCACCCTGGAGTCCCAACAGTTCGGTCGCTGACTTCTGAAGTGGCGAAGTACCCAAACGCGCCGTTCAGGCTTCCCGTGTCCGCAATAAACGTAAATGTGAGGAGCCACTGATCAGCAGACGTTCCGGGAGTTAGGAACGTAATAGCTGTGTTTTCGTAGCTCGGATTGTTAAGGCCCGTTCGCTTCAGGATGCCATCTATGCTTCCTGCGGGACCACCATTCTGGCTGTCGACGAAGGTTGGCGAGCCATCAGGTTGGAAATGGATAATGCTGGCGGAAGCCGTCCCCGCCGCGAGCATACAAACTGCGGACCAACTTACTAAAGCTACTACTCGTCCGATAAACCCAAGACGCATGCGAAATTCCTCTGGTTTGTTTCCGGCGTTCGCCTACATCCCATATCGATGCTAGCGGCGCTCCCAACGGAAACGGTTTCACTCGCTTTGATTTGCTATTGGCCCTTTATGATTTCGGAGGCATTGCAAAATCGGTTATTTTTTGATCAATTTTTTCGCTTGCAAAATGCGAAAAATAAATCAATAAAATCAATAAGATGCTTCATACACGAAAAGTGACATGTGAGTAAACGAAAGATTTTGCTGAGAGATTTTGAAAGAATTTAAAGTGAAACTTGTGTCGATTCCGAGATGTTGGCCGAAAGCTGCCTCGGACCCCGAGAAACCACATAAAAAACAGCGATATGCGAGGGTTTTGCAGGCCAAAAGTGTGGTTGATTTCACACTTGGTTGGAGGACCCATAATCGGTTGTGAATTTTCACTAATCCCACGGATGTGAGTGCATTAGACCCCTAGGTACTGAAGATTGATCACAACAGGCTTTGGCCTGCCGTGACCCCCGCGGAGCTCGGGCGCCTACTCCCGATAGGACCTTTGTCCGTCCTATACCTCGTCGCCGTGGATCTTCGTGTGGGTCAAGTGGTCGATGCGCCTAAGGTCGGCGCGATAGCCCTGCTCCCTCTGGATATCTTTGAGTAGATAAAGGGCTTCTATTTACTATTCGGCTGCGGTGCGTTTCAGCCTCGCCTCGGCAGTGCGACTGCGAGGCGCCGATTAGGCCGCGCAAAGCCGCAATACGTAATGCGAAAAGCAGGACGACCCCGTTAAACCAGCGATGAACCAAAAAAAACCCGGCGAACGTACCC
Source organism: Congregibacter brevis (assembly GCF_045689245.1). Taxonomy (GTDB): domain Bacteria; phylum Pseudomonadota; class Gammaproteobacteria; order Pseudomonadales; family Halieaceae; genus Congregibacter; species Congregibacter brevis. The sequence goes on along the minus strand of NZ_CP136865.1, from coordinate 789,339 downwards.
GCCGGGCTTTTTGATCCCCTCCTAGCCAGTACTACTGGAGGTGGAGGGTCCTCTTCAAAGCATCATTCAATGCTAGAAGTTATAGCGACCCTGTAGGTACCAGGTACTACCGTTAAAGCCGAAGGGGCTATCTTCGGGATAAAGCTGGCCCAGACTGCCGGGGTTCGGCGTTTCATCTGGGTACTCGTCGAACAGGTTATCAACACCAGCTACAAGCTCCAGGGAGTCATTAAGCTGATATGCGACCTGTGCATCAACCAAAATAGCTGCGTCTACGTCGTAGCCGTTGGACGTGGATGTCCAGTCACCATAGTAGTTAGCCCGTAACAATGTACGGAACTTACCCTGTGAGTGAGACCAGGAAACGTTGCCCTTAATATTGGGTAGGAGTTCCTCGAGAGCCTCAACCCGACCATCGCTGATTGGATTGATGTCGCCGCGATCAGTCACCTCAGTATCGTTGTAATTGAAAGCAACGGTCAGCGTTGAGCTACCGCTAAGGAAGTCGAAGTAGGTATTACCCACAAGGTCGACGCCCTTAGTGCGCGTATCAAAGCTGTTGGTAAAGAAGCGGAACTGGGACAGATCATCCAGGCCAATAAAATCCTGCCGATCAATAACTCCTGCAGCATCAAGGCCTGTGAGCGCCTCGGACACAGTCATGTAATCAGTACCACCACCGGCGAAGTTGAGCGCCGCCAAAAAGTCTACGTTGGCGCCCAATGCGATGCGGTCCGTCACTTCAATGTCGTAGTAATCGATAGTCCACGTCGAGTTACCGATATCAAAGGCGATACCGAAAGAGTAGTTTTCGGCTTCTTCAGGCCCCAACTCCGGGCGACCGTTGCCAAAGCTCTCCACATAGTCCGCGGCCACCTGCCCCGCAGCAGAGAACAGCGGCAATGTACCCTGATCGATCAACACACCATTGACGTTCTGGGTCGTTACGTTAGTGATGTTCGCCTGCCCCGCGGTGGGCGCGTGGAATCCGGTTGAGAAACCACCCCGGATGCGGAACGAGTCGGTCACTTTATAGATACCCGCCAGCTTGTAGTTTGTGGTGCCATCAAAGTTGCTGAACTGCTCGTTACGCACTGCAGCCTGAAGGGTCAACTGGTCAGTAAAGTCCGCTTCCAGATCAACATAAAACGCGGTGTTGTCCTGGCTTGCTGACGTGTCGTTAGGAAAACCACCGAATCCGTTTGAACTTGAAGAAAAGCCCTGGGAAGCCAGTGGCCCCAGCGCATAGGAAGCAGGGTCACCCGCGAAGAGATCAAATTCTTCTTCACGATATTCAGCACCAAATGCAATATTCAGATCTGAGGCGAGCCCAACATCCAGTCCGTAAGAGAAGTTCAGGTTATAGACTGTTTCGGTCTGCTCCTGGCCCCCCGGGATAAAGTCTCTGGGAGTCGCGGGGCCCAATGACGCATTGATCGTGTTACGAATGAAGAAGTCCGTACGGTTAGAGCCACGCTGCGCACTCAGGTCGTAATACAGACCAGAACCCAACTCAAAGTTACCTCTGATACCTACAGCTAGGGCCATGTCTTCGTTATCTCCGCCAAAACGCGGAACAAATCCGGAGGGAATAGTTTCGATGAACGAGAAACAGTTGGCATCTGCTGATACTGCAGCCAGGAGCGTTGGATCAGGAATAACGCCGCCAGAACCGCCCAACGGGATACCATCAATACAGCTGCTTCCGCCATCAAGGTCACCAACAAGGACAGAGGCTACGCCGCCATCCGCCGCCAAACCCGTGGCCGGATCAACGGTGGGGCCTGCATAGACGCCGCCACGCTGCGAAGATGGACCGCCAACAACATTACGATAGAAGAAGCCACCCTCAACAGACCGCTCGGCGTAGTTACCAAAAGCGTACAGCTCCGTGTTGTCATTGATGTCAAAGCCCGCGTTAAAGAACAGTTTTACGTCATCATCGACGTCAGGCTGCCCCCAATACTGAGGCACCTCGCCGGTGTAGCTGTTAATGAGCTGGTAGTCAGAAACTGCGTTGTAGCCATTGGCTTCGGCAAAAGCAACGTCATCGCGCACTACGGACCGAACTGTCCCTTCGACGTCCCGCATCTCTCCCGTGATGTTTAGAAATCCGCTATCACCCAAGGGGAGGCCCAAATTGGCCGAGACCATATAATTATCACCATCGCCTTCAGTTGTTGAGCCGTAACGCGCCACCACCTCAAAGCCTTCGGCATCATCTCGGAGCAGGAAGTTGATAACGCCAGCAATCGCGTCGGAACCATATTGGGAAGATGCTCCGTCGCGTAAGACTTCAACCTGCTTTATTGCAAGAGACGGTATGGCGGCCATGTCCACGCCCTGAGCGCCATCCGAGATACCACCGCCAAGGAAGGAGATAATCGACCCGCGATGCCGGCGCTTGCCGTTTACCAGAACCAACACGTTGTCTGGAGAGAGGCCGCGCAGGTTCGGCGGACGAACAATAGTTGCCGCGTCGCTAATCGGTTGCGAGTTAATGTCAAAGCTTGGGACCTGGGTGCGCAACATGTCCTGAATGTCGGTGGACCCATTGACCCGAAAATCGCTACCGCTGATCACGTCTACGGGAACAGGCGAGTCTGCCGCAGAGCGGTCAGCCACTCGGGTACCCGTGATGATGACTTCCTCAAGCTGGGGCTGTTGTGCGAATACTGTGGGCACAGCTCCCGCGGTAATCGCGGCTATGGCCAAGGACAGGGTGTGACGTCTATACAATTTCATGTGGGTGATGCTCCTCGTTAAAATTATTATTTCGAGAGCTTACCCGAGCCTCCGGGGCAGCTGTCTAGATCACCTAATATGAAAAATTTACTTTTTAGTGATGCGCTTTTCTGGTCGTTATTACGTCACTACGTGCGTGGCGCGGACCGGCCCAGCCCTGAGTAGCTGCGAAAATCTCCGTCGTGGTGTACTGCGTTTGGTTGCTCAAAATGACACACCGCAGAGCCGCCTCTAGATGCTGCATGCGCTGCTTTCTGTCGTCATTCCAATTGTCGATCTGCAGCGCAATGAAAATACCAAACACCACCAGCAGTAACTCGCCAATGGCATAGCTTAGGTATTTGCGGACTTCGTCCTTCATAAAAAGCTCATGTCTGAGGCGTCGCAAGAAAATTATCATGGTTCCAGCTTAGCGCAGCCTGAACTCTTAGGGCGGTAGTCGTCTCAAGAGATGTGTTCCGGTGCCATATTTCCACGACCGCGCTGTTTGCCGCTTTCATACCGTGATTCGTAGAGCTAAGCTATTTAGAGATAAAAGCAGACGACCCCTGGTCATTCTGCGAAGAAAACTCGAGGAGCTCTGACTATGATCGGTTACGTTGTTCTTGGCACAAATGATCTTGGAAAATCATCCGCGTTTTACGATGCACTACTGGCTGAGATTGGTGTGTCGCGCATGATGGACTTCGGCGACCGGGGCTTTGCCTGGGGCGCTACTATGGAAAGTCCCATGCTGTGCATCATGACACCACACAACGGGGAATCCGCCACGGTTGGAAACGGCACCATGGCTGCAATCTCTGTTGAAAGCCGCGAAAACGTCGATCGAATTCATGCTAAGGCGATGGAGTTAGGTGGAAGCGATGAGGGAGCACCGGGCCTACGCGCCGAGGGCGGCGAAGGTTTTTATGCCGCGTATTTTCGTGACCTGGACGGCCACAAGCTAGACGTTTTTTGCTATGGCTGATGCGGGTATAGAGGCCTTGAGTCTATGCCTCAGTGAATCGCAGCGGCGCTAGCAGCTCGCAGCGCATTCAGTTCGAGCTTCCAAAGTTAGCCATATTGGATACTCCCGAGCGAGCAACGACGATATCCATGAGGCCATCGCCTGGAGCGGGTGGCCAGGGCCAATGGCTTCTCTCCGCCCCAGGGCGCTCTCTCTTGACGCTTCGCGCCAATTCACCTTGTGCACGCCGGGGTCAGCTGTGAGGGCAATCAGAAAGACAAGCGTGAGCGCCTGCGTCGGTATATTTCCCGACCGGCCGTAGCCGTCCCCCGCCTGTCACTGAGCTCCACAGGCAAGGTGGTTTACACCCTGAAGACACCGTACCGGGACGGCACGACCCAGGTGGCCTTCGAACCGGTGGATTGGATGACGCACATCCCTGTGCGTCACCCTCCGGGCGACCTGCGGTCGTCCAAATCGGCTTTCCTGCCGATTTGTCGAAGAGGGGTGGGCCCTGCCGCTATGACCTGGGCTCAGCGGCTAAAGCGTGTTTTCAACATCGACATACCCCAGGGCAGGCTCTCGCATGTATCGAGGACCAGGACGTCATACCCGGTAAAGCCGGGCAGGCCCTCGACCGGATCCTGAATCACATGCACCAGAAAGAACCGGAAACACCGACTCGGCCATTGCTAGTGCCACCGAGCAGAGCGCCGCCGGGTGCGTTGCCGCTTTTCGCTGGCAAGAATTCCAGGCCAACAGCATCTCACTAGCAAGCAAGCTAGGGAAACCGCACGGCACGAGCGGTTGCGCGCGTTCGTTAAGAATTGACCGGATAGGAATGGCATGCGCAACACCGCGAACAGGATTTTTGGGTCAATAGATGGAAACTTCGACAGGTCTGCGGGTGCGGTCAGCAGAATTAGCGAGGACATCTACTCCCGATAGGACCTTTATCCGTCCTATACCCAGACCACTGCCCTTTTAGGGCCGTTTGTGTCCACCGTGGCCGGTGCGATTTACAGATAAATCAACAACTTAACCAATTTTGGTAGGACAAGGCGGATTGATCACAACGGGCTTTGGCCTGCTGTGAGGCTCTTCATCATTAACGGGGGACACCGGGGATCATTAAACTGAATTTGCGAAGTCCGTTTAATGAGGAAACCCCCGATGTCCCACGCAGGAAATATATTAGGCCTTCCCGAGCTGGAGGTCGAACGCGTTGATCGCAACGATTCGATCGAGGTCTATGCCAGACCCAAGCGTCGCCCATCGTGCATCCACTGCCAGCATCCCAAAGTCAGGATTAAGGCGACCCACGAGCGCACGTTAAAACACACACGCCAGGGCAATCAGGTGATGACGCTGCACCTGAAGACGCCTAAATATCATTGCCTGCAATGCGGGCGATACTTTCGTCACCGGTTTCAGGGCGTCAGGCCCCGCTATCGATCGTCGGACGCCTTCCGTCTTGAAGTATTTGAGGCCCACGATGGCGGCGTGACGCAGCGTAAGCTCGCACGAACACATGACATGAGCCCGGCAACCGTCGAGCGCTGGTATCAAGGCCAGTGCCGACTTAGGCTATCAGAGATGTCTAATCGCCCCTGCCCGCGTGTGCTGGGTATCGATGAGCACTTTTTTAGCCGCAAGCGCGGCTACGCCACCACGATGGTAGATCTCAAGAACCATAAGGTTTTTGATGTGGTGCTGGGACGTTCAGAACTGAGTTTGAGACGTTATTTAAAGGCATTACCGGGTAAAGAAAACGTCCAGGTGGTCGTCATGGACTTGTCAGAAACCTACCGCAGTATCGTGCGTCGATATTTCCCTAACGCCACGATTGTTGCTGATCGGTTCCACGTGATTCGACTCGTGAATCAGCATCTGCTGAAGGCGTGGCAAAACTACGATCCCGAGGGGCGCAAGCATCGCGGGCTGATCAGCCTCATGCGGCGACATGAATGGCGTCTTGCGGATGAGCAAAAAGAGAATCTTGCCCGATATCTGGACGACTATCCCGTGCTCAAGGCGCTGTACAGAGCTAAGCAGCAGCTCAATCGCCTGCTGTTACTGAAATCCTTGAATCGCAAAAAGGCAAAGCAGCTGCTGCCGCAGCTGCTCTCATTGATCGAAGACTTGGCGGCTAGCCCGCTTCATCGATTGGCAAGAACGCTTAAATCCTGGTTGGAACCCATCGTTGGCATGTGGCGGTTTACCAAGACGAATGGCATCACCGAGGGCTTCCATAACAAGATGGAAATGATGAGCCGCCGAGCCTATGGATTTAGAAATTTTGAAAACTATCGACTGCGGGTCTTAACCCACTGTGGATGGGATGGCATTATCAACCGTGTTTAGTGAAAACCGGTGTATCCCCCGTTAAGTGGGTAGAGCCTGCTGTGACCCCTGCGGGGCGGCGTCGCAGGCTCCGCCGTCTAAAACGCTCTTTTGGTCGCGTTTTATCGAACAGCGGCTCTCACCGAAACCCAATCCCCCAAACGAAAAACCCCCGCCGATGGCGAGGGTTCGTCATTTGGTAGGACCAGGCGGATTCGAACCGCCGACCTCTACCATGTCAAGGTAGCGCTCTAACCAACTGAGCTATGGTCCTAAAAGGGACGCGGATTATAAGTGCCCAAACAAGGTCGATACAACCGTCATTACTAAATGTCTTTCGAAACAAATAGCTGAGAATATGCAAGTATCTCAGCGTAAATGGGAAAACCACTCAAGGACTCTCTATGACGACAATTAGCTGTGACTGCGGACATGCCAAAGTTGACGTGTTGGGCAAACCCTTACTGCGAATAATCTGTCACTGCACGTTATGCCAGTCGTTTTATCAAGCCCCGGAAGGCGACCCCGTGATTTTCAAAGCCTCGGCGGTAAAAGTGCAGAACGATGAAACGGTGAGCTATCGACGCTTACGCAAATCCCCCGCAGTTGATCGGGGTGTTTGCGTCAAGTGTTCACAGCCTATCGTGGAGTTTTTTGCGATGCCGCTGCTGCCGGATATCGTATTTATCCCCGGTGATCGCCTGATAAACCATCCGGAGTTACTTCTCGATCCAGCACTGCGCATCTTCTACGACTCACGTACCGAGGACGCCAACGACGACCTCCCCCGACACGAGGGTTACTGGCAAAGCCAACTAGCCTTAACGCGGCGCCTAATCCCGGCACTACTCCGCTAGGCCCCTACCCTAAAGCTTGCCGAAGACCAGTCTTCCACCCACAACAGTTGCATGGACTTTATTCTTCCAAAGCTCTTCTCGCGGCACCGCAAAAAAATCATCGCTTACGAGTATAAAGTCCGCGGCATAGCCTGGTAGGAGACGTCCGACACGACTCTCGGTATGCCCAGCGTAAGCGGCATCTTCTGTGAACAACGACAGCGCCTTGTTACGACTAACAGCCTCACTCACGCGCCAACCCCTCGGAGGTTCTCCGCCCCGGTCTTGCCGCGTTACTGCCGCATGCAAACCATAAAACGGGTTGGGCGGCTCCACGGGGAAGTCAGATCCACCGGCCAGCTTTGCGCCGCTTTCGAACAAGGTCTGCCAAGCGTAGGCTCCTTCAAGGCGCGCCTCACCCACGCGATCACCGGCCATGTTCTTATCGCTGGTTGCATGAGTGGGCTGAACTGACGCGATCACATCCAGCTCAGCAAAACGATTGATATCAGCAATTCGCAAAATCTGCGCATGCTCCACACGATGGCGCAGTGCACGTTGCTCAGCAGAGGCATTCAGCGCTTCGAACTCATCAAGTACCTTGGCGTTTGCGAGATCACCGATCGCGTGCACATTGACCTGATAGCCAAGCTTGGCCGAGTCGCGAATCTGCAACATCAGCTGTTCGTCCGACAGGAGCAACAATCCTCGGTTACCGGGATCGTCGGAGTAATCCTCGAACAGAGCAGCGCCGCGCGAGCCTAAAGCCCCATCTGCAGAGATCTTGACGCTTCGCAGTGCAAACAAATCATTTGCACTGTCTCTGGGACCCTCTAACCACTTTTCTTTGATGCCGGGGTCAGCCATGCGCAACATGGAGTAGATCCGCATGGGGAACTGGTCGTCCTCAAGAAGCGCGTCATAAGCATCAATCTCCAAAGCGGAGGATCCCGCATCGTGAGCACCGGTCATCCCGAGGCTAACTAAGTACTCCATCGCTCGGCTAAGGTCGCGTTTTTTACTGGCAACCGTTGGGGCAGGCGTTGCCTCTCTCATCAACTTCATCGCGTTGTCGACGAGGATGCCCGTCGGCTCACCGCTATCATCACGAACAATGCGTCCGCCTGCAGGATCGGCGGTATCTGCTGTAATGCCCGCAAGGGCCAAGGCTTTACTGTTGACCCACACGGCATGACCATCTACGCGGCGCAACGCAATGGGACGATCGGCCGTAACGGCATCGAGAGATGCCTTGGAGGGAAACTCACTGGACGGCCAGAGCACCTGATTCCAGCCCGCCCCAAAAATCCAGTCGTCTGCGACTTCGTCGGTAACGGCTGCCGCTACACGCGCTGCCGCTTCCGCTTCACTTTCGCTGCCCGTAAGGTCGACGCTTGCGAGGGCGCTCCCCAGACCTGCGATGTGTCCGTGTGCGTCGATAAGCCCAGGGAGCAAGGTAAGCCCCTGACCATCGATACGCGTCTCTGCATCACTGCCTGATGCCGCTGTCTCATCATCATATACAGCAGTAACCACACCCTCATCGTATTCCAGCGCGGCAAAAGCTACGCGTTCGCCGTCGTGCATCGTGTAACCCTGCACGTTGTAAATCAACGTCGCCGCGGACAAGTGCATCGGCACAACCAACAGCGCCGCTAGAGAGTAAACACGCTTATTCATTCAGATCTCCTCTAGGAAAACTTGGACTGCCCTTTGGGGACAGCCTAAAACTATAAGACTAACGCAAGTATTTGCTGGGAAAATATGCCCGACAGCTCTCCATTACCGACGCGGCCTCTCGCGCTTGTCCATTAGCCTGGAGACTGCGGGTTAGCCAACTGCAGCTTGCTTGACCCCAGGGCCGAAGCTCGTGGGCACGACTCGCTGCAGCAAGTGCAGCAAGATTGTCTCCTTGCTTCGATGCCAAATAGGCAGCCGTAAGCTGCGTGTCGACGCTGTCGTCAGGCAATCGAAGCTTGGTGGGTACTGCATAATCTTTGCGTACAAGGAGCACTCCCCTAACGTCCTGATACAGCAATTCCCAGCGCCCGGTCTGTAAAAGACCACGGGTAAGTCTCTCTCCGCCGCGACCTCGAGGCCACATAAACAGCTGAGCACCGGAACTCTCGATTTTCTCTACCCACCCGGAGCGGGCACCCAATACTGTCACGTAGTCGATGTAAGCTTGGTCATCGAACAACGTGTTAGCCCGACCATCGATGAATACCTTCAGATCACCATCAAGCCGCCAATGGAGGTAGCCTCCCCAGTTGTAGAAGGCAAAAGTGTTTCCCTGAAGTCCATTGGCTTCGACAAAGTCTGCGAGACCGTGGGGATACACATACTCCGCAGTGAGATAGTGATAAGCGACGTTGGGATTCAGTGGGTAAGGGGCGATGCGTGAACCCGCCCACAGTGTTAACGCCAGCAATACTGGCAGCATCAAAAGCTGTAAGACTTTCTGGCGAAACAGGGCTGCGACAAACGGTGCCAGTAACAGTGCGAAGGCCATCGCCCACAAAATGATAAAGCGCCTGCTCGTCGCAGACATTGCTGCACTGAGCAGAGCAATAGCGATAACCTCCGAGCTCATAGGCACCCAACGACGAACCACAGGCAATATCCAAGTCATGCTCAGAGCCGCAGCTACGACTAAGGAATAGGCATAGAACGACGAAGTGATACCACCGGGCTCAAACGGTGAACGCCACTCCCCCAAGCTTCGGTAAGGCGAGTCAGCATTCAAGGCATACACCAACGGTAACCAAAATATTTGCACGCCATCCGGGTTTACAAGGCAGACAAGGGCACAAGCGCCCCAAGTCAGCACCGCGCTGCGCAATGCTCCCCAAGAAGAGTCGCTCCAGGGACAGAGCACGATAGCCAACATCAGCAGTCCGTAAACAAAGCCACCGTGCAGGTTGGCCCAGATCAAAAACAGCGGCAGCAACCGTCGAAGGCGAGGAGCACGGAGCAGCGTCAGCTGTAACAAAATCGCGATACCCAGGAGGGTGTACAGCTGGGGGCGCATATCCAGAAATGGCGCCGCAATAGCGATGCCGGCAGTACAAGCGAGTAACGCGGCGAGGGCATTTCCGCTAAGGCGCGTTAGCAAATTTTGAAAGAGGCAGAACGTGCCGACAATAAGCATCCACTTCCAGATAACCAGGCTTGCCAGGCCAAACAAGTTCACCCAACCGTAAAAGAGGAGATCCGCGAGCCATTCGTGGTTGTGCCAGACACTACCTAGCTCGGTGTAAGACCAGTCGTCGCTTAGCCACACGCTGCTGTTCTGGACGATCTCCCGCCCCGCGGCGACGTGCCACCAAAGATCGGACCCCATCATCTCTGTAAAGCCAAAGGACAAATAGATGAGGGCGCCAGCCAACATCCAGGGCCAGCTTGTCTGTGAAGGCCAGTCCCTTAGCAGCGAGAGAGAAAACATCAGCTTTGTATATGCAAGATCAAGAGCCGTCGGTCACTGCCGGATTGTCAGAATGGGCATCTCGAGGGTGTAATCCCCCACAGGGCCGATAATCCATAACAAAGTACAGCTGTCGGCCCTTACTTTCGTTGTAGGTGCGCGCAAGGTACTCCCCAATAATGCCGAGGCACACCAGTTGCACTCCCCCAAGAAAGAGAATGATGACAATCAGTGACGGATAACCCGGTACGGGGTTACCCAGAAATAGCGTGCGCAATAAAAAGAACAATCCATAACCAAAGGACATGAGCGACGTGAAGAGTCCGAACCACGTTGCCAGCTTGAGTGGAGCCGCTGAAAACGAAGTAATTCCCTCTAGCGCAAGATTCCACAGCCGCCAGTAACTCCACTTACTGCGCCCTAGAGACCGGGCATCTCGAGCATAGGAAACGGCTTTTTGAGGGTAACCAATCCAGGCGTAAAGGCCCTTCATATAGCGATGCTGCTCCCGCAGCTTCGCCAGTGCATCCACCGCTCTGCGGCTGAGCAAACGAAAGTCACCCGTGTCTCGAGGAATGGGGACATCAGAGAGCCGGTCCATGACGCGGTAGAACAATGCGGCACTCTTGCGTTTGAACCACTGCTCGCCTTCCCGAGATTCACGAGTCGCGTAAACCACATCATAGCCCTCACGCCAGTGTTCGATGAGCGTTGGGATCAACTCCGGAGGGTCCTGAAGATCAGCATCGATGACAATCACCGCATCGCCCTCCGCATGGTCAAAACCTGCTGACATAGCGGCCTCTTTACCGAAATTGCGCGACAGGCGTAAAACGCCAAGGCTTGCGTCCTCGCCCATCTGAGACTGCAGCCAATCACTAGAGCCATCCGTGCTGCCATCGTCTACATACAACAATTGCACAGTCATCGATGTACTGAGGGACTCAAGCACCGCCATGACTCTCGAGTGAAACGTCGGCAATACCTCGCGCTCATTGAACACGGGAACTACAACAGAGAGCAGTTCATTCACAGCAGATTCCGTGTTGTTCACCCGAGACTCATCGCTTACCAGTGAACACCGCGCATCACCTGCGCAAACATCTTCTGAGCTAGCTCAAGTTTGTTGGATGGCATATTGGCTCGCTCGGCCGCGGCCTCTTCATCACTGAGGCCACGGGCCGCCGGTGAATCGGGAAAGAGTGCATAGGCCTGACTCAGAAAAGCCTCGGTAACGCTGGGGATCGTCGCCTGCGCTACGGCACCCGTCACTCCAAGACCCGTCGACATGCGTTTGGGCTTGGAGATGATCGCTTTGATCACCAGATCTCGTGCTTGCTCTGGAGACAAAGTAGGAAAAGCCTTATACAAGCTTGTGGGTGCAATCATTGGCGTCCGCACCAAAGGCATGTGAATCGTCGTAAAGGATACGTTGTTAGCTGCGTACTCCGGCGCGGCGCACAGACTGAATGCATCCAGGGCAGATTTCGAAGCTACATAAGCAGAGAAACGCGGCGGGTTAGTCAGAACGCCAATGGATGAAATGTTGATAATGTGGCCCTGCTCCCGCCCTTCCATGCTGGGCAGAAAACCCAGTATGAGACGCAGCGCGCCAAAGTAATTGAGCTCCATAGTGCGCTCAAAGTCATGGAAGCGATCGTAACTGTGGCGCACAGAACGGCGGATAGATCGGCCGGCGTTATTCACAAGAATATCCACGTGGCCGTGATCCCGCAGCACATCCTTAACCAGCTTTGCACAGTCCTTCTCGCTGGAAACATCGCAGGAATAAGCCTGAGCATCGCCACCTTTCTTGGCTATCTCCTTGAGCGTCTCATCGAGCTTCTCCACAGTACGCGCGACCAAGAGCACCGTAGCCCCCGCGCGGGCAAGGCGCAAAGCACACTCTTTGCCGATACCACTGGTCGCACCAGTAACCAACACTACTTGGCCTTTTACCGTACGCCGCAATGCGGCCAAGGTAGGCCGTCCGATAAAGTCGTTGAACAAGCCATCCACTTCCCTGATCAGAGAATCTTTGTCTCCGCGTAAAAAGTGTCGCCAATAATCCCAGAGCACCTGTGCATAGGAGTCATAGCTGGGGCAGCTGATTCCCGCAGGCTCAAGAAGTGCCTGAGTTTTCGTTGAATCAAAACGTGTGGGATAGTTGATATAGCCGATGACCTGCGGCGGTATTCCTAGGCGTGCGACCGCTTTTTCTCCCAGCGACTTCACGCTGGGAATCTTGCTAATACCCGTGCCTGCCAGCTTGCTGGCCTTATCAATAAGCTTCATGTTCACCGATCGAAGTTTGGGCCCATGCCCCACTTCCATCATGATCTTCAAAAGATCACCTACGCGGATCCCATCGGGGTCGGTGAGAAAGAAACAAGCGTGGTCCTGACCATCGAGGTGCGCCAGATAGTCCATGGCATCAACAACAAAATCCACAGGAACAATGTTGAGCAACCCCGCCTTGTTCATTATCAGGGGCAGCCCCTCGGGAGTGACCTTACTGAGCTTGTCCAATAGCTCAAAGAAGTAATAAGGGCCGTCGATCTTGTCCATCTCGCCGGTCTCGGAATGACCTACCACCATGCCCGGACGATAGATGCGCCAATTCATGGTGGTCTCTTTGCGAACGAGACCTTCAGATTCATGCTTCGTCAAAAAGTAAGGATGATCCAGCGCACCCGCCTCTTCGAACATGTCCTCCGTAAAGGTGCCTTCATAAAGTCCTGCCGCGGCAATCGACGATACCTGATGGAAACACCCTGCTTTTAGGGCTTTGGCCAAAGCGATTGCCTGAGCCGTGCCATTCACATTGCTTACGCGCTGACTCTCGGCATCTGCCTCCATGTCGTAGATCGCAGCGAGATGAAAAAAGTGATCGATCTTGCCAGCCTGTTGCTTCACCCAGGCGGCTTTGACGCCCAGACGTCGTTTACTCAAATCCCCCTCTACCGCCACCACCTGCTCTGCTGACGCACCCCACAGTTCGCGGAGAGCCTGAAGCTTGGGAACGGAGCCCGGGCGCACGAGCAAAAAAACTTTGCCGCCCCGATCTAAAAGCTTTGGCACCAAAAACCGTCCAATAAACCCAGTACCGCCCGTCACAAAGTAGTTCATGTCAGTCTCCAAAGTTCGCCTGATCAAAAGACCAAACGCTTGTCGTTTTTTATGGTTGTTTGAGAAGCTCAAGCATAGATCAATTTAGCCAAGAACATCACTGCAAACACGGACGCCTTAGGGTGGAGACGAGCCTGGCTTTCTGAGAACAAAACACTGCGTCCACAAAAGCCCTTGGAACCGAGAGTTTTGAATGGCTCTATCGATCGCAACTAACAGCCCCTGCCCCCAACGACCCCCAAACTCAGCAATCACAGGGAGGTAAAATCCCAAGCGCTCCTCCTTCACCACAACGAGATCAGCCGAAGCAATCTGTGCTTTCAGCTGCGCAGTGGACAGCACATTGATGTGGCCCGTGGGCTCAATAGGTTCACGATAGATTAAGCGAAGCAGTTGCAATATTCCCGGCAGAAAAGCGATCTTCCCGAGGAGCTCAACGGGGCTGTAGGGCTGAGGGGTGGTAAGAATCAGAGTGCCTTGGGGTTTGAGCGTTTTTGCCATAACCGCTATCAACGATGCAGAGTCCTCCACATGTTCAATCACTTCTGAGCAGAGGATGAGATCGATAGACCCCTCGGCTAAAACTCCCGAACTCAGATTCCCTTGAACACAACTAATAGGACTGTCACTTGCGAAGTTGTCGGTGAGAAGTGCGGCGGCTTGCAGATAACTAGGCTCGACATCAATGGCCACAACTCTATCGGCAACCTGTGCAAGCGACGAGAGGTAGATACCTGAACCGGGGCCGACTTCCAAAGCGTAGTGGGCCGGCGATATTTCAGCCGCGCTCGATATCTCCGACCTAACCCAGTCACGACGGGCACAGTGCAGGTAGCGTCTTGTGGGATTCCGCGAGGTATACAGCGCTCTCTGAAGGGCAACGAGGTCTGCTGCGCTGCTCATAGCTCAACCTCGAGGATCACGATATCACCGACAAATTGCGTGAAGCTGCCATACAGTGCGCGGTGGACCAACAACTCTGGCATGTAACTTGGCGCCCTTAAACGCGCACGTTTGACGAGGAAAGGCAGCTCTCCTGCGAAGGCTCGCCGATAGAAGGTGACAGACTCGGGAGTTGTCTTAATCAGACGCGCGGGATCATGGACCAGCGGGCCATTAAGCTCGTTAGCGAACGCCGTGTCGTACCAGTTCTCACTCAGTATTAGCGTGTCCGATTGTCGAAGATTATTGCTGCCCGATCTTACAAAGGCGGGCTTAAAGAGACGATGCCCTACACCGGTATCGGGCGGCGGGTTTACGTAGTAGCTTGCCCAAACTCGTTGGGGCTCGTTCTCCGCATACCACTTTGGAAGGTCCCTGCGAGGATCAAAATGGTAGTCCGTCACCAGATCTACCGCGAGCACAGCTTGCCAACTCAACAGTAAGGCAACCGATACAGCACGCAATGGCGGTCGCCAGTGGCTTACACGCACAGCAGCAAGAAGGCACGCCAAGGGTAGCAATGGAAGGTAGTGCCGGTAGTAGGTGACGGGAGCCAGAAACGCCATGTACAAGACAAACGCGAGCAGCGGCAGTAGTGCCAGCCAAGCTCGATCTAAGGGGGCGCTTTTCCATAAATGCGCCAGACCAGAGACTGCCATCACAAATCCTGGCAGCCCGAGTCCCATCACGAGCACAACTGGAATGTTCACGGGATTACGCAGCCACTTGTGCCAGCCGATAGCGCCATAGTCTGTACCGAATCGCCCTTCTGCGCCTGCCGAGGTAAACGCCGCAAATATCTCGACTTGCATCAGTGCAGGGGCCAGCCACGGGGCCAACAACATAAAACCTTTAGCGGCAGACCCTAAGCGCGACCAGGGAACCACGGCGTAAAACAAGATCGGTAAAAACCAGATAAGCAACCCGGAAAGCTCCGGGGTACTCACAATTCCGAACAGCCCCACATAGCTAAGAAGTAGTAACAAAGCCCTACTTCGATCTATGCCCTTAAAGAGCGTGACATAGCCCGGTATCGGAATGAGCACTGCTAAAGAGGCGAAAGCGAAAACCCAGTACTTGGTCCAAACAGCCGGAGCGAGCAGTAGCAACGCGAGCAGCCAACGAAAACCGTCGTGTCTGACACTCCAAACCACTGCACAAGTGAACGCATAGATGAAGAACGTCGAAGCAGCGTCAACGGTGCCTACCATCGACTCACTGATATGCCAGCCAGAGAGGGCCAGAAGCGCACTAGCGACAGGCGCTGCCAGCGGCTTCGCCGGAAACAATAAAACTGCGAGTATCCACAGCGCAGCGACCGTCAATACACCTGCTACCGCAGAGTAGAGCCTGGCAATGACGATGTGGCTTTCACTCTGACAGAAAGCTTTAACAGCCCGGGCATCACCACGGATGCCGTCGGGAACCGACAGGCCTGAAGCTTCAGCAAGTGCCAAGGTTTGCCACCCGACCCAAGGGGAGTAATCAAAGCCGTCCAGCGCAGCGCGACACGAACCCGCCTCGTCAAAGTTGACCAAGGTGAAGCTCCCCTCCCCATACCAATCCTGCCCATAGTTCAGAGCGGGAACCACACGCACTACACAGGCCACTATCAAGATGCTTAGCAGCAGAAAATATGAACGTTTCGAAAAACTGAAGTCTGCGGGTTCGGACAAGCTCGGCTCGCGAGAACTGAGGAGGTTAAGGGCAGTCTAGCAGAGCGTAAATGCGCCGCTGTTGTAGTCATCTGTGCGTGCTAGACTCAAAGGTTCCGCGACTAATGACAGTACAGGATGTTGAGGTAATGAGCAGCACTGCAAAACCTTTACTCAAGGCCATTGAGGCGAGCCCCGACGGCCCAGAAATTTGCGCCATTTTCGACTTCGACGGGACCATCATCTCGGGCTACTCCGCCATCGCGTTTATCCGCGAGCAGCTGCGGCGGGGCGATTTATCAGTTCGAGACTTTCTGGAGCTGGCGAGTGCCATGACCAACTTTGGACTCGGCAATCTGGGCTTCTCCGGCATGATGGCGATAACCACGCAATTCATGCGCGGCATCGATGAACAGGCTTACATCGAGCTCGGTGAAGATTTGTTCACCAAACAGATAGCTCGACTGGTCTATCCGGAGTCTCGCGCGCTCATCGAAGCTCACCTCGCAAAGGGTCACACGGTGGGCATTATCTCTTCCGCGACGCCCTACCAGGTCGAGCCTGCGGCGCGAGATCTGGGCATCGAGAATGTGTTGTGCACTCAACTCGAGGTAGAAGACGGCGTGTTTACCGGTAGTGTGGTCAGGCCCACCTGTTTTGGACAGGGCAAAGTAGATGCCGCCGAAGTTCTGGCCGAGAGTGTTGGCGCAAACCTCGACGATGGATTTTTCTATTCTGATAGCACCGATGATCAGTTGCTTCTGGAGCACGTTGGCAACCCCGTTGCCCTGAACCCCAGCGACAAGCTCCGGGCCGTGGCTCGCGATAACAATTGGCCCATAGCGAGCTTTGGTAGCCGAGGGAGGCCGACACTGGGGCAGTTTGTGCGCTCCATCGCTGCCACGGTAAGTCTGGTTCCGTCCTTTGCAGCGGGCCTGCCGATTTATGCCCTCACCGGCTCACGACGGGAAGCCACTAATTTTTCCATTGGCTTGTTTGCCGAAACCGCGAGTGCGTTGATCAACCTCGACCTTCGCGTTAACGGAGAGGAGAACCTCTGGAAACAACGACCCGCGGTGTTCATCTTCAATCACCAGAGCAAGGCCGACGTCGTTATCGGGGCAAAACTTCTGCGCCGGGATATGGCAGGTGTAGGTAAACAGGAAATCAAGAAGATGCCCGTCATTGGCAAAGTGCTGGAGATGGGCGGTGTAGTCATGATTGATCGCAAAAATGCTGCCTCCGCAATCGAGGCGATGCAACCCCTTGTGGATGCGATGCGCAATGAAGGTAAGTCGGTAGCGCTGGCCCCCGAAGGCACCCGCACGGTGTCGCCTAATCTGGCGCCGTTCAAAAAGGGTGCATTCCATCTGGCGATTCAAGCGGGTGTGCCTATTGTTCCCGTAGTGATTCGCAATGCTGGGGATGTTGCTCCCAAGGGCGACTTCGTTTTTCGCCCCGCGACCGTAGAGGTGGATGTACTTCCCCCTGTGGATACCAGCGACTGGAGCGCAGAGACAATCGAAGAACACATACGTGAAGTCCGCAATATGTTTCTCAAGACCTTGGGGCAACCCGAGGAAAAGGTCCCTGCAGCGAAAACCGCGAAGAAGCCAGCCTCCAAGGCAAAAGCGGCAACCAAGACGAAGGCGAAGACAAAAGGCAAGGCAGTAGCCAAGAAAAAAGCTCCGGCCAAAGCGGCCGCCAAGCCAAAAGCCACGGCTAAAGCAAAAGCGAAGGCCAAATCCACAACCACGGCAAAACGCAGACCCGCCGCTAAGGCCAGACCTAAGACTGTGGCAAAAGCTAGACCCAAGGCTCGTCCAAAATCAGCGAGCAGCTAAAGCGGGAACCGCTTAAGCCGTAGCAGCGAAGAAAGAGCAGCTTAGTCATTTCGTCATATAAGGAGAATAAAATGAGCGATCTGAAAATTGCCGTACTGGGGGGTGGTTCCTGGGGCACCACGGTCGCCGCACTTACAACGCGGAATGCACCCGTGACAATTTGGGCACGCAATCCCGAAACGGTCGACGAAATCAACAACGCCCATCGCAACCAGACCTATTTGCCCGATGCACCTTTGCCAGAGAGCCTGCGCGCAACCAATGATATCGGCGAGGCCGTGACCAACGCCGATGTTGTCGTCATGGGTATTCCATCGCAGAACTTTCGCAGCGTACTTGTGGAAGTGAAGAAGCACTTACGCGCCTGGGTGCCGGTGATCAGCCTCACGAAAGGGCTGGAACTCGACACACGTATGCGCATGACCGAGATCATCACCGAAATTCTTCCGGGACATCCGGTGGGCGTGCTTACTGGCCCGAACTTGGCCAGAGAGATCATGGCCGGCCAAGCGGCGGCAAGTGTCATAGCCATGGACGACGACATTATTGTTCGATCTCTTCAGAGGGTATTCAAGAGCGGTTTGTTTCGTGTTTATACAAACACCGATGTCATCGGCTGCGAGCTCGGTGGTGTCCTCAAGAACATCATCGCAATCGCTGTGGGCATGGGCGATGGTCAGGGAGCTGGTGACAACACTCGTGCCGCTTTGATCACCCGAGGCCTTGCGGAAGTAACTCGCCTAGGAGTTGCGATGGGTGGTCGGGCTGAAACGTTTGCGGGACTTGCAGGTATGGGCGACATGATCGCCACCTGCACCAGCTCTCAGAGCCGCAACCGTCATGTGGGCATTGAGCTTGGCAAAGGCAAATCTATGGAGCAGATCGCCAGTGAGATGTTCATGGTCGCAGAGGGTGCAAAGAGTGCGCCAGCTGTGATGGCTTTAGCGGAGCAATACGGTATCGATATGCCCATTGCACGAGATGTTTATCGCGTTGTCAGCGGAGAGACAAACGCTCGCGGGGCTTACCGAGGCCTGTTAAGAACAGCAGCGGGCGCTGAGTCAGAACCCGGCTGAGTATGCTGCAGAATCCGTAGTACTGAATACGTTGAAACTTTAACTTTCGAGAGACCCCAGAGATGATCCGCGTTATTAGTTCCCTAAGTCTTGGTTTGCTGCTGACCGGCTGCAGTAACGTCACCATAGTCGAGTCTGACACCAAGGAGGCGCCTACTCAGCTAATGACTATGGTGTCTGTGGCTGACTCGCCGATTCCCGATTATCAACTGACAAGCCCCTGGTATACCGACGCACAGGCGCGTGTCTCAAGATCCCTAGCCATGGGTGGGTCTAAAGGCAAAGCCAAAAATGTGGTGATCTTCCTGGGCGACGGCATGGGCATTTCCACTATTACGGCCGCGCGGATTCTTGCGGGACAACAAGCGGGAAACAGCGGTGAAGAAAACCGCCTGAGCTTTGAAGAGTTCCCCGTTACGGGTCTGGTTAAAACCTACAACGTGGACTCGCAGACCCCCGACTCCGCTGGCACCATGAGCGCAATTATGACAGGCGTGAAAACCAAGATCGGCGTCTTCGGTATCGATGAGCGAGTCGTGCAAGAGGACTGCCAAAGCGGTCAGGGCGCTGAGCTTCTATCGCTGTTAGAGATAGCGGAACTGGCAGGCAAAGCCACGGGCGTTGTAAGTACCGCGCGTATCACCCACGCCACGCCTGCAGCGACTTATGCAAAGACCGCCAATCGCGATTGGGAAGATGATGCCGAGCTCTCTGATGAAGCAAGGGCCCAGGGTTGCGAGGATATCGCCGCACAGTTTCTGGCGTCGCGTGAGCGCTTAAACGCGCAGTTTGGCTCCGGTGTGAGCAACGGCATTGAGGTGGCTCTAGGCGGTGGTCGCCGGCATTTCCTGCCAAAATCCCAAGAAGGTGGACGCCGAGCTGATGAGAGAAACCTCATCGCGGAATGGCAGTCCGCATACCCCGATGGTAGCTACGCAAGCGACAAATCAGAGATGGCGTCGGTAACAAGTGCACCAGTCCTCGGCCTATTCAGCGACTCTCATATGGCATACGCATCCGAGCGAGCAGTACCCGATGCCGAGCAGCCCAGCCTCACTGCAATGACCCTCAAGGCGCTTGAGCTCTTGCAAGACAGTGATGAAGGCTTTTTGTTGGTGGTGGAGGCGGGGCGTATCGATCATGCTCACCACGCGGGTAACGCTTCCAATGCGCTAAACGACACTATCGAGCTGTCCGAGGCTGTTGCGGCCGTTATGAAAAACACGGCAGCCGATGACACACTCGTCATGGTCACGGCCGACCACAGTCACGTATTCACGATGGCGGGATACCCCAAACGAGGAAACCCAATTCTCGGAAAGGTCGTCCCCCCCTGGAGTGACGAGCCACTATTGGATGATAACGGCCTACCTTACACGACCCTTGGCTACATGAATGGCAGGGGATATCGCGATCATGGTGCGCAACTCAATGCGGACAGTACCTATGCCGAGCCCCCTTTAGGCGGTCGACAAGACATCTCTGAGGTAGACACCACCAAACCCGGTTACCATCAGGAGGCGCTGGTACCTCTTAGTGCAGAAACCCATGGCGGTGAGGATGTAGCAGTTTACGCGACGGGTCCTGGCGCTGCCGGCGCTATGGGTTCAGTAGAACAAAACCAGCTGTTCCACGTCATGCTTCAGGCAACGACCTGGGAAGCCGAAGCGGCCGCGCGCGTTGAAGAACTAGAGAGTCCTCGATAGCGCCGGAAAACCAGACGCGACGAGAGCGGAATTTTTCGCCCCCATCGCAATCAAAGTAAGTAACTCGTTATTGCGTAGAAGACCCAAGCATGCGTTTGAGACAACAGCACTCTTTACAACATGATTTACAGCAACCTTTCATGAAGGCTTACGAATTCATCAGAGCTCTTAGAGTCACTGCTGCTCGAATTCCGCGAGTCGCAGTACTGGCCCCCGTACTCTTAGCACTACTTACAGCCTGCACCACCAGCCCCACGGGACGGAGCCAGTTCATGCTGATCTCCCCCGAATCCGCGATTGTTGAGTCCAAGCAAGCGTATCTGAGCACCGTTGGTCAACTGAATCAGGAAAACAAACTTATTGATGATCCTCGGATGTCGGATCGCGTCGCGACTATCACCGGCCGTCTGGTTACCGAAGCAATTGCCCTTTACCCTGACTCTGCAGATTGGGAGTGGAGTGTGGCAATCATCGATGATGATGAGACGGTGAATGCCTGGTGCATGGCTGGTGGACGCATGGCGGCCTACACCGGGCTCTTTGAACAACTCAAACTCACCGATGACGAGTTTGCTCAGATTATGGGTC
Organism: Congregibacter brevis; assembly: GCF_045689245.1. GTDB lineage: Bacteria > Pseudomonadota > Gammaproteobacteria > Pseudomonadales > Halieaceae > Congregibacter > Congregibacter brevis. The sequence goes on along the minus strand of NZ_CP136865.1, from coordinate 768,105 downwards.
ACGAGATCTCTCACGCCCTAGCCAATCACACAGCCGAGCGTATGTCCCGGGCGATGGCTATCAACGTTGGCGTCATAGCCGCCGGAGTAGCCTCCGATAATCACATTGCAACGCTGGCAGGCGCATCGCTTGCTGCCAAACTGGCACTGGAGCTTCCCAATAGCCGCGTTGCGGAATCAGAGGCTGATCAAATTGGCATTGAGCTAGCGACCCGCGCGGGATACGACCCCGAAGCCGCGGTAAGCTTATGGCAGAAAATGGGAGGGCTCTCTGACAGTCGTCCCGCAGAGTTTCTGAGCACACACCCTGCTCCGGAGAATCGCCAATCAGCGCTCAATGACCTGGTGCCTGAAATGCGGGCGCTTAATCCTCAGAGGCGCATGGCGAAGGTGACGCCGATCACGATCGTCCGCTAAGTGCCTTCAGCACTGATTGGGGTTTATGTGAGGGCTTCCGTCGCTGATTATTCAGCAGCACTTGCCGCGTAGCTGAGCTCTGGGATTTCAGTGATGCTAGTGCTGCTTAAGAACGCCGACGCCGCCTCCTGAACTACGGAATCTGCTGCCAGGTATTTCTCAAAGAAGGCGGTAATCACAACACGCGCGATCATCTGCTGCCGAAGAACGTTCATCGTTTTCGGAAGAGGGTCGACCGTGCACAGTTCGTTTGGCGCGCTGTAATCAATACCCAACGTTACCGGTCCGAACAAACCTTCCCATTGGCTCTCCTGATTGGGCTTGATGTATCGACCCACGGACCAACAACCCAGCGCGTCAGTATTGTCCATCGCTCTGAGCAAAGCCGTACCACCAGAAAACCCGGTATGAGATCCACCTGCCAAGGTTACGAGCTCGGCCCCCGGCTTCTTCTCAAGCACTGGAGCCGCATTACTGGCGTAGGGCACCAGTACATCCAAATCGCCGGCGAACATCATGAAAGGAAGATCTGCTGTTTCAAAGAAGTCTGAGGTGAAGAAATTTGTTGGGCCGGCAATGGACATCACGGCACCGATACGTCGGTCACGCCACTTGGGATGAAACCCTGCAAGGGTAGACGTTAAACCGCCCAGGGAAATACCCAATACGCCGACGCGCTCAGCATCAACCTTCCCGGACAAAGCGTGTCCGGAGACCGCGCTATAGCCCAGCAAAGTATCTATAAGAAAACTGATGTCTCCCGGCTGATTGATCACATCTTCGACCAAGGCGCCTCCCGGCGCACCCATGCTTGTCAGGGGATAGTCGACGGCGACCACTACAAAACCGTGGCTCGCAAGATGTTCAGCAAGGTAAGTGCCGTTACTGCGGCTAGAGGTAAACCCATGACTAAAGACCAACAGAGGTCGCGGGCCGGCTTCTGCCTCAAAGGGATACCACACGTTACCGTCCAAGGAACGCGAATCGTCGCCGAGATAATCGCCATTGGGCGGGGTGGGCCGGTCACGATCAACAAAAACCTCCGCAAAGCTTGCGACAGACCACGGTCCCGCAGCCAGGCGAGCCTCACTTTCGCTACCCGCCGGGAAGTCTTCGGGTTGATGCGAGAAAGTCACGTAAAGCGCCAGTAGAGCTAGGAGGACTCCAAGGCTAGCGAGAATTTTTAGCAGCAATTTCACCCGTTACTCCTCTGGGATTGATCGAAAACTTGTACCACAGAAATACGCTTAAGCATCGCCCCAGGGGTCAAGCTTGAGATCTTCGTCATGTTCTCCAAGACGCGGCGGCGGTCGATGGTAGGAAACCGGGGTTCGGGATAGCTTTATGGGACTACCTACAACTCTCAGATCGCTGTTATCCGGGTGGGGTAAATCGACGATCATCTCCCGTGCGGCAAGTTGCGGTTCGCTAAGCGCCTCGGCGACAGTGTTGATGGGACCCGCCGGGATACCTGCTGCCTCAAGTGCTGTTAGCCAATCGGCCGCATCACGGGCCGCAAAGCACTCTGCTAAGACGGGAATCAAGATCTCCCGGTGCAAGACGCGATCGGCATTCCTTGCAAAACGGGGGTCCGTCGCCAAATCCCCTTTTTCCAAAACTGCGGCAAGCTTTACGAACTGTGCGTCATTACCCACTGCAACAATAAACTCGCGATCGCGGGCGCGAAAACTCTGATAGGGCACAATGTTCGGGTGGGCATTACCCAGGCGCGTAGGTGTGATGCCTCCCACAAGAAAATTGCTGGCCTGATTTGCCAGAGTTGCCGCAGTCACATCCAGCAGCGCCAAATCTACCTGTTGACCCAGACCTGACCGCGCTCTCTCGGCAAGCGCCGCGAGAATACCCACATTGGCATAGAGCCCGGTCATGATGTCCGTCAGTGCCACACCCACCTTTTGAGGACCCGCGCCAGGCTGACCATCGGCCTCACCAGTTACACTCATAAGCCCACCCATCGCTTGCACGAGAGAGTCATACCCGGGTCTGGCCGCTAAAGGACCCGTTTGTCCAAAGCCCGTGATTGAGCAATACACCAAACCGGGGTTATCGCTGCTCAGGCTTTCGTAATCCAATCCGTAACGGGCCGCCGCCCCCACTTTGAAGTTTTCGATGAGCACGTCTGCGCCTCGCGCGAGCTCGCGCAGGCGGTTTTGACCCTCAGCAGACTGAATATCGATTCGGAAGGAACGCTTACCGCGGTTCGTACATAAGAAATACGCAGACTCCTCGCTGTCATTGCCATCTGGGTTCGCCAGCCAAGGGGGCCCCCAGCTGCGGGTGTCATCCCCACCGTCAGGACGCTCTATCTTGATAACGTTTGCGCCCAGATCCGCAAGCGTTTGACTCGCCCAAGGCCCCGCGAGCACCCGGGACAAGTCGAGAACACGCAGCCCGTGGAGTGCAGACATCAAAAAGCGGGAATGTCTGTCTGTGAGCGGCCAAGGATCAATGCATGAATATCGTGCGTCCCTTCGTAGGTGTTAACTACCTCAAGGTTCATCATATGGCGCATGACAGGATATTCATCGGAGATACCATTACCGCCGAGCATGTCCCGGGCTTGGCGCGCCACATCCAGCGCTTTGCCGCAAGAATTACGCTTGATCAGCGAGATAAGGTCAGGCGAGATTGCTCCGGCATCCATGAGCTGCCCAGCCCGGGCACAGCCCTGAAGACCTAAAGCGATCTCCGTTTGCATATCCGCTAGTTTGAGCTGGATCAGCTGATTTGCAGCGAGGGGTTTGTTAAATTGCTTGCGCTCCATGGTGTAATCCAGCGCCGCATGCCAGCAGGTTTCTGCCGCACCCAAAGCTCCCCAGGCGATGCCGTAGCGCGCGTTGTTCAGACAACCGAAAGGGCCTTTTAGTCCCTGCACATTGGGCAGCAGCTGCTGTTCACTCACGAGAACTTCATCCATCACAATTTCGCCAGTGATCGATGCGCGCAGCGCAAGCTTGCCTTCAATTTTAGGGGCGCTTAGGCCTTCCATTCCCTTCTCGAGTACAAAACCGCGAATCACGCCGTCGTCAGTTTTCGCCCAAACAACAAAAACATCTGCCACAGGACTATTACTGATCCACATTTTTGCGCCGCTGATTCGGTATCCACCATCAACACTTTTCGCACGGGTAACCATACCCCCGGGGTCCGAACCATAATCGGGCTCTGTGAGACCGAAGCAGCCTATCCACTCCCCCGTCGCGAGTTTGGGTAGATACTTCTCTCGTTGCTCTTCCGTTCCATAGGCATAGATGGGGTACATAACCAGCGATGATTGAACGCTGAGCATGGATCGATAGCCTGAATCCACGCGCTCAACCTCTCGAGCAATAAGACCGTAACTGGTGTAGTCGACGCCGGGACAGCCGTAGCCGTCAATCGTCGACCCCAGCAAACCGAGCTCTCCCATCTCGCGGAAAATCGTCAGGTCCGTATCTTCCTTGCGAAACGCTTCCTTCACGCGCGGCAGTAATTTCGCGGTCGCATATTGCGCCGCAGAATCACGAACCATCCGCTGTTCGTCATTAAGCTGAGACTCCAAAGAAAATGGATCTTTCCAGTCGAGTTTTTCCCAGCGCATTTTTTGTGCCGTCATCCTAGCTTCATCCAATTACGTTTCAGTCCGAAATAATGCGTGACAATTTTGGCAATCACTATAACGCGAGAGTGGTACGCGAACATGCCTCACATCAGGTGTATTCCGCGAGGCCGCAACGAACGCTATGATGGATACCCTTCCGTCCAAACACACCATTGAGCACTCATTGGCATCACATCTTGACCCTAAGCTTGCCGCATTATCGGAACTGATCGCCAGCTGTCTACCGGCGTTGGGGACTGAGCGCTTTGCAGATGAGCTAATAGCGGGGCTCAGGGCTTTGGTGCCCGTCGATGATGCCACGGTGATCTACTACGCCGGGGGGGACCTACCCAGTCTCGTTTACAGTGAAAAACCCCGAGCTCGCGCCAGTGACACCATGGAGCGCTTCCTCGCCGGTGCTTTTCTCCTAGACCCCTTTTACAAGGCAGCCAACGAGGAGGGGCGCTTTGGCGTTTTCCTCTTGAAGGAACTCGCCCCCGCGCGCTTCAGGGACAGCGAGTACTACCACAGCTGGTATCGCAGCTGTGGCTTTACGGACGAATGCGGTTTTCTGGTGGAGGTTGGTCAAGACGCATTCGTAAATGTCGCCTTGGGCCGTGTTGCCCAACAACGCTTTAGCCAGGCTCAACTTCGAACGCTACGCAGTGTACAGCTCGCCATAGATGAACTGTGCAAACAACACTGGTCAAGCCAAAGCAGTTCCGGTGACGGTATTCGAGAGCACTTGCATCTAGCGCTGGATGATTTTGGCTCCAGCTTGTTAACTGAACGGGAAACTCAGGTCATCAATCTGGTGCTTCATGGGCACAGCACCAAGTCCGTGGCGACTCGTCTTGGCATTTCTGTCGAAACAGTGAAACTCCACCGAAAACACGCCTATGCAAAACTTGAGGTCAGTTCCCAGGCGGAGCTCTTCTATCTGTTTCTGGACTCTCTCATGAGCCATCAGGATTACCGCGGCGGGGATACGCTGATTAGCTATCTTCAGAAGCCTTCTCCGAAAAAAGCTACTTAGCTCTGCTCACTCTTAACTGATTTAACCGCTCTACTAAAGCCGTTCTAGTAAAGATCCTCCCCTAACAAAACCTCGACTTTGACAAGACTCATTAATGTATCCGAGAGATATTGACTCAACTTACTTTGTTTTATAAAGTAGTTTGCATATTCACAACATGACTGTAAACGACAGCACAGCTGTTGCCGGTATCCGAATAAAAGGAGCTCACCAATGCAGAACGTAGAAAATAGCCTGGAGTCTGACCTCACCTCGCTACGCTCTCTGGCCGAGGCTGGAATGTCCCAACCCTTGCAAATTGGTCCCTACCTGGTCGCGGGTGGCGCCTGGTTTGGCAGTGCAAGTTTCTTACTTGCTCTCGCACAGTTAGGCTCTTTCTCCATTCCCGAAGCATTCCTTGGCTGGGTGTTCCTCATAGCCTCTGCAGGTTTCGCCGCGACCATATTTTTACTGATACATCGCGATAGACAGTCCACAGAAAGAGGCAAGAATCGCTTTATCAACGCGACCTGGAGTGGTGCTGGACTCGGTATCTTTGCCTTTTGGATATCCAGTTCTGTAATGGCTGATCGGCTTGCGAGCCCCGAAATCTTGAGCACAATGTCCTTAAGCGTGCTCGCGATTTACGGACTAGTTTGGTGGATAACCGGCGTCTTGAGCGAGCAAGGCTGGATGAAGCTAATCACCGCTATCAGCTTTTGCTCCATGATTCTTGTTGCGTGGTTCGCACCAACACCTTATGGCTGGCTGTCATACACCACTGCGCTGGTAGCATGCGCGCTACTACCAGGCATCCATATCACTCGCACAGCAAAACAGACTCACTGATCCAGTCTCATGGCTGAATTTCGCATAGACGACCTAGACGATGTGATCCACGGGCGCATTCGCCTGGGAGTAATGGCCTATCTCATCGGTGCTGAGCGTGCGGCGTTTAAGGACCTAGCGGGTCAACTACAGGCAAGCGATGGCAATCTCTCGGTGCACCTACGGAAGCTCGAGGATGCAGGCTACATCAGCATTGAAAAGCGTTTTGCAGGGCGCAAACCGCTCACAGAGGCAGTGATTACCGAGGCCGGCCGTCACGCCTTTGCGCGCTATCTGGACTCCATCTCAAAGCTGCTGCCTTCTCAGAAGTAGCTACCGTTCAGAAGTCTTGTCGTCAAAAGAGTCAGTGTAGCCCTTGGGCGGTGGCGTCCAGCCCCGCTCACTGCGAGCGTGGCCATCGTCGCGGTCGTAAAGCATCATGCCGTGCAACGCTTCCTCCAACTCTATAAACAGCGACTGAAAGCCGCGACCAAAGCTCTCGTCTTCGTCCTTCCGCAGCCATTGTTCGTAAAGCGCATCGCGGCCTTTGGCTTCGGCCTCGTCAAAAGCCGCAGTGAGATTCTGCGCGCGAAACGGATGGTAATCCATCGCTCGCAATGCCTGTTTGCCCATGTGTAGCGCCGAGTAATAAGTCTCGCTAACCACCCAGTCGGCTCCCGCCTGCCGAAGCGCGTACAAGTGAGCTCGATCGTACGCTCGCGCCAACACCTTAAGCTTCGGGTGAGCATGTTTTAGATGCTTGGTTAGTTCTAGGCACTGCTCCCGATCGTCGATGGCCACGACGAACAACGAGGCGTCCTCGACGCCTGCCGCGTGCAGAAGATCGGGCCGCGTAGCATCACCAAAATAGCTCTTCACATTGACTTGACGCATGTTATCGATCTGCTCGGGGCTTCTCTCTAGTACCACCGTGGGAATCTGGTTGGCACGGAGCATGCGATTCACGATTTGGCCAAAGCGTCCGCTCCCCGCGATGATGACCGGACCACGATCGTCAATCTCGTCGCTCTCTCCGCCCTCAGTATTCGATGCGTAGCGCGGCAGCACTAGGTGATCAAATGCAATGAACAGTAAAGGTGTGAGGAACATCGACAGCGCCACCACCAGAAGCAGAATCGGGACAAGGTCAGCGGGTAACACACTGTTCTGTGAGGCATAGCTAATAAGTACAAAACCGAACTCGCCCGCCTGAGCAAGACTCAAAGTGAACAGCCAGCCGTCGGCGCGGCGAACACCAAACATGAGAGCCAGAACAAACAGCACTGCGGCCTTCAGAAAGATCACACCAAGCGTTAGAGAAATTACCAGGCCGGCCTGTTCGATTAACAAGCCAAACTGAACGCCAGCGCCTACGGTAATGAAGAACAAGCCCAGGAGCAGTCCTTTAAAGGGCTCGATATCGCTCTCGAGCTCATGACGGAACTCACTGTTGGCGAGAACAACCCCCGCCAGAAATGTTCCCAGCGCTGGCGAGAGCCCCACCAGACTCATAAGGAGCGCAATGCCAATAACGAGCATGAGTGCTGCAGCTGTAAATGCCTCGCGAAGGCCCGTAGAGGCTATGAAGCTGAACAAAGGTCGCGTTAAAAAGTGTCCTGCGACCACGACTGCCGCGATAGACGAAAGTACCACCGCTGCGTGCATCCATCCCGAAAGGCCCTCCACCAAACTCAAGTCGTGATGCCCATCGTCGACAGGTATTCCCCCGGCATCCATCAGCTCGGGTATCGCCAGCAATGGAATCAGAGCGAGCATTGGAATGACGGCAATGTCTTGAAAAAGCAGCACCGAAAATGCGCTTCGAGCGCCCTCGGATTTATTGAGGCCCTTCTCCTGAAAGGTTTGAAGCACAATCGCCGTGGAGGACAGACTCAACAACAAACCTACCGCAACCGCGGTGCGCCAATCCAAGCCGAACTGCCACGCGATCGCGGAAAAAATACCGGCGCTGACAAAAACCTGCAGACCGCCAAGCCCTAGAAGACGGCTTCGCATGCGCCAGAGCATGGCGGGCTCTAGCTCCAGACCCACAAGAAATAGCATCATCACTACGCCGAACTCTGCGTAGTGTTGAATGGTGACGCTCTCCTCCGAACCCACAAGGCCAAGGGTAGGACCAATAACGACCCCGGCCACCAGGTAACCTAGCACCGACCCCAGTCCAAAACGCTTGGCCAGCGGCACTGCGATAACGGCGGCTGCCAGATATACAAAAACCTCGAGAAGCAGGCCAGTCACTGGGCCACCTCCGATGGCTTGTCCGCCAACAGTTCGTTAATGGTACAGGCATCGCTTTGGGTCCAGGCATCGATGGACTCGCTTGCCAGCTGGTCAAGGAGCGAAGAAAAAGCCTGTAGGTGCGCCTCCCGTCTCCCCTCCTCAACCGCTGTACGGGAACTAAAGAGCGCGAAGGGCGGGATATAACGCATGTGGCATAAAGTCGCCGTCTGCTCCAGAGGAACCAGTAGATCGCGGAGACTGTGGTGATTGTAACCACTCACATCATAGGCTGAACCTGCCCCACCGGCACTGCAAGCGCAGAGAAAATACTTTCCCGCCAACGCCGTGCCTTCGCTGCCGTAAGCAAACCCATGTTCAAGCACCAAATCCTGCCATTCTTTAAGGAGCGCCGGTGTCGAATACCAGTACAGGGGAAACAAAAAAACAATCACATCGTGTTCGCAAAGACGTTGCTGTTCTTTGTCGATATCAATGCGGTAGTCGGGGTATTCGGCGTATAGGTCCACAAAGGTGGCATGGGGATGCTGTTTTGCCACAGTCGCAAGATGTCTGTTGATCTCCGAGCGACCGGGGGACGGGTGGGCAAACAGTACCAATATGCGGCGTTCGCTCACCGTCTCATGCGTCCTCGGGCAAAGGAATAAACTCGTCATCCCCGGGCACACCCGGAAAGCTCCCTTCGCGCCAATCAGCTTTCGCTTTATCGATTCGCTCGAGACTATTGCTGACAAAGTTCCAGTACATGTGGCGCTCGCCGAGGGGATCTCCGCCTATCAAAAGTACTCGAGCCGCTTCGGAGGCTGTGAGCACCACCTCATCCCCGCCTTCAAGGACGACCATGACGCCCGAAGGGACAGCTTCGCCATCCAAAACTACAGCGCCCTCGGCGACATAGAGCGCATGCTCCTGTTCCTGCAGCGCAATGCGAGTCTCCGCCGCGGCGTCGACGTTGAGATCGGCATACAAGGTTCGCGAGTAGGTTTTTACCGGTGATTGATGACCGGCAAGCTCTCCCATAATCAATCTGAAGGTCACACCACCATCTTCCCACTGCGGTAAATCGGCCGCAGCGTAATGGGTAAAGTCCGGTGCTATCTCCTGCTGCTCTGCGGGCAGCGCAATCCATGACTGGATACCGTGGAGCTTGGACTGCTCATTGAGATCTGAGCCGGGGCGCTCTGAGTGGACGATGCCATGACCCGCAGTCATCAGATTAATAGCGCCTGGATGAATGGGCTGCACAACCCCTAAGCTGTCCCGATGAAGAATCTCGCCCTCGAAAAGGTAGGTAATAGTGGCGATACCAATATGCGGGTGAGGCCGAACGTCGATGCCTTTACCGGGGGGAAACTCTGCCGGCCCCATGTGATCGAAAAAGACAAAAGGCCCAACCATGCGTTGTCGAGCTGCCGGCAGAACGCGACGAACACTAAACTCACCAAGGTCTTTCTCGCGCGGCTCTATACGTAAGCGAATGTGGCTGTCTTGCTCCCGACATTCGGCTTCTTCACAGCTAAAAAAACTCATGGTGTCTCCTGAAACTGATATACAAACGCTAACTGATGATAGCGGGTGTGACTAGTAGCACAGCAAAACTACAAATTGGTGTCGTACTCCAGTGGCGTGACATGCCTGCCAAACTCGTCAATCTCCTGCTGTTTCACAAGACCATACACCTCTTGAAAAGACGCCCCCAGATACTCCGCTACGAACCGCGACCGCCGAAAAATATCCAATGCATCGCTCCAGTGCTGCGGCAGACTCGGCTCCAGCTGTTCCCAGGCGTTTCCCTCGAGGGCCTTTGGGGGCTCCAGCTCATGTTCAATGCCGTAGAGCATGCCTGCAAGCAACGCCGCAACAGCGAGATGCGGCTGTGCGTCCGCCCCACCCACACGATGCTCCAAGCGCATGGCGGACAACGGGCCAGCGGGCACACGCAGCGCAACCGTGCGGTTTTCGTAGCCCCAGCAAGGAGCCAACGGCGCGTGCATACCCCGCTGAAAACGACGATAGGAGTTCATGGTGGGTGCCAGCAGTAACATCACGTCGGGCAAGGTATGCATGCATCCGGCTATCGCATGGCGCAGCAATGGGCTGCCCTGCGGCGTTCCATCATTGAAGAGATTGTTGCCACTGCTGTCCACAATACTGCAGTGCAAATGCATACCGTTCCCGGCTAGTTCGCCAAAGGGCTTGGCCATGAAAGTGGCGATGCGCTCGAAACTTCGCGCGACACCACGAATGGCACGTTTGAGCAGCAGCGCCTGATCCGCAGCAAGCAGTGCGTCCGGATGATGCAGCAGGTTGATCTCGTACTGCGACGGCGCACCCTCCTTGATCAGAGTATCTACCGCTAAATTTTGCACTTCGCAGCACTCGCGTACTGCGTGCATGAAGTCCTCGACCTCGGCCATCGCCTCCAGGCCATAGGTTTGCCCCGATCCCAGGGCACCTCCCACGCTGTCTCGTTGCGTATGATAAGGACGCCCTTGGGCGTCCCGCTGAGTATCCAGCAGAAAAAACTCCATTTCGCTGGCAACCACGGGCTGCAGGCCACGCTCTCGAAAGCGCGCTTCGACATTGCCCAAAATACGCCGCGGATCAAGGCCATTGCGAGTCCCATCTTCATGGTCGAGACTGACTAGCACCTGCGCCATGGGTCGCTTACCCCAAGGCATAGGCACCAAACTCCAGGGCTCTGCAACACAGCAACCATCGCCGTCTCCACTGAGAAACACCCACTCCTCAACGTCCCTGCCCCAACTATCAAAAACGAGGGAGCTGATGGGTAGTTTCAGTTCATCGGCAAACACGGTGCTAAGTTTGTCGCGGGTGACCCACTTGCCGCGGAGTCCTCCCGACACATCTGCAAGAACAATCTCGAAGAGCTCAATATCCGGGTGTTGCTCAAGGAAACTGTCAAGTTGCGAGGAGGAGCTCACGATGGCTTCCGGTAGTGGCGATCGGTCGAAGAACAGTACATTTGGCAACACCTTTGGGTTAATGGCAGCGACGCGTGGCTGTGACACACTTCCTCATCTTAAAGCAGAGAAACTTAATATGAACAGCACCGCAGACACTGCCAGCCTCAAGGCGCTCGATCGGGCACATCACCTTCATCCGTTCACGGACTTTCATGACTATGCCAAGGGCAATGGCCGGATTTTCAGTCGCGCTGAAGGCGTGTTCATCTACGACAGTGATGGCAATGGAATGCTGGATGGCATGTCCGGCTTGTGGTGCTGCAACCTCGGCTACAGCCAAGATCGCATCAAACAAGCTGTGTTCGATCAAATGCAGCAGCTGCCTTACTACAACAACTTCTTTAACTGTTCGAACCAACCCGCGGTGGAGCTGGCCGCAGCACTTACCAAAATAGCCCCGGACGGTTTCGATCACGTGTTTTTCACAAATTCGGGCTCGGAAGCTAACGATACGAACATTCGTATGGTGCATCGTTACTACGATCTCCTCGGTAAGCCCGAGAAAAAACTGATCATCAGCCGCAAAAACGCCTATCACGGTAGCACCATCGCTGCGGCATCCCTAGGCGGAATGAAAGCCATGCACGAACAGGCAGTGGGGCTGAACTACATACACCACATCAACCAGCCACACTGGTTTGAGCTTGCCGAGCCCGGAGAAGATCAGGATAGCTTTGGCCTGCGGGTTGCTCGAGGGCTGGAATCCAAGATTGACGAATTGGGAGAGGACCGTGTGGCTGCATTTATCGCCGAGCCGGTTCAGGGGGCCGGCGGCGTTATTGTTCCCCCGGACACCTATTGGCCAGAACTTCAGCGCATTTGTAACGAACGGGACATTCTACTTATCGCTGACGAGGTCATCTGCGGCTTTGGACGTACCGGTCAGTGGTGGGGAAGCCAGACCTTCGGTATGCAGCCCGACCTCATCACCTTCGCAAAGGCAGTAACCAACGGCTATATGCCGCTTGGCGGCGTATTGGTGTCCGACAAAGTCGCTGACGTACTCATGGCCAGCGGCGGAGAGTTCGCACACGGCCTGACCTACTCTGGACATCCGGCCTCCTGCGCAGCGGGTCTGGCGACCCTGGATATACTCCACGAACAAAACATCGTTGGCCGCGCCGCAGAGCATCTCGCACCCTATTTCCAGAGCCGCCTCGAGTCGTTAATTGATCATCCCATCGTCGGCCAGGTTCGCGGTAGAGGCTGCTTTGCAGCGGTTGAGCTGGTTGCCAACAAAGAAACACGCCAACGCCTCGCCCCGGACTCTGCAGGCGCAGTGTTCTGTCGAGATACAGCAAACAGTCTCGGTCTCATGGTGCGTCAAACCGGGGATGCCATGATCATGTCTCCTCCGCTTATCTGCGAGCATGAGCATATCGACTACCTCATGGATAAGCTGACAGCAGCTCTAGATGCTACGGCTCAGCATTACGGCATCGGTGACTAAAGAAAACTCTGCCTTGGACTAAATCGGCTGAATTCCTAGTTTCCAGTAGCTAGTCGTGACCCTCGTGCTAATCTCGAAGTCTGTAGGCATCGAGAACACTGCATGACCGACACAATCCAGCATCCCAAAACGCTCCGCCAGCGCGATCTGGTGCTGTTCACCGTATCGGCCATTCTCCTACCTGACACCCTAGCTTCCACGGCCTCCGCCGGTGTCTCGAGTCTTTCCTGGTGGGCGATTCTCGGTACGCTGTTCTTCTTACCCATGGGTTTAATCAGCGCGGAGTTAGGTTGCAGCTACCCGGAACAGGGGGGTATCTATACCTGGATTCGTAATGCCTTTGGAGGGCGATGGGCATCTCGGGTTACCTACTGCTACTGGGTGAATATGGCCCTCTGGCTACCCGCGATGTTCATCCTGTTTGCTGGGGTATCTAACCGAATCTTTCAACTCGAAGCTTCCCTGTCGACACAAATTGGTATCGCCATTGCCATCACATGGCTCACGGTAAGCGCCAATGTGGTCGCTCTCAAATTTGGTAAATGGATTCCCAACATCGGTGCAATCGCAAAGTTTCTGCTATTCGCGGCTTTGATCGCAGGCACGTGGCGGTTTTTGTCTACTCACGATTTGGCAAACCCCATAACGATCACCACTCTGACTCCACGCTGGGGCGAAGGACTGCAATTCTTACCGGTAATCATCTACGGCATGCTCGGTTTTGAGCTGGCAAGCTCTGGAGCAGCAGAAATGCGAAATCCGGAACGCGATGTCCCCAGAGCAGTCCTGTGGTCGGGACTTATCGTGCTAAGCCTTTCAGTGCTTGGCACCTTCGCGGTACTAGCTACGACGCCTACCGCCGACATTGATATCGTAGTGGGCGTGATTGATGTGCTGGAGGTCTCGCTCTATGGGATTTCGGGCGCGGGCACCCTGATAACCGCACTGGGCCTGTGCTTTTTATTGGGCATCTACTCAAGCTGTGCGGCATGGTCGATGGGGGCTAACAGGGCTGCCGCGGAGGCATCATTGGAGAAGGAACTCCCCGCGTGGTTTGGCATAGAGCTGCCCAGTAATGGCTCACCGGTTGGCGCAGCACTACTAACGGGGGCTGTCAGCACCCTTGCGCTAGTGAGCTATGGCTTTGTGTCCGGTAGCAACGAAGACCTGTTCTGGTCACTCTTCGCTTTTAGCTCGGTGCTCTTCATGCTGCCTTATCTCGGCATGGTCCTGGCGTTTCTGCGCCTCCGCGGCGCAGACGGCGAGCACCCCAGGCCCTTTCGAGTGCCCGGAGGGGCATGGGGCGCTCGGATCAGCGCCCTGTTATGTGGCGTGATTCTCCTAACCGCAGTCACACTGTTTATGGTGACTCCTGAGGATGGCCCTCAATGGTTGGTCATCATTGGTGTCGTTGTCGCTCTCATCTTTGGCGAGATACTGGTCAGAGCCGCGGAGCGCTCCACTGGAAGCAACACTGGCTAGTCAGATTCATCTGATCCTTTACACCCACCGTAAATAGAGTTCATGTTGTTCGTGAGATGCACCGTGCTGAACTCTACTATCCAAAAGAATCAAAGTTCCCGTCGCAGCCGTACGGGGGTTCTTACGTTGATATTGCTAACCTCCTTAGCGGTGGCCACCGAGACACTGGTGAAAGAGGCTGCGGCCAACTCCCTTCAGCAAACCGCAGAGCAGCTCGAGCTGCAAAAAGTGGGTGAAGCGCGTCTCAAATTTCTGTTCTGGTCTGTGTATGACTCAGCTCTTTACACCCCTTCTGGCCAATACAATAACGGCGTTCGCCCTCTAAAACTCGAGATTCAGTATCTCCTGGATGTAAAGGCTGACGCCCTTTTGGAGCGCACTCTCATGGAGTGGAGCGATATGGGCCGCGATCATCCTCGCAAAGATTCCTGGCGCTCAGAACTCGCCACTATCTGGAAAGATATCGCATCTGGAGACGTACTAAGCCTTGAGCTCGATGAGGAGAATCGCAGTACCTTTCGTCACAATGGAGAGCTGCTGGGGCACATCGAAGACCCAGAATTTGGTCAGGAGTTTGTTGACATCTGGTTATCGGAGGACTGCACCCGTCCAAAGATCAGGCAGGCACTGCTCGGGCTAAGCGCCAGCTAGTCCAGCGTTTTTAAGTATTCGTCCAAACGCAGGTCAGCGTGGTCTCCAAACAAAATACTACTGGCTTCGGCGAGGCCCGGAGCACCGCGAATATCGTCTGCGCGGACAACCTGCTCGATTTTTGACCGGCGCCGCATAAAGTCCTCGAGACGGACGACCATCTCCCGACGCGCCGTTAGCTCGATCTCACAGCGGGTGTACTCCGCATGCTCAATTAGCAGCTCCACGCTTTCGGGTCTTTCTCTAATACGATCCAATAACTGAAAAGCTGCTTCGCCGTAGCGCCGCCAAAAGCGCTCGCTTAAGGGCTCTGAAGAGCCTGGATCCGTCATCTCGTCCAGGCCCAGTTGGCTCGCCTGCTGCATAAACAGCGCTTTTATCGAACCGCGAGGCTCTCCATACCAAACCGCTTTTGGTTTGGGCACGACTACACCGAGGGACTCCACCGCCGCAACAACCTCATCGCCAACATTCAGGCAATCCGTGAGCTTGCCGCCAAAAATACTGATCTGCGAAAGCTCCTGATTGGTCTCAATCTCGTGTTTTCGAGATAACTGCACCCAATCTGTCGCTCCCTGAGATCCCGTCACCGCCAAGGGACGGACCCCTACACGCTCTGCAATGACATCCTCCGGGCGGATGGGCTCACGAAGATCAATAAGCTGATTCACATTATCAAGAACGAACTTTCTGTCTTCATCGGTCACGCCAACAGACGGATCGCTTACCGCAGTATCCGTAGTACCGATGCAGGTTTTAGGGCCCATGGGGATAAGGAAAAACAGCCGGCCATCACTGGCAAAGAAAGTCAGCACTCGACGACTGTCCGTTACCCGATCCACGATCAGGTGAATGCCTTTGGAAAACAAATGACGGTACTGTGTTTGCACGCCGAGCATGGTGTTGAGGGAGTCCACCCAAGGGCCACAAGCGTTAATCA
Source organism: Congregibacter brevis (assembly GCF_045689245.1). Taxonomy (GTDB): domain Bacteria; phylum Pseudomonadota; class Gammaproteobacteria; order Pseudomonadales; family Halieaceae; genus Congregibacter; species Congregibacter brevis. The sequence goes on along the minus strand of NZ_CP136865.1, from coordinate 752,476 downwards.
CGACTTTAGCGCGTAAAGAGTAGCTTCGCTCACTTTCGCAGTCGCGCAGGCGGCAATCCCAACCTCCATCGCGAGGCGTAGCTTCATCGAGACTCACATAGTTAGCCGCTACACAGCCTAGATCCAGCGCGCGACGAACAAAACTGAAAACAAAGCGCGCATCATTGTCATAAAGATAGCAATCGGAGTACTCCAGCCCACCGGCCGCCTTGCTGGTGTTGATTTCCGGTTCAAGCTTTTTGATTGCCTGCGCCGAGAGGTAACGGGGTGCCCGTGTTTTGCAGCGACCCATGAGCCAATAGAGCACGCTTCCCAAAAACACGAAGAAGGACCAAAAGCGAAACCCTCGTTGAATCGTGGTGAAAAAACGAATTTCCTTGACCGTAGCGGGGTAGGCCCGCATGAGTTCGTTGCGAGAGCGACAAAGCTTGTTAACCAGCAGAAACTCGCGGCTTTCAAGATACTTGATGCCACCCCAAGCAAGGTTGCTCGAGTTAGAACTTACGCCGCTGGCAAAGTCGCCACGATCAACAAGCGCTACCCGTACGCCCTTGCCCGCGAGGGCGGCCGCCGATACAGCACCGTTGATCCCGCCTCCGACAATCAGGACGTCGTACTCCTGCCCATCAAGGCTTTCAAGATTTTTATCGCGCAGCGCGGTCGACACCGCGACACCTCCTAAATAAGAAACTCAAGCTTCGTCGGACGGTCAACTGGACAGTGACCGCAGTAAACACCACTATAACGCACTCTCTCAGCCTCTCTCTCTACCCTCTATGAATCAAGAAAATCAGGAAGTCTATCGTGGTCTGCACTACCCCTGGGGGCGAGGAGTCAACCCCGAACCCGGAGACCCACAGCGCATCGCCGAAGGGGTTTACTGGGTACGGTTTCCCATGCCCATGTCCCTCGATCACATCAACCTATGGCTCTTGGAAGACGGCGACGGCTGGACGATTGTCGATACTTGCCTGAACCTGCCCGATGCCCGGAACACCTGGGAAGACATATTTGAAGGGTTCATGGGTGGCAAACCCGTCAAGCGTGTTATCTGCACCCATATGCACCCGGATCACGTGGGTCTTGCCGGCTGGATATGCGAGCGTTTTGGCTGCGACCTATGGATGTCCCGCGCCGAATACCTCATGTGCCGATCACTGGTAGCAGACACGGGCCGGGAAGCCCCTCAGGTTGCCGTCGACTTTTACCGCGGTGCGGGATACACCGAGGAACAACTCGAGAAGTACAAAAAGCGCTTTGGGTTCTTTGGTAAAGCTGTATCCAAGCTCCCTGATCACTACCGTCGCATGGTAGATCTGGAGACCATCGATATAGGCGGTCGATACTGGCAAATCATGGAGGGCAGTGGACACTCCCCGGAGCACCTCTGTCTTTACTGTCCGGCCCTCAAAATATTTATATCCGGTGATCAGGTGCTACCGCGCATCACGCCCAACGTCTCGGTGTTTCCCACGGAGCCCGAGGGTGATCCACTGAAGTACTGGCTGCGCTCTAGCGCCCGCCTTCGCGAGCGCCTCCCGGAAGACCTTTTGGTCTTGCCGTCCCACGAGGCCCCTTTTAAAGGTCTTCATGTGCGGCTGACGCAAATTCTAGAGGGGCACAAGGAGGATCTGAGCGCGTTGTTTAAGCTGCTTGCGGAGCCCCAGAGAGCGGTGGATTGTTTTCCGGCACTATTCAATCGAGATATCGGTGAGGGCTCTCTTGGTTTGGCAACCGGCGAAACTCTCGCGCACTTGAACTGCCTTTTGGGTCGTCGACGCATCCGTCGGACCAAAGACGAAAACGGCGTTTATTGGTACGTTCAGGATCCAGACGCCGTATACCTCCACGAAGAAAAAATCCCCATGGCAACCTGAGCCGACCCCATGCTACAGCGACTGAAGGTCAGTTTTTTCCGCAAATACTATCGATTCAGTTCCCGACAGGCCTGGCACGCACCCGACGTCTATGCCTCGGCCGACGCTCTCGAACTACCTACCTCAGCAGGCCCACTCCGAGGGCACCTCTACCGCGGCGTAAAGGCCCAAGAGCGTCCACTGATTGTGTATTTTCACGGTGGTGGCTGGGTAATCGGAGACCTACAGACGCACCACGCCTACTGTCAGGCACTTTGCGATGCTTCAGGTGCCTCAGTTATCGCCGTGGACTACCGTCTGGCGCCGGAGCAAAGATTTCCTGTGGCACAGGATGATTGCCTTGCCGCTACACAAGCCATCTTCGAAAGCCTGTCAGATTTTGGACCTACCAATGGAGGTATCGTACTCGCGGGAGATAGCGCGGGCGGGCATTTGTCATTGTGCACAGCGTTAGCGGCAGACGATCAGCTGAGGCCATTGATCAAAGGCATGGTCCTTACCTACCCCGTGGTAGATCACTACAGCAAGCCGTCATTATCTTACGTTGAATGCGCTAAAGGACAGGCGTTGACGACGGACATCATGCGCTGGTTCTGGGACAGTTATCTAGGCGATACAGATCCGGACTCCGCCGAGGCGCAAAAGGCTTTCCCCTTACGCAGCGACGCTTTATCCACGCTGCCACCGGCGATTTTGTGCACCGCGGGACGAGACCCTCTTCGCGACGAAGGCATGGCGATGGCCGACGCGCTTCGAGATGCGGGTGTTGCCGTTGAGCAAGAGCACTATCCAGACTCAGAACACGGCTTTGCCTGCTCTATGGGGCCCACAGATGACTACAAAGCGTGGCTAAGCCGTTGCGCTGATTGGATAGCTAAGCACTAAAGCAGCAGCCAATACTCAGGCGCTGATTTTGCCCAGAATGACCCGGGCGCCTGCGTCGTCCAGCAGCTTCGGTGCAAAGTACCCGGTCCCCTCAGCCACCGCCAAGTCCACCAGGTAATCGAAGTCTTCTGCTTTGATTTTTTCGGATGTAGCGGGGATTCCTACCGCATCTCTCAGCTGAACAACGGCATCGATAAACGCTTGCGCCTGATCCCTTGTGCTCTGACCTTGTGCGGCGACACCAATAAGTTGAGCAAGCTCGGCTAAAGCGCTCTCAGCCTCGGCAACGCAGTAGTCAAGCACATGGGGAAGCACCATAGCGTTCGCGAGGCCGTGAGGAATCTGGTATTTGCCACCCAGCTGATGAGCGATGGCGTGCACCGTGCCCACGTTGACCTGATTAATCGCGATACCCGCGTAGTAAGAAGCAAGCGCCATCGACTCTCGGGCCTCAGCGTCATCTCCGTGATCATAGGCGCGCTTCAGGTTATCGAAAACAATGCGGATCGCTCGCTCGGCGTTTTCCTTGCGAGTGCCTCGATCCCAGCGACAGATATAGGCTTCAACAGCGTGGGTTAAAGCGTCCATACCCGTGGCGGCGGTAATAGCCGGGGGCATACCCATCTGCAGGTCCGGATCCAGAGCCGTCGCTCCCATACCCAAGCCAGCGCCAGAGATCACACCCTTCTCGTGAGTAACCGAATCAGAAATCACGGCACCCATGGTCGCCTCAGAGCCCGTACCCGCCGTCGTGGGAATCGCAAACAGAGGCATCACGTCATGCTTTACTTTGGCGAAACCTACCCAGTCACGGGGGTCTTCATCGCTCGTCGCGCGGGCCGCTACCAGCTTGGCGCAATCAATCGATGATCCCCCGCCTATTGCCAGAACCACATCACTGTCGTGTTCCTTTAGAACAGCGAGACCTGCCGCCACTTGATCAAAGGTCGGGTCGGGCTGCACACCATCGTAAAACGCAATGTCGACCTCTGATCCCTTAAAACCTTCGAGGGCCTTATCAACGATCCCTAAGTCACGCAGGATTGTATCTGTCACCACCAGCACTCTTTTAAAACCTGAGCGCCGAATATGGGCGCACAGCTGCGCAGAGCTGCCGGCCCCCGCAAAGGCAAGGTAAGTAGCTCCCGGCGACGACGCGGTGAGGATCTTGGCTAAAATGAAGAGGAACTTGTTTTTAATTTTATTCATGCGTGAGCTAGTGTCCGAAGTTTCAAAGAAGCGAGGAAGCAAAGAGTAGCAACTCCGCACGCTGACAGCGAGAGCGTTGGGCTTGCCCTTTTCGACAGCCAGTGCGATGTTGGGATTTACTCACGCTTCCACTACTAACAACAGTAAAAGGAATACCGTCCATGACAGTTTTAACGCGCCGATATGTCCACATCGACGAGGCCGACCGTAGTCTCTCAGTGCAGGAAGACAGGCCTCCGGTACCTGGCGCTGAAGAGGTCCTTATCGAAGTCGCGGCAGCGGGTGTGAATCGTGCAGATCTACTGCAATGGAAAGGTCTGTACCCGCCTCCACCCGATGCATCACCGATCATTGGTCTGGAAGTATCAGGCAGAGTAGTCGCCTGTGGCGAGGCGGTGACTGACTTTGAGCTGGGAGATCGAGTGTGCGCCCTGACTCACGGTGGCGGCTATGCCAGTCATGCAATCGCCCCCCAGGGCCAAACGCTCACCGTACCAAAAGCCTTCGATCTGAACGAGGCAGCTGCGTTACCGGAGGCGCTGCTCACTGTCTGGCATAATCTGTTCCAGCGGGCGGGCCTAAGAGCAGGCGAGAACGTACTCATTCACGGTGGTGCCAGCGGTATCGGCACTCTCGGCGTCGGCATTTGCAAAGCTATGGGTGCCAATGTCTACAGTACCGCGGGCAGCAAAGAGAAGTGTCGGAGGGTGGAGGCTCTTGGCGCGATAAAGGCCTTCAACTACAAAGAGGAAGACTTCGCAGAGGGCCTTGATGCCTTGGGACTCAAAGGCCAAATCTCGGTGATTCTGGATATGGTGGGTGGCGACTATATCGGTCGTAATTTTGAAGTGGCGGCGCCTGAAGGGCGCATCGTTAACATTGCGTTTCTGAGAGGCTTCAGCGCGGAAGTTAATTTCCTACCTATGTTGATCAAACGCCTCACTATGACCGGCTCCACACTCCGTGCGCAGTCCGAAGTCCAGAAAGCTCAAATGGTCCGGGAGATTCGCGAGCAACTCCTCACCCACTTGGATGACGGGTCGATCAAAGCTGTGATCGACAAAGAGTTTCCCCTCGAAGAGGCCCAAGCTGCATTGGAATACATGGAATCCGGCGTTCATATGGGTAAAATTCTGTTGCGCCCCTAAACACAACTCCTATGTATCAAGTTCAGTGCAGTTCCAAAACGCTGGCAGCAGCTGCGCTAAGCCTGCTCCTTGCTGCCTGCGGCGGGGGTGGTGGGGGCGGCTCAAGTAGCACACCGACGCCTCCCGCACCCGTCAACGCGCCGCCTGTCGCAGAAGCCGGCGAGATTCAAAGCGTTGATGCCGAGGCGAGCGTTGTACTCAGTGGTGACGAAAGCACCGATAGCGACGGAAGTATCGCCACTTTCCAGTGGTCTCAGAGTGAAGGGCCCACCGTTGAACTATCGGGAGCAGATCAGTCCCAAGCCACATTTACGGCACCCAGCCTCGGGGAAGACCGAGAGCTAGTTTTCACACTTACGGTCACTGACAACGATGGCGCATCAGCCAGTGACACGGTCATCATCACAGTGCTTGCCGCTTTGGTTGCGGAACGGGTATCTATCAGCGGTAGTATCCTTCCATCGGCCAGCCAAAGTCTGGATGGAGATACCAACGACCCCTTCAACCCCCTGAGAAACAATGATGATCCGGGTCAGCCACAGTCCATCGCCAACCCGACAACTCTGGGAGGCTACGTCAATGAGCCGGGAGCCGGCGCGGAAGGTCGATCGCAAATCGCTGGCGATCGTGAAGACTACTTCCTGGTTGAACTCCTGTCCGGGCAAAGCATAAACCTTCTGGTCGCGGAGTATCAGGATGCTGATGCGGATCTTTATCTCTACTCGACGGCGGGCGAGCTTCTCGACTTTTCCATTGAAACGGGACCAAGCGAAACCATCGTCATCGATCAAAGTGGCAGCTATCTGGTTAACGTGTCGATCTTCGCAGGAGCGACCAACTACACTCTGGCCATTGGTTCGAGCCTTGTACCCGTGAATCGATCCCACTATGAAGATGTGATTCCAGGACAGATGATTGTGTCCTATTCCGAATCTCCGGTAACGCCAGCCACCAGCGCGAGCACCGCCACGTCTTTTTCGCAAGATTACAGAATGCGTCAGCTAGGCGGCGGACCGCAGAGAGCTCGTCTCATGACCTTGGAAAACGCAGGTCAGGACAGGCAGCTCATCGTTCGCCGACTCGGTGCCCAGTCTTTTCGTCGCGCACAGTTTGCCGAGCAGGATCTAGCGAAACGCTGGAGCACACTTATCAGCATTAAACGCTTGGCAAGATCTCCCGGTGTAGCCAGCGCCGAGCCTAACTACTGGGTTAGACCTACGGCCACTGTGAACGACGAGGCCTACCCTATCCAGTGGCACTACCCGCTTATCAGCGTTCCCGGAGCCTGGGAAACGACTGTCGGTGATCCCAGCGTTATCGTTGCCGTCATAGACACGGGTGTTCTGTCAGGACATCCGGACCTCGCCGGGCAGCTGGTACCAGGGTATGACTTCATTCGCGATGCGAGCGAAGCCGCGGACGGAGACGGTATAGACTCCAACCCCGAAGAAACCATCGGCGGCGGCGATCCTGCGGCAGTTAATTTTCATGGAACGCACGTCACCGGCACCATCGCAGCTAGCGGCAACAACAGCATCGGCGGGGTCGGCGTCGCCTTCGGCGCCCGAGTCATGCCTCTCCGTGCTCTAGCGGCCAGCGGTGGCACCGGTTATGACGTCAACCAGGCGGTTCGCTTTGCCGCCGGGCTCGAAAACGATTCGGGCACCCTCCCCGATCAACCCGCACAGATCATTAACTTGAGTCTGGGCGGCGGCGGATTCTCAGCAAGTACACAGAGTTTGTACGATGAGCTTCGCGCTCGGGGCATCATCGTGGTTGCCGCTGCCGGCAACGAGAGCAGCACAAGCCTCAGTTACCCGGCGAGCTATGACAACGTCATTTCGGTTAGCGCCGTAGACACTCAGCAACAGATAACCAACTACTCCAATACCGGTAGTGCCATAGATCTCGCCGCGCCGGGAGGAGATGGCAGTCAGGACTTTAATGGCGATGGTTACCCCGACGGTGTTCTGAGTACCGGCGGTTCAGATGGCGAGTTTGCCTATACATTTTTAAGTGGCACATCGATGGCTTCCCCCCACGTCGCTGGTGTGCTGGCGTTGATGAAAAGCGTCAACCCGGACTTAAACGCCGACGACATAGATCGGCTGCTTGAGGAGGGCGCGCTCAGCGATGACATCGGAATCGAGGGTCGAGACAATCTTTACGGCTACGGAATCATTAACGCGAGAAAAGCCATCGAAGCTGCTCTCACAGAGGCAGGAAGTAGCTCTGGAAGCGAGCCCCGACTGGGAGCCTCCAGCAGTGCCCTGAATTTCAGTTCCCAGAGAACCCGCTTGGAACTGGTACTGCGTAATAGCGGCGGCGGAGATCTGACGAATGTGCAACTTGAGACTAGTGACCCGTGGATTCAGGTAAGTGCCATCAGTGTGGATAGCGAGGGCTTGGGGCGCTACGCCATTGAGGTCAGTCGAGAGGGCCTAACCCCGGGTATCTATGAAGGAAGTCTCAGGGCAAGTTCCAGCGCCAACGAACTCTCCGTCCGCATTCTTCTGTCAGTAACCGACGCCACGGATGCAGAGCTGGGCATTGTGTACTTGCTGCTATTCGATCCTGCGACGGACTCGGTGGTCGCCCAGACGACAATACAAACGGGGAGCGACAATTTTGATTTTACGTTCCCTGACGACACGCCTGCGGGCATGTATCAACTTTTTGCCGGTACTGATTTGGACAACGATTTAACGATCTGCGATGCAGGAGAGGCCTGTGGCGCCTATCTGACCATTGATCAACCGTTGACTATTAACTTCGATCGCAATCGCGATGACATAGACTTCGCTATTGAATATCTCGTAGCGCTCCCCGGTGTAGCAAGCGCCACCGCACAAAGTGATGGCACAATAGGCGCTTCTACACCCTTATCTATATCCCTACCTACATCATTACGACGAGAAGCCACTCCACCATGATTGCCTTTGAATACAAAAAGCTGGGTATCCTGTTACTCGCCGTTGGACTCCTTTGTGCCTGCGGAGACAGCGAATCCGTAGAAGATGCCGCTCCTCAAGCTGCTCCGGTTCAAGAAGAGTCCACGGTCCCCGCCACCGATACAACGGCAGCCGAACCGGCAAGTCCCCTTGAAAGCGACCCTGTCACCGCCATTGAAGCGCCAAATTCCACTGACGAACCCGACGTTCCGGGAATGCGTCGCTGGACCGGTGACCTCGACGAGCTAAAAGAACGCCGAATAGTTCGTATTCTCACGGTGTACGGCCCCGGTCGATTCCATTTAGAAGACGGTCAAGGGCGCGGCATCATTGCCGAGATGGCAACAAGTTTTGAGAATCACCTCAATCAGGATCTCGAGAAAAAGCACATTCGAGTCTTCACCATAGTCATCCCGGTTGCCAGAGACCAACTCATTCCCGCCTTGCTCGATGGCCGAGGCGACGTGATATCTGCAGGCCTCACTATCACTCCCGAGCGCGAAGGCATCGTGGATTTCAGTATCCCCGCCAGTAAGCCTCTCAATGAAATCCTCGTCACCGGCCCGAGCGCAGAACAAATAGATAAGCTTGAGGACCTGTCAGGAAAAACCGTCTACCTTCGGGAGAGCAGTAGCTACCGCGAAAGCGTTGAAGCACTGAACGAGCGTCTAGCTCAGGCAGGCTCTGCGCCCGTAGAGATCGAAACGATGCCTGGCTCTTTGGAAGACGACGACCTAATCGAAATGGTCAACGCCGGCCTTCTCCCTTGGGCGATTGTTGACGAATACAAGCTACAACTGTGGGATGGGGTATTTAATGATCTTGTCGCCCGCGATGACCTCATTTTTCGCGAGGGCGGCCGCACAGCCTGGGCCATGCGTAAGGACAGTCCGCTCCTGAAAGCTTCAGTAGACGCTTTCCTCAAAAAGAATCGTGCCGGAACGCTACACGGCAACATCCTGATCAATCGCTATATTCGGGATTTTGACTGGGCGGCAAATGCCCTAAGCGATGAAGACTACCGCCGCTTCAACGAGCTACAGCATCTGTTTCAAAAGTACGGGGAACAGTATGGTATCGAGTACCTCTTCGCCGCGGCGCAGGGCTATCAGGAATCACGCCTCGATCAGAGCGTACGCAGTCACGCGGGAGCAGTGGGCGTGATGCAATTGTTGCCCGCGACGGCGTCGGACAAGAGCGTGGGTATTCCTGACATTCACGAGGTTGAGCCGAACATCCATGCAGGCATCAAATACATGGACTATCTGCGAGACCGCTACTTTTCCGATCCCGAAATCACTCCCCAGAATCAAGCGCTTCTTGCTTTAGGCGCCTACAACGCCGGCCCTGCTCGCATGATTCGTATGCGCGCTAAGGCTGCCGATAAGGGCTACGATCCCAATGTCTGGTTCGATAACGTCGAGCTGGTCGCGGCCGAGGATATTGGACGGGAAACCGTGCAATACGTATCCAACATCTTCCGCTACTACCTAACCTACCGCATGGTCGCAAAACAGGAGCTCAAGCGCGTTGAGGCGCGACGAGCTGCCGGTATCAGCGATGTGCTCGACCCGTAAACACGTAGAAGAGATAACCACCAAAGCAGCCCGCAAGGCATTGCAAGGCTAAACCCAGGGGCTCGCGAACGGCCGCAATGCCGTTGAGCCCTATTACGGCTTTCATGATCAGATGCAGGGCAAGAATCGCTATGGCCCCCGCAAGAACATAAAGGAAAACCCGGGCTTTAGGCAGGTATCGACTTAGACCGGCAGCGACAGGCATCGCCACGAGAAAAGCGAGTAACATCAGCGGTAGATAGCTTGTGGTCAGTCCAAGAAGATCATGCCAACTCGCGTGCAGACGATCGCGCATGGTGACAGGGATAGACATGGCTTGAAGCTCAGCCAGTATGGTTTGAGTGGCGAAAATACTGCCCAAAATATAAGCGCCAAGCACCGCAGGAAAAAACACTATGACCGCGCGTAACATTCCAGTTCTCGCTTCACTGTCGATACGCCATGATGCCGTGTCAGCCACGCAGACACCACCACATAGGTTGTGGTTCGCTGCGCTAATAATCTCCTTGCTGGCCACCACCGGACAGCTTGTACAAGCAGAAGAATATCGGCTCGTTACGGTTGCCGACGAACTGCAATGGCCCTGGTCCGTGGCAAAGCTACCCGAAGGCGGTTTCCTGATCACTGAGCGTGAGGGGCGTTTAATCCATCTGGAAGACTCCGGAGAGCGTCATGTGCTGGAAGGAACACCCGAAACCTTATTCGCAGGCCAGGGGGGCTACTTCGATGTTCTCTTGCACCCCGAGTTCGCCGAAAACAGTCTGATCTACCTTAGTTATGCTGAAGGCCAGGAGGCCGCTAACGGCACAGCGATCTTTCGTGCCGAGTTCAGAGGCGGAAAGATTCTCAATGGAAAGCGTATTCTCCGCGTAGCGCAAGACAAGACCACACCGCAGCACTACGGCGCGAAAATGATGTTTCTTGAAGATCAAACTTTATTAGTTACTACCGGTGATGGTTTTGAGCATCGAGAAGAAGCGCAGTCGCAGGACAGTGAACTGGGAAAAGTGCTGCGCATCTATGATGACGGCAGTCCCGCTGGATTGCTTGATGCTGAGGGTGAACCTCAGCGCATCTGGACTCTAGGACACCGCAACCCCCAAGGTTTGGCTTTCGATGCCAGCTCCGGAACAATTTATCTCCATGAGCACGGGCCTCGCGGTGGCGATGAAATCAATCGACTTGAGGGTGGGAACAACTACGGCTGGCCCGCAGTCACTCACGGCGTGGATTACAGCGGGGCCTATGTCTCCCCCTTTAAAGCTGCGCCAGGCTTTGAAGATCCCGTATGGACCTGGGTTCCAAGCATCGCTCCGTCGGGAATGGCGTGGTACGGGGGCGGCAGCTTTCCCACCTGGCGTAACAGCCTATTCGTTGGTGCTTTGGTCGATCAGGAGGTTCGTCGTCTTGAGCTTCGGGACGGCAAAGTCGTTAAAGAGGACGCGCTCTTTTCGGAACTTGAAACCCGAATCCGCGACGTTAGAGTGTTTGGCGATGAGATCTACTTGTTGACGGACTCAGAGCAGGGCGCACTGATCCGCGTGCAGAGCGTGCGATAAAGGAACACTAGCCACCGCCGATAACCCAGCGGTGGCTACTCGGCCTTAGGCTGCCTTTTTGCGGGCTGCTGCTTTCTTTTTCGCAGGTGCTTTCTTTCTAGCCACTGCTTTTTTCTTGGCCGGTGCCTTCTTCTTTACTGCGGCTTTCCCTACCGGGGTTTTCTTGGCCACTGCTTTCTTCTTTGCAGCTGCCTTCTTTTTAGCAGGCGCCTTTCTCTTGGCCGGCGCACGTTTTGCCGCTGCTTTCTTGGCAGCTGCTTTACGGGGAGCCTTCCTCTTGGCTTTTGTTTTGGTTTTCGCTTTTGTCTTTGCTTTCGCTTTGGCTCGACGAGCAGCAGCCTTTTCTACCATCTCTGCCGCTTGGTTCGCGGCCTGCGCCTTACGAGCTTCAAGGGCGAGATCTGCACGCATCGGCACCAGCTTCTCCGCGTAATCATAAGCCGCTTTGGCAATTTGGCTTACGGTGTCGCTCAGCTCCTGAACCTGCTTTAGGAGGGCATCAACACGTGCTTTGTCTGCGCTATTACCTTTTTTCCGTAGCGACGCCCGCGCTTTCTTCAGGCGTTCATTCGCAACCTTGTGTTTCTTTTTCACGGATGCGAGTTCTCGCTTTGCAGAGCTATGAGCTCGCTCTGTCTCCTTCAGCAGCCGCTGGCGAAGCCGTTCTACACGCTTACTCGCCTGCTCCGCCATTTTGGTCGCTTGAGCTAATTCTTTCTCTAACATACGCGGTACCTTTGTTGTTATTACGTTACCCCAACTCCAGTGTAGGTAGAAAAATTCGTTTTGTAACGCTCATTTTTTGAGCAGAGAAATCAGAAGACACGTTGCGCAGTGCGGTTAATCGCAGCAAACACTCGCGCCACCGCAGGCAGCGCCTGTATTGCACAGCCTCGGTTGTATCGCCCGCAAGCCCGGTACTATCCTTTGGAGTATGCTGTTACTAATCCGAGAGATGGAGTTCACCCAATGACAGAGGCTGAAAGCGGATCAAAGTCCCGCATGCCCAAAGCCCTGCGCAAACGACTACGGGAAGCCGCTGTGGCCAAGGTTCGGCAGGATATTATTCACGCCGGCCGTAGCGAAGCTGATTACGAAGACCAGGACCTTGAGTATCTGGTCGCCGAAAAAGAAAAGGAGATCTGGTCCGGGCTGGGCTGGAAAGGCTTCGGAGTCGTCGCTTTACTCCTGGGCATAAACATCGGTATTTAGAAACCATGTCCATCTTTAGGATCTTAAAATACTCGTCACTGCTGTACTTCCTGGGCAAGCATCGCAGCAAACTCGCTCGATCTGCGGCGGTGCTGCTCTTCGCCTTCGTCAGCTCACTGATCTATGACGACGTGAGAATTTATCTCGCGCAACAACATCCGGGCACGCTGATCTATGCCTTGATTGCGAAGATCGTCATTGTCTACGGCTCTCTTATTTTTGTATTGCTGCAGTTTCGAAGCAGTGTGCAATCGAGTAATGACGGAAAAGCGCGTGCAGCGCGAGTGGCAGATCGCAACGAAACAAAACGCGATGATGGAAGTCGTCCTTCGAGCGATCCCGCAGCTAAGGGTCATCTCGATGCACTGGCAAACCTTGAAGAGCACGATCACCTGCGTTCTCGCTATGACCGCATTCTCGCGGGAAAAAATCCCTCGGATAAAATCTGAACTTCAGGTTATTCATCTCGGCGAGCGCCCCTGCAGAATTCACTCAAGGAGGAGGTACAGCCGAGAGACGGCCATCTTCGTCCTGCTCTAATCGACCCACCACCGCGACTTTACGTCGAAGTCCAGGCTCGGGCGCGAGATAGAAGAGATCGCCGTTTTCGCCGGTTAAGGCCATTTGCGCGCCGTTTTCTCGGGCGATCTTGGCATTCGCTTTCATGTGCCGCTGCTCGCCGTGTACAGGCACCGCAAGACGCGGACGGGACCATTGGTACATTGACGCTAACTCTTCCTGACAAGGATGGCCCGATGCGTGAACTGGCTGTAGGGCGCTATCTCCGTCAATGACGCTGATCCCCTGATCGCGAAAGCGCTTTAGCAGTCGCTCAACTGACTCTTCATTACCGGGGATTACACGAGAACTTAAGATCACAGTGTCTCCTGGCTCTAGCTCCAGTTCGTGATGGCTTCCTGCTGCCAAGCGCTGAAGAGCAGCACCATGCTCACCCTGACTCCCCGTTGCTACGATGAGTACCTCCTCTCGCGGAAGATACCCCAGGTGCCCGGTTTCTATAAGACGTTTAGAGCGCTCCAGGAGTCCAACACTCAAAGCCGCAGAATGCATTGTTTGCAAGGAACGTCCCAGGAGCCCGAGATAGCGCCCGGTGTTTAAGGCCACATCAATGAGACTATGTATTCGCGCGATGTTGCTGGCAAAACAGGCCACCACTACGCGCCCCTCGCAAGCAGCTACAGCTTTTAGCAGACCGTCCCGTACGATAGATTCGCTGATGGAGTGTCCCGGAACGATGGCATTGGTCGAATCGCAAACCACCGCATCAAGCTCACTCGCGCCTGCAGCGGTAAACCAATCAGCACTAAAGCCCGGGCCCACTTGAGGCGTCTCGTCGATTTTCCAGTCGGCGGTATGGAGGAGGCTGCCCGCAGTGCAGCGAATATGCAGCGCGCAGGTATCCGGTGTCGAATGAGTGATGGGGAGCCATCGAACACTAAAAGGCCCAATAGTCTGCTCTTCTCCCGGAATGCACTCAATGATCGGGCTGGGAATCTTGCCCCCACGTCCCGCTGCTTTGCGACGAAGAACTTCAGCCGTGAACGGCGTGGTGTACACGGGCACAGGAAACCGTTCCCACAGCAGCGGAATTGCACCGATGTGATCTTCGTGAGCATGGGTAAGTACGATGCCTGCCAAAGCGTCCTTACGCTCAGCAATGAATTGAGGGTCCGGTGTTTGCACCCTGGGTCGTATCCTCGTGGAATCTCGTTCGAAGGTGATACCGCAATCAACCATCAGCCAGGCACCATCGTGCCCATAAAGATTTAAATTCATGCCGATCTCTCCGCAACCTCCTAGCGGCAGAAACCAGAGATCTTTGAGCCCCGGTGTCATGATTCGGGCTGACAGGTGGGACACCAGTAAATGCGTCGACTACCGATGCTGTCTCGGCGTATTTTATCGCCGCACTGATAGCAAGCTCGCCCATCCCGTCCAAAAACGAAGAAGCGCCGCCGCTCGAAACCTTTAACCTTCTTTTTCAAGGTCGCGGCCAGTCGTGGAGGCAAGGTGATACCAGCGGTTTCATAACTACGTTTAGGCAGCTTCAAGGTTTCTCGTGCGAGTAAACCTCGCTCACCGCGACTAAGGTCTTTAGGACGACGCTTGGGATGAAGCCCCGCACAAAACAGTATTTCCGATCGCAGATAATTACCGCTACCGGCGAGAAAGTGCTGGTCAAGATAGAGAGCCGCCAGGGACCTCCCTGCAAAACGCGGTGACTGAAGGCGCTCACTTACGTCCTGCCACTCCAATCGGGCGGATAATAAGTCAGGCCCAAGAGTGGCGAGAAAAGTGTGCATACCCAGCTCATCCCTGGGCCACACACTGATATCAGATGCGCTATATAGCAAAGCACTGTGTCGCGAAGTATGTAGAGCAAGGCGAAGGGAGCGGTTTGTAGCGGGCATTTTCCCCCGCTTGGCAATTTTCCAAACACCATAGAGCTGATTGTGCGAGTAGATTGCATAGTCGTTATCAAAATGCGTCAGCAATGCCTTGCCCCTCGTTTCGACTTCGAGTACCCGTTGCCCGCTTAGCACGGGGGTGAATCGCTGCAAATCGGGAAACGCAAACAGCACCTCTTCGATAGGCTCATCAACCAGTACGTGAGCGATACGGTCGGCAGCGCGGCGTATTTCCGGTCCTTCGGGCATTGGGTGCTAAATCCTCTTCACGTGGGTTCTCATGCATACGCAGACACGCGCCTTGAGGATGGGTGATACTTAAGATCCTATGCAGCGAGATACTGACCCCGAGCATGACCACAGCGCAAGCATGCCCCCGCTAAGCATTCGTCTTATCTATGGCGCGGGCGGTGCCGTGTATGCGGTAAAAGAAGCCGCGTACACCATGTTCATTCTGCTTTTCTACACGCAGGTGCTTGGGCTTAATGGCACGGTCACCGGCCTGATCATTGCTTTAAGCCTTATTTGGGACGCGATCTCGGATCCGCTGGTAGGTACGCTCTCCGATCGATTGAGAAGTCCCCGGGGGCGACGCCACCCGTTTATGGCGTGGAGCATTATTCCGCTAGGCCTTGGGTTTATTGGTTTGTTTGCTCCCCCAAGCGCGCTAATAGGTTCCGACCCGCTATTGGCGGCGTGGCTATTGTTCTGGTCCTTGTGGGTTCGTACCTTTGTCACCACGTTTTCAATCCCGCACCTGGCTCTTTCTGCTGAGATCACCAGCGACTATCACGGCCGCAGTCAGATACTTGGCGCGCGACTCGCCTACATGTTCCTTTTTGGCGTGCTCATGCCTGCGGTGGCACTCACGTTGATTTTCCAGTCCAGTGATGGGCAGGACGGCCGCTTTCTGCAAAGCAATTATCCCGTCTACGGTGCGTTTTCCTGCGCGGTCTGTTGGCTATTCGCCAGCGTCACCACCTTTGGCACCCGTCGTTACGCGTCGCCCTCAGACACCCAGCCCTTACCCCCGCCGCGCAAAGTCGGCAATACCCTCACCCAAGACCTCCTTCGTACTCTTGGCAATCGCAGCTTTCGCTACCTTATCGGTTTCGAAGTGACCTTGATGGCGAGCTACGGCGCTATTTCCGCACTAAACATGCTGGTTTGGACCTACTATTGGGAGTTTGACGCTCGGCAGATTTCGATAATCCTGTCCGTCCCAAGTTTGCTGGCTGTGCTGTTCGTTATGCTGAGCCTCCAACCTTTGGGCCGTCGTCTGGAAAAGTATCAACTACTTCAGTACGCAACCATCGGCCTCATACTTAACTGCCTGTGGCTTTATCCGCTGAGGATGCTGAACATTCTGCCGGCAGACAATAACCCACTGCTATTCGGCCTGAACTTCGTGTTTATGCTGATCTTCATGTACTGCTTTTTAATGAGAGGCATTCAAACGCAGTCAATCATTGCGGACATTACCGATGAACATGAGTGGGAGCATGGTCTGAGACAGGAAGCGGGCTTCTTTGCCGCAAGCAATTTTTCTCAGAAGTTTGCAACGGTCTTCGGGCCGCTCTACGGCGGTCTTGCACTGGATATCATCGGACTTGAGGCGGGCATGCTGCCCGGGACGCTGGATGACTCCATTCTTGATGGTCTTGTGATTGCGTTTGGCTTGGGGTCGCTCCCAGGTATGTTTCTGGCGCTGCTCTTTTCGACAAGAATTACGATCAGCAGAGCACGGGTTGCTGATCTTCAACGTATGCTCAGAGAACGCGCCGCCACCGCCGATACTTAAAACGGGGTTGTTACACCCGCCTGTGCAGCGCAAAATGCGCGGCTCGAAACACCACGGTCTCAACCATGACTCAACGCATTTACGATACGCGCATCCAACAGGCCCAACCGTTGATAACGCCCTGGGTGCTCGCTGACGAGCAGCCTTTGTCCGTGGAGCAGGCCGCTACCGTCAGTGAAGCGCGGGGGCAGATCGAAGATGTGTTGGCGGGAAAAGACCCCCGTTTACTGGTGATCGTCGGCCCTTGCTCGGTACATGATCCCGCGGCGCTACTCGAGTTCGCGAGCGCACTCAAATCTCACTGCATTGATCTCAACGACGCGATCCTTCCCGTGCTTCGGGTGTATTTTGAAAAACCGCGCACGGTCGTAGGCTGGAAAGGCTTAATCAACGATCCCGATCTTGACGGCAGCTTTCACATTAACAAGGGTCTGCGCCTTGCAAGAAACGTTCTGCAGGACATTGCCAACCTCGGTCTACCCGCGGCGAGCGAATTTTTGGACACGACTTTCGGTCAGTACTACGCGGACTTTGTAAGCTTTGCTGCGATAGGTGCACGCACCGTCGAAAGCCAAATCCATCGGGAACTCGCCTCAGGCCTATCGATGCCCGTGGGCTTTAAAAACGCCACCAACGGCGATATCGGCGTGGCCATTGATGCCATCCGCAGCGCCAATCACAGTCACTGGTTTCCGTCCCTAACACGCGAAGGTACGCCTGCGATTCTTCAATCCAGCGGGAACCCCCATAGCTACCTTATCCTTCGTGGCGGTAAAAGCAGTGGACCCAATTACGGCGCAGCAGCGGTACGAGATGCAGCAACGGCCATGACCACCGCTGGTTTAGAACCAGGCCTTATTGTGGACTGCAGCCACGGGAACAGTGAGAAAGACCCTCAGCGTCAAACTGTTGTCGCCGCAGATATCTGCGACCAGATTGAGCAAGGACAGACTGCCTTGCGTGGTGTGATGCTGGAGAGCCACTTAGTGGCCGGCAATCAGCCTATTGGCGCGAAGGAGTCTCTTCGTTACGGACAAAGTATTACCGACGCCTGTCTGTCTCTTAATGAGACCTTACCGGTTCTGGATAGCCTTGCTGCGGCCGTGCGCCGCGCAAGACTATAGAGATGGTTTACCAGGTGTATCCGATACGAAGGCGGTAGGTCTGATCAACCTCTTCGGTGCCGTCTACTGCACCAGTGTTAACGTCATAAACAAACTCGGCGGCCGCCTCAATACCTAGCAGCAATGGAAAGGATAGCCCTAAGGTTGTGTTAAGAACGATGTTCGAAACTTCATCCAGGTTCCAGATACCCTTGTGGTCTATGTAGAGGCGAGAGTCACCACCAAGATAGTTACTGCCAATGTGGATGTCCCAGGTGCTACCAAGATATTCCCGGTCGTCAGCACTGATAAAATCTTCTGAGATGTATGCAAGACCCGTTTCAGCTTCGAGTTCGAATACCGGTTCGGTAAAGAATCTTCGGCCGAGATAAGGTCCAATCGATGTTCTAAGGTCTAAGTCCGCGAACAGATCCTGCTCTGCCGACACGCCGCCACCCCAATACCAGTTGCCAGTTTGGTTGCGATCATAGCGACCTCGGGCCGTCCAGTTTTCTGCGTTCTTGATCCCGTTGGCCTCGTTGACCTCACCGTAGGCTTCAACACGAAAACGATCAACAAGGCTTTCCCAGCGCGTCTCAAAACGATAGTTGAGCTCATCGGTATCTGTGTTACCGCGTTGACTCTCAAAGCCAAAACTTGCCAGGCCTCCAAAGTTATAGCCATCCCCCAATTCCCAAGGCTCTGGATTGATGCGAGTCAGTTGCTCAAGTGCATAACTTCGATTGGTTTGCTCAGACAGTGCCAATTGCTCGTCCGCTACTTCGAGGCGTGGCGTTTCCAGCACACTCCCATCGTCCATCTGTAGCACCAGACCTGATTCAACGGTCATTCCAACGATGGCCGATTGATCAATTGACAGCGTGCCGGCAAAAGCCGTGTCGATCGTCACGGTGCCCGCATCGGCATCCTTAACCGTTCCCATCACCACGGAGCCGTCTCGCAGCTCAATGCGGTCGACAGCGTTCGCAGTAACCGAAAGTGAAAGGGCGCATAGCAAAGTGCTGCTGGCTGCCAAAAATCGACTAAAAAGACGAGTAAGTATGTACATAGCGATGCCTCGATAGTTTCGCGTATTTTTGTGTTGATAAAAAAATCGCGCGCAGTGTACCAGCCTCTGCGTGGAAATAAGGGCGATCGTTCTTCGGCAATTTTTGTGGTTAATCCAGCACGATTACCGCATCACCTACAGTGAACCCATCACCCGCGCTAACAATCGCGTTCATACCAAAGTAAATGACTCCATCTCTGCGCCGGTAACTGGCAAGGACACGGTTGATCGCGGAGTCTTTCTCAGCGGTTTGCTGGTTGATGGAGGGGATAGCACAACGCGAGCAAGGCTTTACCACTTCCAGCATTGTGGTGCCTATTCGCAGGCTTCGCCACTGATCTTCAGCGTAGGCTCCAGTTCCCTCAATAACCAGGTTAGGACGAAAGCGATCCATAGCTACGGGCTCTGGTAGACGAGAGTTCAAGTCATCAAGCGATGCCTGGGAAACTATCAACAGGGGGAACCCGTCAGAAAAAGCCACATGCTGTTCGCGCACGCTGTCCGGCAAATAAGCGCCATCGACTTTTCTCTCTGCGCCTTCGGGGCAAAACACCAGCCGCAGGTCTTCACCCAAACATTCACTCAGCCAACTGTTAGCCGAGCTCTCGGCACAAAACGCAAGCATAGTGTGGCCCCAGACCGTTGCCTCGACCTCGTGAGAGTTGTCGGGGGTACTGACCTTCATGCTGTCACCGGCGTAGCCAAGTCGAAGCCCGTTGTTCACAGGAGTCACATCGAGCAATGCCATCGAGGACGCTCGGCGCTGGCTGTAAAACTGTCCTTCGCCGTCGATGAGCATCCACCGGCGATCACCGACCAGCCCAAAGCGATCCACCATCGCCGAATCCACAGCGTGGCCGCGCGCAGACTTTATGGGGTAGCGGTAAATCTCGGAGAGCTTCACTCTGACGCGATCCCCGAAGCCCTGAGACCTGCCAGCGCGATCAGAAAGTCATGTACACCCGTGCTCACACCAGACTCTGTAAGTCCGAGTCGCACAACAACCATCTCCCATTCAGGAATGACGACGACAAACTGCCCCGCGTGGCCACCTGCATAAAAGAGATTGTCGGGCAGTCCTTCAAAGGCGACTCCATCGGTGTTCAGCCAAAAACCGCGACCGTACTGGCCCTGAGGATCCGAAGGCCTGGCCGACACGGAGTCGCGAAGCCACTCTTGGGAGAGTAGCGTCGACCGCCCGTGCCAGGCGTCGAGCCAGAGCTGTCCGGCCAGTAGCCAATCCCGGGCCGTGAGGTACGCATAACTCGATCCCACTTGTACCCCACTGGCGTCGGCTTCTGCTACCAGTGAGTCAACTCCGAGAGGCGCAGTAAACTCGCGTGCGATCCAATCTTCGTAAGGTTCATCGAGGCTCCGCTGCCAAAGGTAGCTGGCAAAAGCGGTGTCACCGCTGGAGTAGGAGAAGTGCTGACCCGGAGCATAAGCCTGACCCTTGCCCGCAGGCACCTGCCACATGGCCGGCGCGGTATACAGCATCTTGGTCACGTCACTACCGGGGCCGTAGACTTCGACGAAATCCAAACCACTCTCCATTTGTAACAGATGCAGAAGCGTAAGCCCCGGGTCTAGCTCGGGAGCTTCAGGGTCATCTGCCAAAAGTACGTTCAAGGTCTGTGCCGAGTCCAACTCGCCCTTCTGCGTCTGGATACCTACCCAGGTCGACATGAGGCTTTTGTTCATAGACCAGCCCTGTAAGCGCGTCTGCTGCGTAACAGGCGAGACGTACTGCTCTAAACGCAGCTCACCGTTGGTGGCCACGAGCAGTGCCAGAGTATTTCTGGAGCCCGTCGCAGGACTGGGCTCTGCAAACGCAGCCTCGACTGCTTGGCTCAATTCCGCGGGCACTCCAGGGCTTTCTGGGCCCTCCTTAACCAACGTAAGCTGCGCAACAACCGGTCCCGTAGCATTCAAACTGCACCCTCTTCCGCTTAAGTGCACCGCTTGCGCGCTAACACCCAAAAGTGACGCCGAAACCACACCAGCAGCCCTGTCTGTATGTACATTCAAAGACCCCAGAAGAGGGCCCAAGATCGCCATATTCGGGAGCACGTCGCGATCCAGTACGAACTCTTCCGGGAGGCCGGACACAAACACAGCTGAACAAACCTGTTTAGCGCTGTAACCCACCGCGACCCGCATTGCGCTTCTGGCGGTCCAAACCCCAAAAAGCAAGGCGATAAACAAAACGACGACAAGCCACTGAATCAATCTTTTCATGCAACTACTCTCAATTATTAGTGTCCGACAGGATGACGAAAAAACGCAGATAAACCCCCCGGCCGAGGCCTGCTAGAATGCCCGCCCTCAGGAGGAACAGCAATGAGTGATCTAGATTTCGACCTATTTGTCATCGGTGCAGGATCCGGTGGTGTTCGTGCTGCGCGCATGGCTGCTGGCTTTGGAGCGCGCGTCGCGATAGCCGAGGACCGCTACATGGGCGGCACCTGCGTAAATGTCGGTTGCGTGCCGAAAAAGTTGTACGTCTATGCGTCCGAGTTCGGCAAAGCCTTTGATGATGCCCGGGAGTTTGGCTGGGACAGTGGAGACCGTCGCTTCGAGTGGAGCACGCTTCGGGACAACAAAAAAACCGAAATCGCCCGCCTTAATGCCATTTACCGAAACATGCTGGATGGTGCGAATGCCACGCTCATCGATGGCCGAGCGCGAATCATAGATGCCAATACTGTTGCGGTGGGCGACCAGCACTACACGGCCAGCAAAATACTTATCGCCACCGGCGGCTGGCCCTATAAACCGGACTTTCCCGGCAACGACCTCTCGGTCACCAGTAATGAAATCTTTGATCTCGAGAGTTTTCCGGAACGTCTTCTGATCATCGGCGGCGGATACATCGCGGTGGAGTTTGCCGGGATTTTCAACGGTCTTGGTTCACGCGTGACGCAGCTCTACCGCGGACCTCTGTTCCTTCGCGGCTTTGATAGCGATATCCGGGCTCATGCCGCCCAGGAGATCAGAAAGACCGGTGTCGATCTCCGTTTTGAGACGAATATTGTCAGTGCAAAGCGCACCAGCGATGGTATTGAGGTGGAGCTCACCGACGGCAGTAGCATGGAAGTCGATGCAATTCTCTGTGCGGCCGGTCGCCGTCCGCATCTTGACGGGCTGGGACTGGAGAACACAGACGTGAAACTGACCAGCCACGGCACCATCGATGTGGATGAACATTTCCAAACAGCGGAATCGAGCATCTACGCCTTAGGCGATGTAATCGGCGGCATGGAACTCACACCCGTCGCCCTCGCTGAAGGGATGTCTTTTGCAAGGCGTCAATACGGCGATCTTCAGAAGGACGTGGACTACGACTTCATACCCACCGCAGTCTTTTGTCAGCCTAACATCGGCACCGTCGGATTCACTGAGAGCGCGGCCGAGATTGAGTTTGGCGACATCACACTCTACAAATCCACATTCCGCCCCATGAAGCACACCATTAGTGGTCGGGATGAGAAAACGTTCATGAAGCTCATTGTCGATGATGCGACAGACCGTGTTGTTGGTGTTCATATGATGGGCCCTGATGCGGGCGAGATTATCCAGGGCATCGGTATCGCACTCAAAGCCGGTGCAACGAAAGCGACCTTTGACAGCACTATTGGTATCCACCCTACCGCGGCAGAAGAGTTTGTCACGATGCGAGAGCCTTGGGGCGACGACTGAGACAAAGCGTTGAAGCTTACAAGGCGGCATAAAGCGTGGGTATAGAACTCTGGCAACTAGCGCTATTGATGGCCGCCGGCACCGTCGCCGGAGTTCTCAATGTGATCGCCGGCGGCGGTTCGTTAATGACAGTGCCCATCATGCTGTTTCTGGGCCTTTCGGGACCGGAAGCCAACGGCACCAATCGAATCTCTATCATTGCGCAAAACATCGTAGCCGTACGCACGTTTTTCCGGCGTGGGTTTTCCGAGTTTCGGCTCAGTCTGACGCTCTCTGCCGCAGCCATTCCTGGTGCTATCTTGGGTGCCATGGTCGGGGTCAATCTCGACGGTGAGTGGTTTGACCGCGTTCTTGCTGTCGTGATGCTCGCAGTGCTCGTTT
Organism: Congregibacter brevis; assembly: GCF_045689245.1. Taxonomy (GTDB): domain Bacteria; phylum Pseudomonadota; class Gammaproteobacteria; order Pseudomonadales; family Halieaceae; genus Congregibacter; species Congregibacter brevis. The sequence continues at coordinate 729,576 of NZ_CP136865.1, read as the reverse complement.
TGATGCAGCTTCCCAGCAAGAAGCACAAGAATGACGGCAGCCCATTAACGCGCAAGAAGTTGATCTTGGGCCACATTCTCATGTTCGGTGCGGGTTGCTGGGGCGGTTTTATTCAAGTGGGTGTTGGCTTCATTCTCATGCCAATACTCCACCGCGTGATGGGTTTAGATCTTGTACGAACCAATATGCATAAGGTTTTTATTGCACTGACCTACAATCTTTTTGCCATACTTGTTTTCGCGGCAGCCGTGTCTATTCACTGGCAGTTTGGCTTGGCCCTGGCCGCAGGTAATGCCTTGGGCGGGTACTTCGGCGCACGGTTTTCTGTACAAGGTGGCGAAGTCTGGATACGCCGCATTGTCACCGCGGTTCTATTGGTATTCATCGTTAAACTTTTGCTGCCCTGAGGATTACTCAGCACTATCTCCTTTAACCCTCTCCAAGACGACCAACGACTATGATCGACGTCAAGTCTCTTACCCGATACTACGGTAAAACAACTGCTGTTGAAGACCTGTCCTTCTCCATTGAAGAACGTCAAGTAGTAGGGCTACTCGGCCATAACGGAGCGGGTAAGACGACAGTCATGAAAATGCTCAGTGGATTTTTAGAACCCACGGCAGGCTCGGTGCAAATTGGCGGCAAAGATCTGAACCTTCATGCGCGGGAGCTTCAACGAAGCCTTGGTTACCTTCCCGAGAACCTGCCGATCTATCCGGAGATGTCTATTGCAGACTATCTCGATTACGCAGCTCATCTGAAAGGGCTTCGGGGAGATAGTAAACGTCGTGCCATTCGCTACAGCGTAGACGCTACGGAGCTGGGTGATCGGTTCTTTGATCCCATTGGACAACTCTCCCGGGGATTCAAGCAGCGCGTAGGCGTTGCCCAGGCAATTCTCGGTGAGCCGGATCTGCTCATTCTGGATGAACCCGCGAATGGTCTGGATCCACAACAAAACGAGCACATGCGTGATCTGGTGCGTGAGCTATCCACCCGAGCCACGGTCATCCTGTCAACGCACATCATGCAGGAAGTCGATGCACTCTGTGAGCGCGTGCTAGTACTCTCTAATGGCTCTTTGGCGCTGGACTCACCTCTTGCGGCGCTTCGTGAGAGTCGCGAGCTACTCCTCACCAGCAGTGACGATGCACCTAACTTAGTTAGCTTGTTAACGCGCCTTCCGCAAATAGCCGATGTAGCCACGCTTGATGCTGCGGCCAACAAGCTGACCCTCACACTGAGTTTGCACGAGAGTGCGGTAATGGACACCGCTGCCGGAAATATCAGCCGCACAGTCATCGATAGCGGTGCAAAGCTCTACTCTTTGACGCCCCTGAGGCGTAACCTCGAGCAAATCTTTCGTGAAGCCGTGAAAGAAAAGGGAGTCAGTCATGGGTCCTGATCACGTGCTAACCCGTGTTGCTAGAAAAGAGCTTCAGCTATTTTTCTCCTCGCCTGTTGCCTGGCTTTTCCTGGCAAGCTTCTTGGCCATCTGCCTGTTCGTGTTTTTTTGGGTCGAGGCGTTCTTTGCACGAAACATCGCTGATGTACGCCCGCTGTTCGAATGGATGCCGCTGCTTCTGATATTTTTGTGCGCGGCGCTGACCATGCGAAGCTGGAGCGAAGAGAGACGCAGTGGCACCCTCGAGCATGTGCTTACTTTGCCGGTGCCTCTTTGGCAGTTCGTCATGGGCAAGTTTGTTGCCTGCACCGCCATTTTGACTCTCGCGCTTACAGCAACACTTCTGCTCCCTCTAACCGTTGGGCGTATTGCGACCCTTGATTGGGGCCCGGTCTTTGCCGGCTATCTCGCCACCTTGCTTCTCGGATGCAGCTACCTGGCGGTAGGGCTATTTGTGTCTTCAAGAACCGATAACGCAATTGTGAGTCTCATGGGTAGCGTAGCCCTATGTGGTGTTCTTTACATGGCCGGAAGCGAACTTCTTCTGGGCTTTTTTGGCGGAAACCTTGCGGAGTTTTTGCGTCTAACTGGCTCTGGATCCCGTTTTGAGAGTATTACCCGAGGAGTCTTGGATCTTCGCGACCTCTACTACTACATCGCAGTCACCCTCGCCTTCCTAAGCCTGAATGTCTATGCATTAGAACGCGGCCGCTGGTCGCAACACAGCAGTGCGCGGCACCGCGCCTGGCGCCTTGGAATTTCTCTCGTAATACTCAACCTGGTTCTCGCCGGACTGTGGCTATACAAAATTCCTGGACTAAGAACGGACGTCACCGAGGGCAAGCTCTACTCACTGTCAGAGCCCAGCGAAACGCTACTGTCACAGCTTGAGGAGCCGTTGCTGATCCGCGGTTATTTTAGTGAGCGTTCACACCCACTCCTCGCTCCGCTGGTGCCGCAACTTCGTGATCTTCTTCGCGAGTACGCTGTTGCCGGGAACGGCAAAGTCCGGGTCGAGTTTGTTGACCCGGCCCAAGATGCAGCGGCAGAGAAAGAAGCCAATGAAGAGTATGGCATTCAAGCCACACCGTTTCAGGTCGCAGATCGCTACCAGTCAGCCTTAGTTAACGCCTACTTCAATGTTCTGGTGCAGTACGGAGACGAAGAAGAGATCTTGGGCTTCTCCGACTTCATCGAGGTCAAAATGGCCCAAAGCGGACAGCCCGATGTCCTGCTTCGCAATCCTGAATTTGACGTCACAAGGGCAATACGCGACGTACTCTACAGCTATCGCAGCAGCGGAGAACTGTTCGACCAGATCAACGCACCGGTGACACTCAGGGCGTATGTATCCGCCGACAGTAAGCTGCCCGAGATACTCGTGGAGTACCGCGATGCGATTCGCGCCGAAGCCGAGGCGCTGATTCCAAACTCTCAGAGCAAATTCAATATCGATTTTATCGAGCCTGAGGCTAACAACGGAGAACAGGCCGCGCTCATAGTAGAAAAGTGGGGCTTTCAGCCCATGGTCACCGCTTTAGGCGACGAGAATCAGTTTTACTTTTATCTGACCCTCGAAGACGACCATCAAGTTATTCAACTGCCCACGGGGCGTTTTGATAGTTCAGATTTTGGGGATGCGCTGGAAGCGGGTTTGCGACGCTTCGCGAGCGGTTTCACACGCACTATCGCACTGTCGCTGCCGGCGAGCAGTCAGGCACGGCAGGGCATGCCTCCCCAGGGCCATAGTTTTGGCACCTTGCAACAAACTATCAGTCAGGATCACAGCATTCTCATGGAGGACCTCGACGATGGCAGCGTCGACTCCAGTGCCGATGTACTCTTGGTCATGGCTCCAGAGGCACTTAGCGAACAAGCCGTGTTTGCCATTGACCAGTATCTGATGCGTGGCGGAACAGTGATTGTGGCCAGCTCTCCTCGCTCCATAGAAACCCGGGGCTCGGCCTTACAGCTTCGCCAGGTTGATAGTGGGTTGAGCGAGTGGTTAGCACACTATGGGGTTCACATTGAGAGCACGGTGGTGCTGGACGATCGCCAAGCGGCGTTTCCCGTGCCTGTGCTTCGCCGCGTGGGTGAGTATGAGTTTCGGGAAATGCAGTTTGTTGATTACCCCTATCTTCTGGATATTCGCGACGACGGTTTAAACGCCGACCATCCCATTACGCAAGGTTTACCAAATCTGACCGTGGGCTGGGCTTCACCGCTTAGCATTGAGCCTCGATCAGGACTTAGTACCGAAGAGCTACTGAGCAGCTCAGACGCGGCCTGGACCTCAGAGGCAGTCAATGTCATGCCCAGCCTCAACGACAATGGACAAAATAGTTTTTCTGGTCAGGGCAAGTCTCGAGAGCGCGCCACCGTCGCTACGGTACTTAGTGGCGAGTTCACGAGCTTCTTCAATCAGGTACCCGACCCGTCGCCGCGCGACGAGATGGACAATGGGGTGGCGGACGCAGCTAGCACCGCGCTAATCAGTAAGTCTCCCGCCTCATCACGCCTCATCCTTGTGAGCTCCAACGACTTTGCCAGTGACCAGATACTCAGTGGTGTTATAGCGGCGTCCGGCACACAGTACTTTGGGCCCTTGGAATTTCTGATGAACGCTGTGGACTGGGCACTGCAGGACAGCAGTCTAATGAGTATACGAGCCCGTGCTCACTTCAATCGTACGCTTCCTGCACTTCCCCAAGATACGCAGGCCTCGATTGAGTATGGTAACTACGCTGGAGCTCTACTGTTCCTGCTGCTGATCTACGGTGTGTGGCGCTTACAGCGTAGGCGCCGGCGATCGCAACTAAGGGAGATTCTTGCGTGATGCTTCGAATACTCTCCGCGGCGTTTCTCGTACAGCTCGTGCTGGTAGCGGTGCTCTATTGGCCCGAAACTCCCAATGAGCTTAGCCGCGATGCACTCATTACCGGTATGGCGGTCGACGCCGTTGAACGTATCCAGCTTTCTAACAACGATGGCGCTACCTTGGTTCTTGTTCTGGACGAAGGCGGATGGCGACTTGATCTGGGATTCCCCGCTGACAGCAACAAGGCAGAGAAACTGCTTAACGCGCTATTGCGCAACGACCCAGGATTCTCCGTAGCAGAGACCGCTGGCGCTGCAAAACGCTTCGAGGTCGCTGACAGCGAATTCAGGCGCCGGGTAACACTGGGAGGTGATGGCGACGAAGCCACCGTATACCTTGGCAGCACGGCAGCATTGGGCAAAATCCATGCACGCATGAGCGATGAAGACGCAGTCTATGTCCTCTCCCTTAGTAGTCTGGACGTTCCTGTGGACATCGACAGCTGGCTAGACACGCGCCTCCTATCCCGGCGAACGCCCACTATGTTCTCGCTCTACGGCGTGGACTTTTTTAGGGACGACGGCGACTGGACTAGCAACGACGGTCAAATTGCGAACGCAAGCTTAAGCGCCAAATTCGTGGATGTTCTTGGCAGCTTGCAAGTCAGTGGGTTGGTAGATGCTGCGGACGACGACGCAGCCAATGCTGGTGAGGCCCTGCGAGTGTCTTTTGGAAAAGACAATGACATCGACCATCTTGTCGTGCTGCACAATCCGGAATCCGATCGGTACTACTTTCAAAGCGAGCGCTTCAATGGAGTCTTCAGCACCAGTGCCTATGACGCCGAGCGACTTATAGACGCGGCAAAGACCTTGCTGGCGGGTGGCGGCTGAAGCAAACAGCGTACGTTTGGCCCTAATCTGGTGAATTGGAATCCAATCGCCCGCTCCCTTCGTTCACTGCCTTTATCGCGATAGCCAATGAAAACCAAAAACCACCCAAAAGAGCGACAACGCCCGAAGTCAAGATCATCGCCAGTGCTAACCCGTAGACTTCAGCGCTGGACTCCCATAACCAACCTCCCATGTTAAGCAAAAAAACGGGACAGGGAAGGAGTAGCAGTAGTGCGGCTATCGCGAAGAACACGCGTGATTGAGGGCCGTAATCAAGCTTTGTGAGCTGCCGATGGCTTGAAAAAAACAGAATCCCGCAGTAGCCACTAAGAACGAAACCCACCGCGCTGCTAGCCTTCCAAAGCGTTATCTCTGAAAAGCCAACCTCATCGAGTAACAACGCCAAGATACTAAGAATAAAGGCAAGCGACCCTGTCATAACAATCGTAAAAGATCGATGCAGTATGCGAAGGTTGTCTCCGCCTTTTAGCACTGCGTGAACGGCTGCAAAACCGGCGAAAGCCACTGAGCACTCAGCAAGAGTCTGAAACAATTCCATAGTCAGAGTTTAGCAAAGTCACCCATCGCCACTAGTCATCTTCCGGTGCTGTTGACTGGCACTGGCTGCTAAGAGCCGTGGCTATCGCTGCAAAAGCATCAACGCGATATCCTTGGGCTATACAGTCAGTGGAGACAGCCATGGCCCCCGGCCCCCAAACCCTCGCCCCAAGTTGGTTTCTCGATTGTGATAGCGAAGCCGTATGCGCCTACGCGTCTCAAGCCGGCAAAAACAATAAGGATCCCATCGCCATTGCCGAGGATCTTTTCTATACCGTGCGCGATGGCATCCGTTACGACCCCTATCAGGTCTCCCGCGATCCCGAGGTCTACCGGGCCAGCGCTATAGCCGACGCAGACAGCAACTGGTGTGTTCCCAAATCGGTGCTGCTGACTGCCTGTGCTCGCGCTCGCGGCATACCGGCACGCCTGGGCTTTGCAGACGTTCTTAACCATCTCACCAGCGACAAGCTCAGCGAAAGTATGGGCACTGACCTTTTCGCCTGGCACGGCTACGCGGAACTCTGGCTGAATGAGCGATGGGTCAAACTCTCAACGGCATTTAACATCGAGCTCTGCGAGCGCTTTAACGTCGCCGCCCTGGAGTTTGATCCGATCAACGGAGCCCTCATGCACCCCTATGACACCACCGGCCGACGTCATATGGAGTATGTGCGGGAGCGTGGTAGTTATGACGACCTTCCACTAGAAGCTATGCTCGAAACCTTCGATGAGGTGTATCCGAACATGGAAATGTCGGGGGCGAGCAATGACGCGGCCTTTCGCGAGTAAATGCGAGAAGGTTTGCAATAGATGAGTTTGGCATGGACAACTTGAAGCAATGTTACTTAGGCGGATTACCCAGCACGTGAAAGAACAGAACTGGTTTGCAGTTCTCCTTGATTTCAGCATTGTAGTGATCGGCGTGTTTATTGGTCTTCAGGTTGCAAACTTAAACGACGAGCGCGTAAACGATGGCTTGCGCGCGGAGTATCTGACAGGGCTGATTGCCGATCTAAAGGCTGATATTGAAGAAGCCAAGCGCGTAGAAAGCATCGCTTGGGAACGCTTCGGAGCTATTGAAGATATCTTTGAAGTGGCAGCTCTTGAAACGCCTCTCCATGAATATTTTGTCTTTGGTGAGGTTAACAAAGCTCCGCCTGTTCCTGACGTTAGCTATGAGTATCCGTTTGCCCACAACCACGTTCTTAGCTACGTTGATCTGTTCGGAGCAACCCAAGACACCTTTGCGGCATTGGTAAGCAACGGCCATTTTCAACTCCTCGATGAACCTGAGTTAATCCGGTCATTCCAAAGTTACAACAGGCTTGTCAGCGAAGTGCAGGCATTTGACGAGGCAATCACACTGGTGTTCCGCCGGGTATCTGATTTTCGTTCGCGCCACGGTATTTCGCTGGGCGGTCGAACTACCCTAGAGGACTTAGCAACTGCTGTTGAGGCCGACCCACAACTGGCCGCGGAGTTAGACAGCTACTTCATGAACAGCGGCGTACAAGCCGCCCGCATGCTCGAGATTCGGGCTGCTGCGAAAGCCCTAATCCACAGCGTGGAAACGGCTCAGCAGCGGCGTTAAGTCCATGCTCACAAAGGCAGTGCTGTGCTGTAACGGATCTCTTCCATGACGAAGCTGGCGCTCACGTCTAGCAAGTCGGCCTGTATCAATTCTTGATACAAACGATCGTAGTCTCCCATATCAGCGACCACCGCCTTCACGAGATAGTCAATGTCACCGGCCATACGGTAGACCTCCAAAACTCCCGGTATTGATTCCACTACGGATGCAAAACCGTCAGCCCAATCTGCATTGTGTTGGCTCGTGCGAACGCTAACAAACACCGTCAGCGGTAATCCCACTACCGGACCGTTGAGCAAGGTAACCCGACCTCTAATGACATCGGACTCTTCGAGTTTCTGAAGGCGTCTTCCACAAGCAGAACGGGAGAGATCCACACGCTCAGCGAGATCAGCAAGTGATAGAGAAGCGTCGCCTTGTAAGGCGCTGAGAATGCGCCGATCGATCCTGTCTAACTGCACCCGTTCTGACACTCACTCACCCCATCACTATACAACGATCACTTTGAATTGAAATACGCATATAAACAGTACATTTGTCGCGTAATATAGCCTAATGTCGGCCAATTATTCGACAATGTCGCGCCATAAAGCGACTAAATTGGTATCTCTTACAAGAGAAGCCTTGAACACTAATGAATTCCGAGCAGCTCATTACACGTATTCGTGAATCCGTCATCGGCCAATACATGCCGATCAACACGCCATTTGGTTCAAAACCATTGGTTTACGCGGACTACACAGCCTCGGGTCGTGCGCTGACTTTCGTAGAGGCTCAGTTGCAGCGAACCGTGCTTCCCTTTTATGCAAACACCCACAGCGAAAGCTCAATGACGGGCGCTCAGTCCACAGCACTGAGAGAACAAGCCCGTCAAATCATCGCGGATGCACTGGGTTGTTCAAAGAACGATCGCGTCATTTTTTGTGGTGCTGGCGCTACCGCGGCAATTGATCGCGTGATTCAAATACTCAATCTTCGGCTTCCCCATAAGTTGAACGAGCGTTACGGTTTTGCAAATCAGATACCGACAACGGAACGGCCCGTAGTTTTTATTGGGCCTTATGAGCATCACTCTAATGAGCTGCCCTGGCGGGAAACCATTGCGGACTTGGTCTCTATACCGCTTGATGAGCATGGCGGCATTGATCAAAAGGAACTAGCGCGAGCGTTAGAACTCTATGCGGATCGACCGCTTCTGATCGGCAGCTTCTCTGCAGCATCAAACGTAACTGGCATTCGAAGCGACGTCACGGGCATTACTCGTCTACTGAAGCGAGCCGGTGCGCTGGCATTTTGGGACTATGCGGCGGCCGGCCCTTACGTGGACATCACAATGAATCTTCCCGGAAGCGAAATCGATGCGGTATTTCTATCGCCGCATAAGTTTATCGGGGGCCCGGGCACGCCGGGAGTCCTTGCTATCAAGGCAACGCTTGCTACAAACGCAGTTCCGGCCGTTGTTGGCGGCGGTACTGTGGGCTTTGTATCGCCCCACCGTCACCGCTACCTCGAAGATATTGAACGCCGCGAAGAGGCTGGCACCCCTGCTATTGTGGAGTCTGTGCGCGCAGGTCTGGCTATGGGACTTCAACAGGCAGTGGGAACCGCAAAGATCGAAGAACTCGAACAGCGCTACGTCTGCCGTGCTATGCAGCGCCTGGGGGCTAATAAAAAAATTGATGTTCTGGGTTCTCAGACTGCGGAAAGACTGGCGATCTTCTCGCTGCGATTCAACCATGAAGACCGCGAACTGCACTACGGGTTTGTTGTAGCGCTGTTGAACGACCTCTTCGGGATACAGGCTCGAGGAGGCTGCTCCTGTGCTGGGCCCTACGGGCATCGACTCTTGGAGTTGAGCGAAGAACAGTCTTATTCTCTCGACCAGCAAATCGTCGAAGGCCAGGTCGCTCTGCGGCCGGGCTGGGTACGCCTGAGCTTTAACTACTTTATTAGTGAGGGAGAGTTTGAGTATCTGCTAAGCGCACTGGAGATGGTAGCTGAACACGGATACAAGCTCCTCGCGAGCTACGACTTAGATCCTACCACCGGTCTTTGGGAACATTGCGAATCAGTTCGCGTACTTCCGGTGCGTCTGGACCCTAGTAACACTTGTGAAGCGAGCGCTTTCGAGAAGCATCCGAGTCCAGATTTCAAAGAACTTCTAGCCGAGGCGAAAAAGATATTCCACGGCAGCGGAATTGGTGCTCAAGACAAGGCTGCCGTAATGGCGTCACAACACCTGACCGAGTTTGAAGAATTGAGGTGGTATGCGATCGCTCGAGACTCGTTATCGAGCGAGCATCGTCCACCAACACCTTAGTTAAGGTCGAGAAATCGCGGGAACCTGACGTAATCCCAGATTGCTAGCGCCGATACCGTTCCAACACACTGGAAAAATCTCGAGTCCCATTACCCGCATCCTGATGCTCGCTATAAAGTGACTGCGCCAACTGTCCCATGCGGTTATCGACTCCCGCTGCCTCTGCGACTTCCATTGCGAGTCCAAGATCTTTTGCCATGAGGTCCACCATGAATCCTGGTTGGTAGTTATTGCTTGCAGGGCTGCCCTCCATAACCTCAGGCCACGGGTTATAGACTTCGAGGGACCAGTTACGACCGGAGCTAGCCAACATAATCTCTGACAGACGCTCAGGGTCCAGACCATGCTTCTCGCCCATTGCCAAGGCCTCACAGGTGCCGAGCATATGTACGGCAAGCAACATGTTGTTGCAGGCTTTGGCGACCTGGCCGGCACCGGCGGGACCCGCATGAAAGCTTGCGCGTCCCATCACGTCCAACACCGGCTGCGCGGTCTCAAACACCTTCGCATCACCGCCACACATAAAGGCAAGGGTTCCTGCTTGAGCTGCCGCAACACCGCCAGAAACCGGGGCATCCAGAAAACCAATCCCCCGCTCCGCCGCTGCTTCACCCACACTGCGCGCGGTTTGTGCATCAATAGTGGAGCAATCCAACACGGTTGTGCTTGAACCCAGCAAAGACAGTAGACCATCATCACCCTGATACAAGCCTGCGACGTGCTTCCCCGCTGGGAGCATGCTGATCAGAAAGTCAGCGGAGTCCGCGGCCGCCTTTGCTGAGTCAGCAACTGTAGCCCCCTGTTCGGCCAAGGCCTTACAAGCCTCTTCGGACAAATCAAAAACCGACACCGCAAAACCCGCGGCGACAAGATTGGCCGCCATAGGGCCGCCCATATTGCCAAGACCAATGAACCCTACACGTTGTTGCATCTTTGTCTTCCTTTCACGGTTATAGATCGGCAAGGGGGTTTTCAGGCCAGGGGGCGGTAAAAAACTGATCCACTAACTCGGCCGGTACAGCTCTAGATTCGGCGTAAGACCAATCGGGTTTACGGTCCTTATCGATCAATAAGGCACGAACCCCCTCTGCAAATTCCGGATGGCGCATGATGTTAGTCCCCAACTGCACTTCCTGCTGGAAGACTTCCCGAAGAGAGCTGTGCCGGGTTTCAAACAGCTGACGATCAATCCACTGCGCGGCCAGCTTCGAGCCATAAATCAAGCCATCACGGGCTTTCGCCAGCCATCGGTCATCAGTATCGATAGCCATTATGCGATCGATGACATCATGAATGTCATCGCCATCACACAGGGCATTGATGGTCTCCAGATAAGGCTCAACCTGCGCCTTCGGCAGCTCTCCATTGCCCGCTGCCTCACTAAAGCGCCGCAGGGTATGCCGCGTCAGGGCGTGGTTAGTAGCGCTGTCCGATCCCCAGCTCACCGCAAGCAGCGCTGCTATCACCGCGTCTTTTTGATCAGCGGAAATAAAGCGATCTGCGAGACCGCAAAACAAGGCATCGGAGGCATTCACCGAAGCCGCGGTAAGCGCAAGAAAACGTCCGCTGGCCCCAGGCATATGGTTCAAAAACCAACTCCCGCCCACATCCGGAAACAGAGCGATATTCACCTCAGGCATCGCTATCCGCGTCGCCTCGGTAACAATGCGATGGGAACAGCCCGCCATCACACCCAGTCCACCACCCATGACGATCCCATGGCCCCAGCAAATGATGGGCTTCGGATAGGTGTGGAGCTGGTAGTTCATGCGGTATTCCCGAGCGAAAAAAGTCTCAGCGTATTCGCAGGGTCCGCCGGGGGTACCAGATGAAGAAGCGTGCAGAGCATGCACGTCTCCACCAGCGCAGAAGGCTTTTTCACCGCTACCATCGATAACAATCGCAGCGACGGAGGGATCCTCCCGCCAATCATCGAGAGCGCCCTGTATGAGCTCGACCATCTCGAGGGTCAAAGAGTTCAGAGTCTCGGGACTATTGAGAGTGAGTCGACCCAGTTTCCCAGCGGCTGCTGACTCTACCCGCACCAAAACCGCGTCAGGCATTTTTCCACTCCGGCTCACGCTTCTCGAGGAACGCATTCACGCCCTCGCGTTGATCTTGCGTGCTGAACAATTCTACGAAGAGGTCGCGTTCTGCCGCCAGGCCATCACCGATCGCCTTATCGCGGGCGCTGTGTATCAAGCGCTTGCAACGCGCCACGGCACTGGGGCTTTGCTGGGCTGCCTGCGACGCTAGGGCCAGAGCGTGTTCGAGCGCGGTTCCTGTTTCGACAACTTCTTCTGCAAGACCGATACGCTCTGCAGTAGCCGCGTTAATGCGCTCATTGCAAAGAATCATGCGCTTGGCCCAGCCTTCACCGACTAGTTGAGCAAGGCGCTGCGTTCCTCCTGCGCAAGGCAACAATCCTACGCGCGCCTCAGGTAAGGCTAGTTTTGCCTGGGACTCTACAACCCGAATGTCGCAGGCAAGGGCAACTTCCAATCCGCCGCCCATGGCAAAGCCATTTACCGCAGCGATAGAAACACCGCGAAAGTCCGCCAAAGCCTCAAATGCTTCGCCAAACAAACGCCCCATAGCGCCCGCAGTTTCTGGGTCACCATCGGCAAACAACTTTAAGTCGGCCCCCGCGGAGAAAAACTTTTCTCCCGCGCCAGTCAGTACCAACGCATAAATATCGGATTGCGCATTGAGATCAGCAATCAGGTCTCGTAAAGCCGGAAGGCTCTCGGTGTCCCAGGTGTTTGCCGCGGGGTTATTAATCGTGACCAGCGCCGTGTTACCGCGTTGCTCTACCAGAAGTTTGGGTGAGTTACTGCTTATCATCGAATGACCTCCAGAGCGCCGTCCACCATCAGCCGTCTGGCGATGATCACGCGCATGATTTCGTTAGTACCTTCAAGAATTTGATGGACCCTGGTGTCGCGAACATGACGCTCCATAGGGTATTCGCGAACGTATCCGTAGCCACCGAAAAGCTGTAGCGCCTCGTTACACACGCGAAAGCCAAGATCAGTGGCCATACGCTTGGCCATGGCGCAGTACGTACTGGCCTGTCCATCTTTACTATCGAGCTTGCTTGCCGCCAGGCGCACCATCTGCCTCGCGGCAACGACCTCGGTGAGCATATCGGCGAGCTTGAATTGGGTTGCCTGAAACTCTGCGATGGCTTGTCCAAACTGCTCCCGTTCCGCAACATAACTCGCCGCTTCCTGCAGAGCCTGCTGGGCAGTGCCTACACTGCAGGTCGCGATATTAATACGCCCACCATCAAGACCTTCCATGGCAATGGCAAAGCCCTGACCCTCAGCGCCCAAACGATTGCCTTGAGGTACACGCACGTTTTCAAAGGTCACCATGCGGGTTGGCTGTGCGTTCCAGCCCATTTTTTCTTCTTTCTTGCCGTAAGTAATCCCCTCCGCATCCGCTGGTATCAGTAGTGCAGAAACCCCTTTAGGGCCGGCTTCACCGGTACGCAGCATAACTACCAGAACGTCGGTTTCTCCCGCTCCTGAGATGAACACTTTGCTTCCGTTAACAACATATTCATCACCGTCTTTGTCGGCCCGGGTGCGCAGAGACGCCGCGTCCGAGCCGGCGCCGGGCTCGGTCAGACAGTAGGAAGCCAGAGTCTTTCCCATCACCAGATCAGGGCACCACTTTTCAATGACCTCGGATGTGCAATACCGACCGATCATGCTGGTGGCCATGTTGTGGATAGTCAGAAAGGCAGCTGTAGTCGTACAGCCCCGTGCGAGTTCCTCAACAATCAAACTGGCATCCAGACGAGATAGCGCAAGACCTCCCGCGTCCTCCGGCGTGTACATACCCATGAAGCCCAACTCGCCCGCCGCCGCGAGGGCGTCTTTGGGAAAGATCGACTCTGCATCCCACAGAGCGGCGTTAGGTGCCAAGACACCGTCAGAGAAGGCTCGCGCACTTTCTACGAAGGCTTGTTGTTCATCACTCAGCGAAAAATCCATGCTCACTACCTAAAACAGTTCATGACTGTTTTCAAAGAACGTTAAAAGGCTTCTTCAACGAAGGTTGATACTCATGTTTGGCTGCTTACCGGCCTCGGACTCATCGTAGCGCCAGCGTGCCGTAACGGTTTTGGTTTCGGTGTAAAAGCGCACGGCTTGCTTCCCGTAGGGATGGAGGTCGCCACGGAAGGAACCACGCCAGCCCGTGAACGAGAAGAAGGGAAGAGGAACAGGAATCGGAATGTTGATTCCCACCTGCCCTACCGCGACTTCGTGCTGATATTTACGCGCCGCACCGCCAGAAGCAGTAAAGATCGAAGTTCCATTGCCCATAGGGTTCGCATTAATCACCGCCAGAGCATCATCGAGAGTCTCCAGTTCCATGCAACACAACACCGGACCAAAAATCTCTTCTTTGTAGATGGTCATATCTGGCGTCACGCCGGAAAACACCGTTGGCCCGACCCAGTTGCCATCGGGCATGCCTTCAACGGTGCATTCTGAACCGTCCAGTAAACAGTTAGCCTCGGTCTTCCCCTTGGCAATCAAGTCTAGTATTCGCGTATGGGCCGGCTTGGAAATAACAGGGCCATACGCTGCCCCCGCATCATCCCAGGCTCCGGGCCGCGCCGTCGCGACGCGCTCCGCAAGTTCAGGTATCCAGCTAGCCGACTCGCCCACGAAAACGGCAACGGAGATCGCCATGCAACGCTGACCTGCGGCACCGACAGAGGCACCCACCAAGGCGTTGAGCACCGCGTTTTTGTCCGCGTCGGGCATGATTACCATATGGTTCTTCGCACCCATCATGCACTGCACGCGCTTACCCGCCACGGTAGAAGCTTGATAAATGTACTCGCCAACGCGAGAAGAGCCGACAAAGGATACGGTCTGCGTGTCAGCATGATTAATGAGTTGATCAACCTGCTCCGCACCGCCATGAACCATATTGAGCACACCCTTGGGAGCACCCGCTTCGATAAACAACTCGATGAGCCGTACCGGGGTCATGGGCACCTGCTCAGAAGGCTTTAGTACAAAGGTGTTGCCACAGGCGATTGCCATGGGGAACATCCAAAGCGGCAACATCGCGGGAAAATTGAAGGGTGTGATGCCAACGCAAACACCCAGTGGCTGAATATAGCTATAGCTATCAATGCCGCCGGCGACATTCTCAACGGTCTCCCCCATCATGGCGGACGCAATGTTTGCAGCTTGCTCCACTACTTCAATGCCACGCCAGACGTCGCCCTTGGCGTCTTCAAAAGTCTTCCCCGTGTCCTTGGCGAGGATTTCACCCAGCTCATCATGATGCTCTTTGAGCAACGCCTGATAACGGAGCATCAACCGTGCGCGCTCTGAGATCGGCACCTCGCGCCAGGTTTCAAACGCTTCCTTTGCGCTCGCGACAGCAAAATCCACTTCTTTTGCCGTCGCAAAAGGCACCTCTGCAAGAACCTCCTGCGTAGCGGGGCTGGTTACTGGCTGAATGTGGTCACTGCTGCCCAGCATAAATTCGCCATTGATAAACAACGGAATTTTGCGACTCATGATAAAAACTCCTGAACTTTGATTGTGGTAATACCCATCAATGTAGCAGGGTGAAGCGCTTACGAGTAGCGACGAAAAGAACAAAAACATGGATAATATTAAGATAATTAGTGTTGTGAGCCACTGCCATGAGCCGCCCCTCCAACTGGCCCCTGTCCCCAAGCGCATCCCGCGTAGTGACGCCAAAGTTCCTACTAGACGCCCTTCAGAGTCACCCTTTGACCTGCGGCTGTTACCCCACTGCCATGGGGTACTATCCGGGCGCTCATGGACATTTTATGCATCGAGAACGCCACGACGACAACCTACTTCTGCTGTGTACCGAGGGTTGCGGGACAGTGAAAACTCAGGCGGAACAGTTCTCAGTAAGCAGCGGCGATACCGTAGTCCTGCCACGCGCCTTGAAGCACAGCTACGCCGCTGATACAGATACTCCCTGGACTTTGTATTGGGTTCACTTTCAAGGCACAGATGCAGACGAGTTTGTAAAACATCTGCTAATTGAGGGTGACTACCGCATTCACAGTGGCGTCGAACCCTCTCTCCTCACAGGTTTTGAGCAAATGCTGACCGTGGGCAGCACTGGTTACAGCCTGGATGCGTTTATTGGCGCCGCTAATCGGCTGCGCCACCTGCTCGCAGAGTTTGCTTTGTGTCGCGATCGACAGCGAAGCCAAAACATGGGCAGGATGCACCTAACAGAACTCCAGTCTTTTATGCGGGAGCGAGTGAGCAGCTCTTTGTCTCTTAAAGAGTTAGCGTCCTTTACAGGACTTACTCCACAGCACTTCGCCACCCGCTACAAAGCGGAAACCGGCTATTCCCCTATGCGCCACTTCCTGCATATGAAAATGGAAGCCGCCTGCCGCCTTCTCGATAGCACCCAGCACAGCGTAAAAGTCATTGCCGCGAAGCTTGGATACCTTGATCCTCTTTACTTCTCGAGAATGTTCCGCCAAACGGTCGGTCTATCACCCTCCCAATACCGCGAATCCCAACGGGGTTAAGACGCCTGTGCATCGCATTCACGGAACACTGTTGCTACCATCACAATGGTTTTCATCGAACACCAACAGGAATGACATGAACAAAACTATCCGAGGTTACTTACTCTCACCGCTCTTTGCTTTGCTGGGCACTCTCGTAGCCTGCAGTGGCGCGGAGATTATTCCCGGTGACACAGACCTGTTAGTGGCCAGCGGATACACCCAATACGGTTGGCGCAGCGAACCTCTCTCCCCAACGGGATACTCAAAAGACAAGTTGTATCAGGCTGACCCTGCCATACGCTCCGCCATCGAAGAGCGCATGAAAGAACTGGGTTACACACTGGTCACAAGCAGCGATGCGGAATTCCTCATCGACTATATTGCAGCCGCTGGCGTGAACGACGGTTTACTCGAAAGCACATCCTCGAACGTTACCCCTTACCCCAGCGCGACTATCGGTCGTCAGATAGATGGCGCGTCGGTGGACAATGCCTACGCTCTTGGCGGTGCCAAACAAACGGGAAATCTCATGATTGTGTTTCTCGACAACAAAACCACCGATCTTCTCTGGCAGGTTCGGGTCAGTTCGTTGATTCAGGATGCCAATAAGGTCGACACGTCGGCGGTACGTAAAGCTATCCGACAGGGTCTCTCAACGCTGCCCAGCGCGCCTTAATCCGCACCCCCACCCTCACTGACTCCTTCGCCAAGTTCGAGGGGCAGCCGACGAAGTTCATTGAGAGCGTCAAGTACCTCACTGTTTGATGCGTAAATCGACTGCGCTACACGACTGCGCAGCAGATCCTCGCTGGGTAAGGGCTCTTCCTGGAGGAACAACAGCACATTGCCAAGCTCAGTCATCTGAACAATGCCCACACCGCCAAAGTGCTGCCGGGCAGCATTTACGATACTGAGCAATGCCTCTGGAGACGCCGGTAAGGTGTTAAGCGCGACCGAGGCACCGGCATTTAGTCGCCGCGCAAGCGTTGCGAAGAACAGCTCATCCCCCAAGGCTGCCGGTGAATCTCTATCCTCAAAGAGGTCACAGAGCACGAGATCGTAGTGGGCGCGATCACGCCCAAGAAAATCGACAGCATCACCCACATGGATTAGCTGCTCCGGCGCTAAGGCAAAGTACTCTCTCGCCGCGTGGAGCATTTCGCTATTGCTCTCCACAGCGGAGACCCGGGGAGCTTTCTCCCAAGACTGAACGTGGCGAATAAACCCGCCTCCGCCCGCCCCAAGATCAAGCACCGTTGAAATCTTCGACGGCATAAGAGCCGCCAGCATCATTGCCCTGTGATTAGGAAGCACCAAGAATGCCGGGGCATCAATGCGCATGGCTGTCTGAATCGCGTTAGGCCCGCTACTCAGCCAACGGTACCCCTGCGCCTCGTACAAACGGCAACCAGATACCTCGCAAGGATGTTCAAACTCAGGACGACTGAGCGATAAGAGTTCCGAAAAGGTGATCATGCAATCCTGAACTCAGGACTGGTAAACCTCGGGATTGACGCAGTTAGGCATCTTCTCGTTCCCAAGGGCGGCGAGCATGTTTAGCGCAGCCATATCAGCCATTTTCTCACGGGTCGCCAACGTCGCACTCCCAATGTGTGGCGTTGTGACGACGTTGGGCAGGCTCAGAAGGGGGTGATCGTCGGGAACGGGCTCTCGTTCAAAAACATCAAGCCCTGCGGCAGCTAAACGATCGTGACTGAGCGCCTCAGCCAAGGCGACTTCATCAACGATGCCGCCCCTCGCGGTATTTACCAGCACGGCGTCACGCTTCATAAGCCCCAGCCGCCGAGCATCAATAAGATTGCGCGTCTCTTCACCCAAAGCGACATTGATACTCACGAAGTCGCTGTCTGCGAGCAAGTCGTCCAACTCGACCATCTCGACTCCGGGTACATTGCGGGCACTGCGATTCCATGCAAGGACTTTCATTCCAAAGCCCGCTGCGCGTCGGGCCACGGCCTGCCCCACCTCACCAAGACCAACGATGCCGAGAGTGGATCCCGCGACGTCTTTGCCGGTAAAAAATTCTGGAGACCACGCGTTTTCTACACGCCAATGCCCGCCCCGGACAAAGTGGTCCGCCTCTACGAGTCGTCGTGCCGCGGCCAGCAACAGCGCAAAACTCGCATCTGCGGTAGTCTCAACTAGCACCCCTGGCGTATTACCTACAGCGATTCCCCGAGCGGTTGCAGCTTTAACATCAATGTGATCGACTCCCACGGACATTGACGCAATGAAGCGCAGTTGCGGATGAGTATCAAGAAGCGCCTTATCGATTCGATCCGTTAAGAGGCAAAGCAGCCCCTCGCAGTCTGTTAGCTCATCTCGCAGACTAGCGGCCGGAAGCAAGCCTGGCCCCATCCAGACGTTCATGTCGCAGTGGTCGGGCAGCTGGTGAATCTGCTCTCCGGGAAGTTGGTGTGTTACGAGTACTTTTGGCATGTCGACACTTTAGCTCAGCCGCGCAGCAACAAAAAGGGATGCGCTCCCTTCAGGGAACACTTTGACTTAGATAGCGTCCAAGTTAGATGAAAGGAATAGGGTAGAAACATGACAGCGAGCGTTTTAAACGGCGACCTGAGTCGTCGTACGACAGTAGATAGTAGTGTTCTCAAGTGGGAAGAGAGCCCTGGCGGAGAGGTGTTGCGCAAGCGTCTTCACCGTGTGGGTCCCGCGGAGAGCGGGCAGGTAACCTCTCTCGTGCGCTATAAGCCGGGCAGCAAATTCCCGGCTCACGGGCATCCCGATGGCGAGGAGATACTGGTGCTCGATGGTGTGTTTTCTGATGAGCATGGTGACTGGCCTGCGGGTACCTACTTGCTCAACCCCGCAGGTTTTAACCACGCGCCTTTTTCCAGAGATGGCTGCCTGCTGTTTGTAAAGCTGCGACAGTTCCCGGGAGCTACGCGCAAACACATTGCCCTGAACACCGAAGAGACCGAGTGGCGATCCAGCGTGAGACCCGGTGTTTCATGGAAAAAACTCTACGCTCAGGAACCGTTCACTGACCACATGCGTCTCGAACGCTGGGAAACCCCCGGCGATATCGGCACGCTCAATTTCCCCCAAGGTGCTGAGCTGTTCGTACTTCGCGGGTCATTCTCTGATGAGCATGGGAGCTACCCCGCTCACGGCTGGCTGCGCCTGCCCCCCGGTAGCTCGTTGAGCCCCGAAGGAAGCGACCCCTGCGAGTTGTACATCAAAGAAGGCGGATTCCCCTACCTCAAGGAGGCTTAGCGCCGACTGCCTAGAGCGTGAGGCCACCGTCTACAACAATGCACTCGCCATTGGTGTAGCTGCTGGCGTCGGAAACGAGATACAAAACTGTGCCGGCCATTTCCTCAGGTTCGGCGTGCCGTCCCATAGGGATTTTTTCCATGGCGGCTTTGTAGATATCGTCGTGCTCAAAGAGAGCGCCGGCGAACTTGGTTTTGGTCAATCCAGGCAGCAATGCATTGCAGCGAATACCTAGAGGGGCGCACTCCTTTGCGAAGGACTTCGTCATGCTCACTACCGCCGCTTTGGTAATACTGTAAATGCCCTGCATGGGCCCGGGTTGTAATGCGTTAATAGAGGCTGTGTTTACGATGGCGCCGCCGCCGTTTTCGCGCATGAGTCTCCCGGCTTCGACAGACATAAAGAAGTAGCCGCGAATGTTCACCTCAACAGTTTTATTGAAGGCCCCCAGATCTGTATCAAGGACATGTCCAAAGTAAGGATTGGTCGCTGCATTGTTAACGCAGATATCCAGACGTCCATGTTTACTGCGGATGTGCTCAAAAATCGCACTGATGTCTTCCATGCGACCCACGTGACAGGGGAACGCCTCTGCCTTACCAGCCGCTTCAACAATGGCATCTGCAACAGCTTGGCAGTCTTCCTGTTTGCGACTCGACACGATCACATGGGCACCGTGCTGCGCTAGCAACCGAGCGACAGCTTCGCCAATGCCTCGACTTGCGCCGGACACCAGCGCGATCTTGCCACTCAAATCAAACATCGATTTAGCCATGAGTTTCTCCTGTATCTAAGGGTTAACGGTTTCATCGAATTCGGGGACGGGCCGTTTTGGCCAATGACTAAAGGCCCAGAGCCAATAAAAGGCTACCATCGCCAGCGGCAGGGACCAGGCCAGTCGGAAGCCACCGACTGTGAGTAGAACGCCCGCCAATATAGGCCCAAGAACTCGGCCCCAGGCTGCGGCAGCGCTCGCCGCCCCCATCATCCTGCCGCGCAATTCCGGTGCGCTTCGCTGACTGGCAAAGGAATTGAGTACAGGCATGCACAACGTCGCCCCCGTGAGCGCAACGAGTACCGAGCCCACCATACTAAATGCGCCACTAGCAAAAACGGCCATGAGCAGACCGACAAAGAAACCGCTTACGCAGGTGCGCAGAAGCCTGAGCTCACCCATGAGCTTCACAAGAGGGCCCATAAACAGTCCCTGAGTAAGCGCCATGATCGCTCCCTGGACGCCAAAAACAATGCCTACCTCGCGGGCACTCCAATCCAACAAGGCATAAACCCATAAGGGAAACAGATAGGTCGCAGCGCTGACGCTAGCGGTATGGAATACATACTGCAGCATCAGCAATCGGCTCTGAGTCTGGCGCAACACGCTCCAAAGGGACAGCTTACTCCGCGCATCTCGAGGCTGATCTTCATTTCGAAAGTGAGACTCGGGCAAGAAAAACCACGCGGCAACAACTGCAAGGACTGACATGACCGCTGCCAACAGACAGGGAACCACAAAGCTTCCATCGGGACCCGAGAGAAGGCCGCCCAATACTGGCCCAAGCACCAGACCCAAGCCAAAAGACGCGCCGATCATTCCCATACCCCGGGCTCGCTCCGCAGGGGGCGTGATGTCTGCCATCATCGCTGAGGCAACACCGAAGTTTCCCGCCATCAAACCCGCAAAGGCTCGAGCCACATAAATCATAGCCAGACTCTCGGCTGACGCGAGGAGTAAGTAAGCAGCGGCCGCACCGGAGGTACAAATCATCAGGACGGGTTTACGGCCGATGTGATCAGAGAGTTTGCCCCACCAGGGCCCCGCCACACCCGCGCATATGGCGTAGCAGGCGATGATCATCGCGATGTCAAAATCACTGGCGCCAAGCTTTGGGGATAGGAAGGGCAAAATCGGAATGACGATGCCAAAGCCGATCATGTCCAGCAACACTACGGCGAACAGTAAAAGTCCATGGCGTCGAAAATCCGGCTTAGGTGAAGATACGCTGATCGCTCAGCCCTGCCAGCGGCTAATAGACGTCTCGCTGATTCCAAAGAGATCAAGGCTGCGGCCAACACTCTGGGTAACCGACTCTTCAAGGCTCTTCACGCCGGTATAAAAGGCCGGGACGGGAGGCGCAATGACGGCGCCCATCTCTGAGAGAGAGGTCATAGTCCGCAGGTGGCCCGTATGTAAAGGCGTCTCTCTTACCATGAGAACCAGGCGACGGCGCTCTTTGAGCACAACATCTGCGGCACGGGTAAGTAGCGTGGAGGTCACCCCCGTAGCAATCTCTGACATAGTGCGAACCGAGCACGGCGCAATGAGCATACCGTCGGTGATAAAAGATCCGCTGGCAATCGCGGCGCCGACGTTCTTAACCGGATAAACCACGTCAGCATGAGACTTGAGCTCTTCAGCACTCATATCCAATTCGTGGTGGAGGGTGAGCTCTGCCGACTTGCTCATTACCAGATGTGATTCCACACCCGCTTCTTTTAGCATTTGCAGTGCCCGCAAACCCAGCACAATGCCTGAGGCTCCGCTGATTCCAACGATAATTCTACGCATGGCAGCTCCTAATCTGTGGGGCTGCACTCTAGCAGGACACTCGCCCCGGGCACAGTGAGCGTATACACCGACGTCGACTCTAGGGGGAATCTACCGTGGAAAAGAAGTCGTCGATTGCGGCTACGGAAGGGGCCTCGTCCAACATTGGGGCGTGGCCACGATCAGGCACGTTCAAAACTTTAAGCGCAGGAGCGATTTCCTGCATTTTCTCAACGCAATCCAACGCTAGCAGATCACTTATCGCCCCCCTCACCACTAACATCGGGATGGAAGCCATATTGGCAAACAACGGCCATAGATTGGGAGGCACGGCATTGGATTCTGTCTGGACTACTGCTTGCGCGATAGCGGCGTCATGGGCCAGTTCGGGTACCCCGTCCACTTCCTTATAGAGCCCCTTTGTAAATCGCAGCCACTCCTCATCAGTGTAAAGAGGAAAGGCTGATTCATTGATCTCTCGGGTCTGGGCGACGGCGTCATCCCAACTGCGAATCTGGCGACGCTTGCCCACGTAATTCTTGATTCGATTCAGACCGACCGGGTCCAGCTCGGGACCAATATCATTTAGCACTACGGCAGCGAATCGCTCGGGCTGCGCATTTGCCATTAGCATCGCCATCAGCCCGCCCATGGAGGTACCAATAACCAGCATCCTGGGAAGGGCGAGCTTATCGAGCAGGGTGAACATATCGCCCACATAGGTCGCAGGCATGTAGTTCGCCGGATCGCTGTCGTAATCAGATAAACCACGGCCACGCTGATCAACGCTTATCACCCTTCGGGCCTTAGAAAGATGCGCTGCGATCCAGGCAAAGTCTGCCGAGTTGCGCGTCAATCCGTGCATGCATAAAACAGGCAAGAGCGTGGACGACTCGGGTCCGGGATAGTCTCTCGCATAGAGCCGCAGACCATCGGCGCTGTCATACCAAACATCTTTGTAAGGGGCACCAAAGTCATTCCCTATTTCAGGCATAGCGTTTATCTCCGTACTGAATGCGTAGCTCCCGCTTGAGTATCTTGCCGTTGGGATTGCGCGGCAACTCTTCGATTTGGAGGCACGCAGTTAAACGCTGCTGCTTACCCAGTCGCTGGTTAGCCCAATCCAACAGCGCTTCCATCGTCACACTCTCATCGCGGGGCACCACCAGGGCAATGGGCGTCTCACCCCAGCGTTCGCTACTTGCTCCGATCACTGCTACATCCTCAACATCCGGGTGCGTCACCAGAATCGCTTCGATATCCTGAGGGTAAATGTTCTGCCCCCCCGACAGTATCATGTCTTTCTTGCGGTCTACGATAAACAGGAATCCCTGGTGATCCAGGTGACCGATATCACCGGAGCGAAGCCAAACCTGTCCTTCGTCATCGACATAGCGGGCGGCGGCGTTAGCATCCTCGCGCTGCCAATAGCCGGGCATGGTTATACGGCCTCGGGACACAATTTCGCCAGCCTGGCCCGGCGGGCAAGGCCGGTCATCATCGCCCACAATGAGTATGTCGGTCCCCAAAAGCGGCTTCCCTACGGAGGACCAGCGCCCCTGCGCATCCTCAGGATCCAAAGTAGTGATAATGCCTTCGGTTAAGCCATAGAGCTCAATAATCCCGCAGGAGAACGTATCAAAAAGTGATCTTTTCAAACCCTCATGAAGCGGCGATCCGCAGCTCATCATCGCGTGCATGCTCGACAAGTCATGGGGTGAATCGGCTTGAGCTTCAAGAACGCGCTGAAACTGAATGGGCACCATCGCGGTGTGAGTAATTGCCTCTGACTCGACAGTGTCCAAAAAGCTCAGCGCTTCAAAGCGCGAATGTACCACTAAGGACCCACCGGCCAACAAAGTGCAAAGCATCGCTACCCAGGAGATGTTCGAATAAAGGCCAATAGTCAGCAGTGTCCGAGCGGCGCCGTGGTACCGCAGTGCTATCGCTAAGTCATAGGCCCAGTCACGACGACCTCCGTGGGTATGCAAAATCCCTTTTGGAAGCCCCGTCGTGCCCGAGCTATAAATGATGTTCAGCGGGGAGTCGTGGTTAAGACGGATATTCGGAAGCGTCTCCGGCTGATCTTTGGAGAGCCAGTCCATAGAATGCCACTCTGGGGACTCCCCGTCGCTAATGCACAGAATTCCCGCTGGCAATCGCGGGAGCAAGGCAGCTAAGCGAGCACGGTGCTCGTCGCTAACAATGAGTGCCCGAATACCTGCATCACCCAGCATAGCGACGATAGCATCATCGGATACCGAGGTATTCAGCGGTACAGATACGGTGCCAGCGGCAAGTGTGCCGAAAAGAGCCGTCAGCATGGGATAGCCGTTGCTCATAAAGACACCGACTCGGTCGCCGGGCTTCAGCTCCGCCGAAAGAAGGCCATGGGCAAAACGATGGTTGTCTGCCACAAACTCCTGCCAGGTCTTTCGGCTGTCTCCGGCCAATACGGCGAGGCGCTCAGACCGCCATTTCGCGTGGAGTGCGAGAATTTCGGGCAACAGCGGAGACTGCGAAGGAAATTCGCTCATCACTTTGTCCTCAGGTACTTCCTCAGGTTCGTCCTTAAGTACGTTCTCCGGAAAAAATCCTGCGCCGCCCCTAAAGACGACGCAGGCAACTATCTGCCGGACATACGAGACCTACTGGAAGCGGTACTCGACCGTGACGTAACCCGTAGTGGGCGGACCAAAGAAGACCGTGGTGTTGTTCTCAAGACCTAAGGATGAGGGACAGCCACTGGTACCAAAGCAATAACCTGCCGTGCGATATTCCTCATCCGTCAGGTTTTTGCCGTAGAAACCGACAAGCCAGTTTTCGTCACCGCTAGTCCAGACGATACTGGCGTTTAGCAAGCCGTAGGCGTCCTGATCAAGGTCTTCCGCAGCGATCTCAAACTGCTGCACATCCCCTTTGTAGGAGTAGTTGGTGTTAATCAACAGCGTCCCACCAGCGAGATCTGTGTTGTAGCTCAAGCCTACAAACGCCATCTCTTCAGGCGTGTTCTGAATGTCCCGGTCGTTCGAGACATCGATGCCACCGACGATATATTCCTTGAATGACGCATCAAGCAAGCTTGCAGAGAACTGCATGCTCCAGTGCTCGGTAAACAGCAGATTACCCTCTACTTCGATACCAGAAATTTCTGATTGCCCGGCATTAGTTACCGTTCCGACAAAACTGTCGTTGATGCCGTCGCCATCGCTGTCAATAGCGACTGAGCCGGGGATCTGCATATCCTGGTAGTCACTGTAGAACAATGCGACGTTGGTGATCGCTCGACCGTCCCACCAAGTAGACTTAAGGCCCACTTCCCAGGAATCGAGCTCTTCAGGATCAAAGCCCTCTTCAACTGCGGGAGTTGCAAAGTTTGCGCCTCGGGGATCAAAGCTGCCGGCCTTCCAGCCCTGACTATAGCCACCATAAACCGTAACATCTTCGTTCACGGCATAGCTCAAATTCGCGCGCGGCGAAAAGTCGTAGTAGGTTCTTTGAGCTTCGTAGTCACTGGTTGCCGCTAGCAAGATTGCACTGTCGTTGCCGAAGAATGGAGAGCCCGTACCCAAATAAGTACCGCGGAAAATGTCTGCCGTGCGCTCATCTTCGGTGTAACGCCCGCCCACCGAAAGGGACCAGCGATCCGTAAGCTCATAGGTCAAATCACCAAACACCGACCAGGACTCAGTCTCTACCACCCCACCGGTATATGCCGTAAGGCCACCGGGCGCCAAGAGGCCAAGAACAACGTCAAAGTCGTTGGAGGCTTCAGCATCAAGATAGTAATAACCCAGCACAAGGTTCCAGCGATCCGTATTCCATAGCAGCTGGAACTCCTGACTGAATTGCTCGTTGTCATAGATAACCGGCGCATCAAAATCCGGGGTAGCAAGGCTGTCGAAGTCAATCACGGACTCCGTAAGATCTTCTCGACCCGCGGTGATTGAGCGCAGCGTCATGGTGTCGCTCAGATTCCAGTCGATAGAGGCTGACCAGCCCTCAGACTCAACCTGGTTGTTGCCGTTAATACCCGCGGTAGAAGGCAAAACACTCGCCCCCGCGTTGGTGTCAAAAACATCGCTCGGTGAGGGCGTACCACTGAACGCTCCCGGATAGGGGCGCCAACCGGCTACAGCCGAGGATTGATCGTCGGTATTGTCGTAAGAAACGCGAACAAGAAGGTCTTCCGAAGGCTCCCACTCAGCAGACAGCCGGTATCCAAAAATATCCTTATCGTACTGCTCGCCCCCGGTAAACAGGTTGTCGCCAAAACCGTCGCGATTGAAAGACGCCACGGTCGCGCCTACACGGAAGCTGTCGCCCACAGGTACGGAAACTGTGCCCACCAGATCAGCCTGGTTGTAGGTGCCGTAGGAAGCGCGAAGACTTGCCTCGACCTCGTCAGACAGACGGCGAGTAACATATTTAATCGCACCACCCACCGCGTTGCGGCCGTAGAGCGTGCCCTGAGGACCCCGAAGCACCTCGATTCGCTCTACGTCATAGATATCCAGCAAAGCGCCTTGGGGTCGGGCGAGATAAACGTCGTCCAGATACAGCGCTACGCCCTGCTCAAAACCAGCGAGGGGGTCCTGCTGCCCTACACCACGAATGAACGCGGTCAGGGTGGTATTCGTTGCCCGGGAAGGCTCAAGAGTCACACTCGGCACTGACTGCGCCAGTTCAGTAATGTCCTGAGATCCGGCAAGCCGCAGCGCATCTCCACTTAGCGAGGTCACTGCGATGGGAACATCCTGCAAGTTCTCAGAACGGCGCCGGGCCGTAACCAGAACTTCTTCCAAGGCCAGAGTCGGCTCCTCGGACTGTGCTGATACTAACGGCGAAGACGTAGCGCACAGCATAAGGGATGCAAGGGTTGTAGCAGCAATAAGCGGTTTTCGAGTGGGGGCTCTATACGGCATAGCGGACACCTGTAACGTTATAAGTTATATGGGCGCCGTGTGTCGGGGCGCCTAGGTAGTTTTACGGTTGTTCTACGTACTCAACTTCGTTTTTCAACACCCGTTGAATATTTGCCAAGCCTATTCAACAGGTGTTGAAGTGTCAAGATGTGAAAATTACGACTTAGCTACTGTGTGCTTTTATCGCCACGGGTCACGGCAAGCCCAAACAGCCCAAAGATGAGTGAGGCGAAAATACCGTAGGTAGCCGATATGGCGGGGTTCGCAATACCGACCACCAAATTGAAGAACAGATGGAGGCCAAGCCCCAGAGCAGCGGCAATCGCAACAACCCACAAGGGAATATGGCGACGCACAAGAACACCAAAAAGCACGGGCACAAGAGATGCCGCCGCGAGACCATAAACACCCTTCTGAGCGAAGAGTCCGATGAGGGGCGGCGGGTTCCAGGCGAGCAATACACCTACGAGCCCCACCGCGATCAATACCCAGCGGGAGAGCACCAAGCCGTTACTGGACTCTCCCGCGAGGGGTTTGACGATGTCGTTAACCACCATTGCAGAGAGCGCAACGAGGATCCCGTCGAGGGTGCTCATCCCGGCGGCGAGCAGCGTCAAAAAGATAAAGACCAGCACATACTCACCCCAGGGAGAGCTGGAAAACTCGTGCAGGAGATATTCGCGGACCACTGTGTCCTGAGCATCAATCTCAAGACCTGCTAGCCGCGCATAAAATCCAATCATCAGCATCAAGGTGAACAGAGTGCCCACCACAGCCGTAGTCCCGATAAATTTACCTACGTCCCGCTCGCTACGCAGATACAGCACCTTAGTAAGAATGTGCGGTTGTAGCATCAGTGCAAAAGTTACGACAAAGCCGCTTATGAACACTGAAAAGAAACTGAAGTACAGCGAGCTGCCTTGATTAAATGCTTCCGCGTAATTCTCCCCAACCGCCCGAAGCGCAGCGCCTGGGTCACCAGAGAAATATTTAAAACCTTGCAGGAACAGCGCTATGGTGACTGCCAGCATCATGATGCCCTGCAGCGTATTGGTATAGGCGTGGGCGTAGGTTCCGCCCATAAGGACGTAAGAAAAAACAAACAGCAAAACCAGCACCAAGGCAGTCTTTTGCTCGATGGGAAACAGCCCCGTCATTAACAAACTGCAGCCCACAAGGATCAACACAACAAAGGTAATGGACAGCAAATTGATTAATGCGAAGAACAGACTAAAACCGCGATGGTTGTAACGGTAGTAAATCCACTGCGGAATAGTCAGCGCGCCGCCTGCCTCCCCCAAGCGCAGAAAGCCTCGGGCCAGTACTAAAAATGCACTGAGTATTCCCAAAGAACCCGCCACCCCAAAATGCAGATAGGCAGACAAGCCATGCTCGTAAACAAACCCCGGGTTAATCACAAATGTTGCGGTAGAAGAGATAGATGCCGCTAAGGTAATGCCCACCAGATAAGGACTCATATCCTTGTTACCGATGGCGAAGCCCTCAACGTTGCGCGTACGCCGCATGCCAACGAAGGACAACCAGTACACCAGAGCAACGTATCCGAAGGTTAAGGCATACTTAAAAAACTCGGCAGACATTGTTGTTATTTCCCGGCGATTTCTGACAGACTATTCAACAAGCGTTGAATATACAAGCTTGTCCCCTTTGGTAGAGATCGGCCAAACGGCAACCGATACAAGGAGCCGCAATGACAGAAAAGAACAGCGTCCCCAAACGAGACCGGATCCTGGATGCCGCCGAGGAGCTGTTTGCAGAGCACGGCTACGACGGGGTAACACTGCGCCGTATCGCAACAGCGGCGGGTGTGGACGTGGCTCTTGCCAACTATCACTTTGGTAAAAAGCTGGATCTTTTTCAGGCGGTTTTTAACCGTCGTGCCGAGCTGCTCAACGGTGCACGGCGTGAAGCGCTCCACGACTGTCAAAAAAAGGCAGGGACGAAAGGGCCAAGCGTAGAGCAAATAATAGAAGCATTTTTAAGACCCCTGGAGCTCACTCAAGAAACAGGGGATGAAGGCTGGAGGCACTATCTTGCCCTGATCGCCTATATCAACAACTCTCCCTACTGGGGCCCCCGGATGATGTCCTCGCTCTTTGATGAGTTGGTACAGGAGTTCATAAAGGCGCTGAAAAAAGCGCTGCCGAAAGCAAGCGAAGCGGACATTTACTGGTGCTATCACAACCTTTCGGGTGCATTGACCCTGACTCTGGCCAACACCGGCCGTATCGATAAGCTATCTCAAGGGCAATGCCACAGTGCTGACTTTCAAGCGGCTTACGACCACATGATTCCCTTCACTGCGGCAGGTTTTCGGAAAATTTGTAGCAGCTGACCAAACGGAACAGAGCGTTATAGATTTAGCGTTGCAGGCACAGCGTAGTATTCTTTTTCGCACTATCAGCGCGATAAACGCTTGCTAGTTTGAATTCTCACTGCCGAGGAGGCACTGAGGGCGCAGAAATGGCCAGCTCGTGCTTAAAATCTTTCTCTATTTGCTGCTGAAGTTCGTAACGTCCCGTACCACGCCGCTCGGTAGAGTCGCGCATACGATCGCGATAGCGCTGCTTACGATTAGACGCCACCGCTGCCGTAAAACGTTCGGGCTCCAACTCCCCCGCTATAAGCGCCTCCACCACCGCGATGTCAACGCCAAGGCGGTAGGCGATGCGGTTGGGACGGATCTGGTGCGCGTGGAACTTTGCCACCGCAACCAGCTGCTGATCCGAATCCAGGGTGCACTCCCGAGAGTACCCAAAGGGTGGAGATGGCGTTCGGGTGTCGTGTTCGCAACTTTGAGACATCGGCGCTTTCTAGCACCGCTTCTCGGCCTTGGCAAGGCGAAGTCCAATCCATAACGTTTGCTGGCCGTCAAAAGCGGAGAAATAAGCATAATCTGACCGTAAAAACTGATTCCTTTGATGCTCCAGAAATTGGTCAAAAAATGCGCATTCCGACTATACTTGTCGGCTACATCAAATAACGATTAATGGAGAGTAACCATGAACGCACCGCAATCCGCGACAAACGTTGCCGACGCCGAGATGCTCATGCAGAGCGTGCTTGAAGCACAACGCAGTGACTACACGGCCGAAGGTGGCGTCAGCGCCGCAACCCGTCGAGATCGTCTCCAACGCGGCATTGATGTGTGTGTGAAATATCAAGACAAAGTGGTTGACGCTCTAAACACAGATTTCAGCTGTCGGTCCCGAGAAGTTAGCCTGCTAACGGATGTAGCTGCCTCCATCACCCCAATGAAGCACTGCATGAAGCATCTCGAAAAGTGGATGCGCACCGAAAAGCGTCCAACAATGTTTCCACTGAATCTTCTCGGTGGACGCTCCACCATTGAATATCAGCCTCTGGGCGTTGTAGGCGTTATTTCGCCTTGGAACTTCCCTGTCAATCTTACTTTTGCCCCTTTGGCGGGGATTTTGGCTGCGGGTAACCGCGCGATGATCAAGCCATCGGAGTTCACTCCAGCCACTTCAGAAGTTATGGCGGAAATGGTCGCTGAAGCATGGGACGAAAAAGAAGTCGCAATCTTCACCGGCGGTCCAGAAGTCGGCCAGGCGTTCTCAGGTCTGCCCTTTGACCACATGATCTTTACCGGAGCGACAAGTATCGCCCGTCATATTATGGCCGCGGCGGCGCGCAACCTCGTACCCGTCACTTTGGAGCTGGGCGGAAAGTCACCGGTAATCATCTCCCGGGACGTAGACCTGCAGATGGCGGCGCAGCGAATTATGCTGGGCAAAACGCTCAATGCCGGCCAGATCTGTCTGGCTCCGGATTATCTGATGGTGCCAGAGGAGCGCCTTAGCGACGTTGTGGAGGCGCTCAAGTCTGTAACTGAAGAGATGTATCCCAAGCTTTTGGATAACCCTGAGTACACCTCGGTTGTTAACGAGCGTCATTTCCAGCGCTTAAACGGCTATCTGGCAGATGCGGCGGAACGTGGCATCACTGCAACGCCTATCAATCCTGCCAACGAGGACTTCTCGTCGCAGGAGGGTACGCACAAGATTCCACCCACGCTACTCGTCAATCCTCCCGAGGACAGCAAAGTGATGGAAGAGGAAATCTTCGGGCCTCTACTGCCAATCCGCACCTATAAGGATTTCTCAGAGACCATCGACTACGTCAACGCACACCCCAGGCCTCTGGGCGCCTACTACTTCGGTAAGGACAAAGCCGAAGAAGAGGCCGTGCTCAAGCGCACAACCTCGGGTGGCGTCACGGTCAATGACGTGATCATGCACATCATGCAGGAAGAACTTCCCTTCGGGGGCGTTGGGCCCAGCGGCATGGGTTCATACCACGGCCATGATGGTTTCAAGACCTTTAGTCACGCGAAATCGATCTACCGTCAGTCGCGCTTCAACATTGGCAAGTTGGGCGGCATGCTGCCTCCCTATAACTCGACCACCGAGAAGACCATCAAAATGCAGGTCAAAAACTAGGTAGCAGGAAAAATCCAAAAGCGGATTACCGAGTCAAGCCGTGCAACGGTCCCAACCTACCCGCGCACGGTTTAGCTGTTACCTCAGGCGTGTTTGTCTGCTCTGCGTGTTAACTCAGGGAGTGAGCGCTTTGGCCATCGAAAGACCCATCATCATCGCTCACCGCGGGGCTAGCGGTTACCTTCCGGAACACACCCTGCCTGCGAAGGCCTTGGCTCACGCTCTGAAGGCAGATTTTATCGAACAAGATGTGGTGCTGACTTCCGACGGCGTGCCCATCGTGTTGCACGACATCCACCTGGAATCGACTACCAACGTCGCCAGCGTGTTCCCGCGCAGAGCCCGGGACGACGGCCGCTTCTATGCCATCGACTTTAGCTTGGCAGAAATCCGCCAGCTGCGAGCCCATGAACGACGAAAGCCCGACGGAACAGCGGTGTTCCCTACGCGCTTCCCTGCCATTGACGGACTTTCGGGCGTACCCACTCTCGCGGAAGAGATTGCTCTCATTGAGGGACTCAACCAAAGTCGTGAACACCAGGCCGGGCTGTATGTTGAAATGAAAGCCAGCGCCTTTCACCGTAACGAGGGACAGGACCTCCCCGGCGCGGTCATGACAGTGTTAAAGGACAGCGGCTGGGCGAACCGTACTGATCTCGTTTTTCTGCAGAGCTTCGAACCCGAGGCATTGCGCCAGCTTAAGTACGAACACAAAACGGTCTTGCCGCTAATCCAGCTCATTGCCGAGAACGCCTGGGACGAAAACGGCAGTGTCGACTTCGATGCCATGCGCAGTGATGCCGGCCTGGATGCGGTGGCCGAGTATGCCGACGGCATCGGTCCCTGGCTGATGCAGCTCTACAGTGGCCCAAACGATGAGGGCGAAGCACGACTCACTGATCTGGCTCGCCGCGCCAAAGAAAGAGGACTTCTCATTCATCCCTACACTTTTCGGGCAGACCAATTACCTCCCGGCATAGACAGTTTCGAAGAGCTGCATCGTTTGTTCTTTGAAGATTTACAGGTAGACGGCGTGTTTAGCGATTTTCCCGACCAAAGCCGGACTCTGAGCGAGTGTTTTTCAACGCGCCCATAGCAATAGCCTTGTGGTAGCGACGACTATCACAGCCTCTGCCGCAGGCTACGCCCGTCAGAAAACTAAAGTTTTGAACTGTTGGTGATCTCTGCCTTGAACTACGATGAAGCGCGCGCATACCTTCTGAAACGCCCAGAGGCCTGGGAAGATTACCCTTTTGGTCCGGGTGTTGCGGTATTGAAGGTGCTGGAAAAAATGTTTGCCACGCTGGGTACAGAAGATGGCGTAGCGAGAATGAACCTCAAATGTGATCCCGACGAGGCGGTCATGCTGCGGGACATTTTCGAGGCGGTGCTGCCGGGCTATCACATGAATAAGCGACACTGGAACACGGTGGTCCTCGATGGCAGCATTCCGCGGGGCGAGATTGAACGCATGATCGACAATTCCTACGCGCTGGTCCTTCGGGGAATACCCAGCAAGCAGCGCAAAGCCTTACAAATGAGAACAGGGCAGAACATCACGTGAGTAATAAGGTAAACAGGCGCACCAAAATAGTTGCGACCATTGGCCCAGCCAGCGAAAGTGCCGACGCCATAGGGCGCTTGCTAGAAGCCGGTGTCGATGTTTTTCGGCTCAACTTCAGCCACGGCACAGTAGACCAGCACGCCGCTGTCGCTGAGCGTATTCGCAAGCAATCCGCGGCGCATGGTCGCTATGTCGGCATCCTCGCTGACCTTCAAGGTCCTAAAATCCGTATTAGTAGTTTTAGCGCAGGCAGTATCAAACTGGCTGTGGGTGATCGATTTCGGCTGGACAGTACCATTGAGGAAGACAGCGGCGATCAACGGGGAGTGAGCTTTAGTTACCTGCCCATGCTGGACAGCCTGGAACGAGGCGACATTCTGCTACTGGACGACGGTCGTATCCGTCTGCGCGTTGACGACGTTGAGAAGTCAGCGGTGGATTGCACCGTCACTGTGGGCGGGAAGCTGGGTTCTAAAAAGGGCATCAATCGCCTCGGCGGCGGTATCGCAGCACCCGCGCTCACCGAGAAAGATATCGGCGATATCGCTGGTCTCGGCAGAATTTTACCTGACTACGTAGCGATCTCTTTCGTCTCCAGCCTGGAGGACATTCAGCATGCCAAATCGCTGCTGACCGCACAGGACTTAGCAGTTGCAGTTATCGCCAAGATCGAACGCGCGGAGGTAGTCGCGGACGACAGCATACTCAATGGCATTCTTGAAGCATCCGACGGCGTTATGGTCGCCAGGGGAGACTTGGGCGTAGAGGTCGGTGACGCTGAACTCATCGGCATTCAAAAGGATCTAATCTCTCGCGCGCGCCGCATGGATCGCCTGGTGATCACGGCCACGCAGATGATGGAGTCTATGATCAGTAGCTCTATGCCCACCCGCGCCGAGGTGTTCGATGTT
The DNA here is from genome assembly GCF_045689245.1 of Congregibacter brevis. Taxonomy (GTDB): domain Bacteria; phylum Pseudomonadota; class Gammaproteobacteria; order Pseudomonadales; family Halieaceae; genus Congregibacter; species Congregibacter brevis. The sequence goes on along the minus strand of NZ_CP136865.1, from coordinate 695,760 downwards.
GCCAATGCGGTACTGGATGGAACAGACGCCGTCATGCTCTCTGCAGAGACGGCCGTTGGCGAATACCCCGTAGACGTAGTGAAAGCCATGGCCGACGCCGCTTTGGGTGCAGAGCGGCACCCGGTGGCGCGCACATCCCGCTACCGACTGGAGCGTCAGTTTTCGAGCCCACAGGAAACTATCGCCATGTCGGCAATCTACGCGGCCAATCACTACAGCAATGTCCGAGGTATAGCCTGCCTGACTGAGTCAGGAACCACGCCACTGCTCATGTCTCGTTTGAGCTCAGGGCTGCCCATCTTTGCGCTTTCTAATAAGCCCAGCACGCTCTCGCGGCTCAGCCTTTGTAGAGGGGTGATTCCGCTGTACTTCGATGCTGACTCCTTCGAGCACGAGGACATCGAAATGAGCGCCATTGAGTATCTTCGCGACAACGACCTTCTGTCCAAAGGAGATGCCCTCTTGATGACCAGAGGAGAAGTTATGGGCACCTCCGGAAGCACCAACATCATGAAAATTCTTCCGGTCGCCTAAGCTAGGGTAAGCTCCCCAAACAGGCTATTTAATGCAGCAAGCGCATTCCTACAGGTAGTGCTACACTTAGGACGCTGTCTTGAACAGCAGGTTTATCCGGACATCGACACAAGAACGAAAAAGTACAAACGTTGTTGAATACGAAATCTTACGTCACGCCCTCGCAGATCCTGCGATCGTCTAATTCCTACACCATTGAAGGCTGGGGACATTGTCCGCTGCCTGCTGTTGGCTGTGCGTCTATTAGATCCGCATCGATCTTTTGTGTGGAACGGTGGGAGAGTAAGTAAGGTCTTTATCCGGAGTAAGTACTCTACAAACCGCTCAGCCAAAACTGATCTCACATAGCGTAGAACGCGACAGGGACAAATAAGGCGGCGGAGAAATCAAAGGTAAAAAAGTATGTCGACAGTAACCGGTACCGTAAAGTGGTTTAACGAATCCAAAGGCTTTGGCTTCATCGAACGTGAAGGCGGCCCAGACGTTTTCGTTCACTTCAGTGCTATCAAAGGCGATGGATTTAAAACGCTGACAGATGGTCAGAAAGTGGAATTCACTGTCACGGACGGTCAAAAAGGCCCCCAAGCAGAGGACGTGGTTGCTGTCTGACACAGTCTGACGCAGTACTACGAACACCCCGTTCAGTTCGTTTGAACTGAATCAGAAGCCCCGGTAACGGGGCTTTTTTTATGGCGCAGCAAGACAAAAAAGGACACAGCATGTCTACATCAATGGGTTCGCTTGTTAGTCAGGGAAACTGGCGCGCCGTGGAGACGCTCTTCAATGAGAAGGAGTTTGTCCGTCGCCTAGGCCTTGTAGTAGACCTCACAAACCCTGAGCAGCCACGCGGTGACGTGCGCAACATCGAGTCCTATCATCTTGGCGGGATAGGTCAGGATTTTGTAAACGGCGCAGTAACCTCAGGTGTGATTGATATCATGCTTGGCCTCACGGGCGTGCGCTTTGCCGACATGGGCTACTTTGCAACACGTAACCTGCAAATCGATCTCACGCTACCTGTGGAAAAAGACGGCTTCTACGTTACCGCCCGAACCACTAGCCGTATCGGCAAAAACCTCTTTGCCGAGGCAACGGTTTTCAACCCTGACGGGGAGCCAAGAGTTCATGCGACTGGCGTTGTCCGTATCGGTATTCGTGGAGCCTCGAAGTCGGCTTGAGAGCCAATAAAGATTTAGAGCAATGAACTGTGAAGATCAACCAGCCATGGCACACTAAAGGCTAGGACTATCAGGAAAGCACCCATGAAAAAATTGATTACCGTGTCAGTCAAAACAATTCTCTTGCTTGCTTTGTCGAGCACCGCACTAGCACAGGATAGCGAGCTGGGCCTTAGCGACGGCAGTGTTGAGCACGCAAAAGCGCTGCGAGACACTGCGATGCAGGGCTCGATGGCTTACAGTATCGTAGAGTCGCTCACCACAGAAGTAGGTCCTCGTCTTGCGGGCACCGAAGCAGAAGCTCGTGCAAGGGACTGGGCAGTAGCCAAGCTCGACGAGCTGGGCTTTGAGAACGTACGCATTGAGCCCTTCACCATACAGGGCTGGGAGAGAGGGTCCGAGAGCGCCGAATTACTTGCGCCTTACCCACAGCCACTCTCATTCACGACTCTGGGCGGATCCGTGGCAACACCCGAGGCAGGTATAGAGGCGGATATCGTCCTCTTCCCTAGCCTTGCTGATCTTGAAGCCGCAGCACCCGGGAGTCTCACGGGCAAGATTGCCTTCGTATCCCATGCCATGCAGAAAACCCAGGACGGATCTTCCTATGGTTTTCACGGCCGCCTCCGGCGCTCTGGTGCAAGCATCGCCGCCAGTAAAGGCGCGGTTGCGATTCTTATCCGCTCCATTGGTACAGACTCCCATCGTATGCCGCACACCGGGTCCATGCGCTACGATCCGGAAATCGAGAAAATCCCTGCCGCGGCGCTATCTAATCCCGATGCGGATCAACTCGAGCGTATACATGCTCGAGGCGAGACTATGCGTGTCAGATTTAACGTTCAACCAACTTTTACTGGCGAGAGTGAAACCGGCAATGTGATCGTCGATATTCGTGGCACCGAGAGCCCTGACGAAGTTGTCATCATTGGCGGGCACCTGGACAGCTGGGATCTTGGTACCGGTGCCATCGATGATGGTGCTGGTATTGGCATCGCCACGGCAGCCGCCAAACTAATCCTCGACAGCGGGAAACGTCCCAAGCGAAGTATCCGCCTCATACTGTGGGGGGCAGAAGAAGTAGGTTTGTTAGGCGGTTTCGCCTATCTCGAGCGTCACAAAAAGGATTTGGAGAAGCAAATAATCGGCACCGAAAGCGATTTTGGCGCAGGGAAAGTCTGGCAGCTCAACTCTCAGGTAAGTGAAGAAGCCCAGCCCTTGGTAGATAAGATGGCTGAACTACTGGCGCCTATCGGCGTGGCTCCCGGTAGTAGTAACTCACCGGGAGCCGGCCCCGACCTAACGCCCTTGGTGCGGGCAGGAATGCCCTCACTACGGCTGAATCAGGATGGCAACGACTACTTTGATCTGCATCACACCGCGGACGACACGCTGGATAAAATCAATCCTCACGACCTGGATCAGAACGTCGCCGCATTTGCGGTCTTCGCCTGGCTAGCGGCAGATACCGATCTTCGCTTCAAAGCGCCTTAACTTACGCTCAGAAACGATCTCTAAGGTAAAACCCGGGGCTTTTGGCCCCGGCAAAAAGCATCGATTTAATCACCCACACCGACAATAAGGCTGGCGCAGGTGGTGGTGCTGCCGCCGAGATTAAAAGTAATCATGTTTTGAGCACCTGAGATCTGCGCGGCTCCGGCTTTACCAGTAACCTGTCGCGCGCAGTCCAATGCCATACGTACTCCCGTAGCTCCAACGGGATGACCAAGACCAATAAGGCCACCACTGGCATTCACCGGGAACGCTCCATCAGCTTCGATGGTGCCCTCCTCTACTGCCTTCCATGATTCTCCTGGCGCCGTAAGCCCACAATGATCCAGAGCCATGTATTCGGTAATGGTGAAGCAGTCGTGGGTTTCCAAACCATCCAAGCTATTGATCTGCGCTACATCAGCGCGACGCAAAGCATCGGTGATCGTCGCCGCCGCATGGGGAAATAGCAACGGTTGGCCTTCGCTAAGCTTTAACTTTTGCTCCAGCAGCAGTGGTGCTGAACGATGTCCCCAGCCTTTTATTTTCGGCATGTCTGAAAGCTGTATGCCATTCTTCTGCGCGTGTTCTTTCGCGACCTTCTCGCTTACGAGAAGCACACAGGCTGCACCATCGGTGATCTGCCCACAATCCAGCTTACGAACTCGCCCTTCGATCACCGGGTTAAGCTTGTCGTCCTCGCTAAAACAACCGGACGGGAACAGCCAATCCCGAGATTGCGCATGGGGGTTGCGCTTTGCATTGGCAAAGTTTACTTCGGCAATACGCGCCAAGTGCTCATGTTTAAGACCATGGCGCTGTTCATACTCCGCGCTAATGCGATCAAACAAAAAAGGCCATGGGTAATCACAGTCCGTCGCTTCTTCACCGTGCCACACCGCGGCGCCTAAATGCTCTGCACCAGTCTTACCGTCAACATTGCGCATGAGCTCGATACCCAACACGCAAGCGACATCGTAATGGCCAGCTTCGATGTCTCGCATAGCAGATAGCATCGCGATAGACCCGGACGCGCAGGCAGCTTCATGACGGGAAGTGGGGATGCCATTCAGTTCGGGAAACACATGGGCGAAGAACCCGCCCATAAGTCCCTGGCCGCAAAACAGGTCTGCCACGAAGTTACCAACGTGACCCACCTCGATACGCGCAGGGTCGATGTTGGCATCAGTTACGGCAGCTTCCATGACTTCGCGAAACATAGAGTAGATGTCGAGACCTTCCCGGTTCCAGTTGCGGGCAAAGTCGGTTTGGGCGCCGCCCAAAAGATAAACTGCGCTCATGCGCATGCTCCTTTCATCATCCAATCCTTACAAACAGGATTTGTTATTGGAATGTGTTGTTGGGTTTTGTCGAGACATGCTTTCAAAGCACGCTCGGCCCATCATCTTGTCTCTACCCGTGTGCGCAGATCCGGGCGCACAACCTTGCCCAAAGGATTTCGCGGTAAGGATACAAACATCTCAAGTCGTTCCGGTAACTTAAACCTGGCAAGACCCTTTTCGCGAAGATACTCCTGCAAAGATTCAAGCGTAGGCGCTTCATGCCCTTCCAGGGCAACGACACATGCGCACACTCGCTCACCGAGGTCCTCATCCGCGTAAGCACATACTGCAGCTTCCGCGAGCCCCGGCATACCTTCAAGCAAACTGTCGATTTCGCTGGGCGATAATTTGGTACCGCCACGATTGATAATATCCTTGCAACGCCCCACGATACGATAGTGAGTTGGCTTCTCAGGGCAAATCTCCACAAGATCTCCACTTCTAAAAAAACCGTCTGCAGTAAACACGTCCTCACCATCATGATTGAGATAACCGTCAAAAACTCCGGGGCCATCTACGCAAAGCTCTCCTGAAACTCCGGGCTCGGTCACTGTGTCGCCAGTCTCCACATCATCAATTCGGGTAATCATGGCGTTGGGAGCGTAGTTGGTAAAGGAAGTACCCTCGGCACCCATGCGCGGAAACAACTGAGCGCGATCCTCTGACGAGGGCGAGTTCTCAGGTGTTCCGATCAGGCCGATTCCTTCGTTAGATCCATAGAAATTTATAATCGGTTTCCCAAAATCCTGTTCGAAAACCTCGATCATTGCCGGGGACAGGGGCACAGACCCCGAACCGATGACACGCAGAGCCGAAAAATCAAACTGCTTCCACATATCAGGCTGCTGAGCCAGACGATTCAGCAAGGGCGGCGGCGCGAGGGTGAAGTTGATTCCCTCCTCTTGCAGCTGCTGTAAGTACAACGGTATATCGAGCGGATGATGAAGAACCAGGGTGCAGTTACGCAGCGCCGACGGAAACAGAAAACCGCCAAGAGCAGCCATGTTAATCATCGGGAAAGGCGACAATAAGCGCTCACCATCCTGGTATTGAGCTGCGTAAGAGGTAATCTCGCCTTGAGCTATCCACATGTTGTGGGTTCTCGGCACTCCTTTGGGAGTACCGGTGGTACCGGAGGTCCAAGCGATGGTCAGAATGGCGTTTGCGTCGTCAGCCCATGCGGTCGATTCGGGATCCTCGTCTGCGTCGGCACCCGAAAACACATCAAGATCATCAAGAACGTCGACAACCGGTGTACCTGGCAACACAGCTCTCGCTTGGGACACCAAGTTACTGCCGCGAAGCTCGCTGACAGTGATAAACATTGCAGGGTGCAGCTCATCGGCGAAATGCGAGATTTCATGGGCAGCGTATTGGACTGCTATAGGTGAAATCACGGCGCCCAATTTACTGAGGGCGTAATAAAGAACAATCAGCTCAGCCGTGTTGGGCAGTTGCAGTATTACCGCGTCACCCGCTGACACGCCACGGCTCTGTAAGGCTCGCGCGCAAGCGGAACTCGCTCGGTGAAGCTGCGCTAAGCTCAGACGGCGTGGAGCAGCGCCCATGAGCGCCTCTTTATCCGGCTGGTCTACGACGGCTTCACGATCTGGGTGCGAAGACGCGTTCTTCGCCAGTAAGCCATGGAGTGTTTGAGTGCCCCAAAGTCCCGCATCGAGGTAGGCCTTTCCACGGTTGGTGCGGCTGGCAGGAAGTTGAAAAAGGGCCGATGCAGGCCGACTCAAAGAATCACTCATCAAGCGACGAATCCAAAATAGTTAGCGTTATTAGAGCAATCAGTCTAGGTGAGCACAGGGACCTGGGCAAGACGGCTCGCTGCTACGCAGGGAGCACTGATGCCGAGCACTGATGTCGAGTCTAGAGACACAAAAAACCCACCGCTAAGGGTGGGTTCTTCAGGCAGTACCGGGGTGTTTAGCCCTCAGCGGCCAGACTCTTTTGGCGTGCAAGCTCTGAGTTCATGTAAGCTATCCACTGATCTGCATACTTCTTGGAGCGCTCATCTCGGGCTGCGGCACGGAAAGCATCCCGAGCTTTTGCGTATTGCTTGGTGTTGAAGTAAGCCATTCCCAATACAAGACGAGCATTGTCGGCACGCTTTACACCACCACGATTCAAGCCCTTAGTAATTGCTTCGATCGCGTTTTCGTTCTGATCCGCATCCAGATAAATGTTGCCTAGACGGGCATAGAGATCCCCATCATCTGACATCGACGCAGCCTTTTCCATCGCAGGAATGGCATCGTCAACTTCCTGTGCCTGACGAAGCGCACCTGCTAACAATTCCCAGTTTTTGGAGTTGTCCTGCACAATCTCTTGCTCCAGACCTTCCTGAAGCACAAGGGAAGCCTTGTATGGCACGTCGGCGTTAAGGAATAGCGAGGCAATGTTGCGATACTCGCCATCTTTCTCAAGCATGTTCTGAACGTAGGCCGTCTCCATTGCACCTAGCTGGAGGGCTTCCTCGTTCATCTCTGAATACATGAAACTCAGCTGAACCCAATACTGCTTCTTGGGATAGTAAGTAACGAGCTGCTGCAAGGTTGCCACTGCTTCATTGGTCATGTTCTTTTCAGCGTAGAGAAAGCGAGCCAGGTTGTACCACTGCTCCTTTGGAATCTTGCCCTTCGCATCGAAGTCATCGATCGCGATATTGATGTTCTGCAAGGCCTTATCATAATCCTTGAGCTGATAATAACCCTGTGCCATCAACACGTAAGCGGTGGCATTTGGCGTATCGGTCATATCGAACCACTTCTGCAGAGCGTCGATACCATCGGCCCAGCGCTCCTGAACAAAGTACAGCTGCGCTACCGTAAACCGAGTATTGATCTCCATCGCCAACGGAATATCTGGCTGTTTAATCACGTTCTCGTAGGACTGCAGAGCAGAGGTGTAGTCTTCTTTCGAGTAATGAATAAACGCGTAAAGGTTGTAGACGTTCGCGAGTTCGTAACTGTTCAGCTCGTTGTCTCGACGACCGGCAAGCATGCCATCCAGAACTTTGGCAGCGGTTACGAGATCTTTAGCTTCCGCAGCGGTCTGAGCCTCTGCAAGCTTCTCGTAAACCTTGTTACGCAGAGCAGGTGTTCGTCTCGTTTCCTGCTCTTTCTTTGGCTCCGCGTCCTGCGCCTGTACCTGAGCTATGCCGCTCAGCACCGGCCCGAGAGCAGTCTGCGAAACCACAATCTGCGCGGCCACAACTGGAAGTGCCAGAAGAAAACTTCTGACTCCAACGTTCATTGCGTGTTTTGAGAACTTCATAAGCATGCCTTCACTTGTTCTTTAACTACGACCCCAACTCACCGCAGTAGTTTCCTCAAGAATTCCTACTGCAGTTAACGACGCACCTTATTGCTCAAGCTCGTAAGTAAACTTGTTTTGTACACCCGCCACTTCAATGGCTTCACCATCAACCACGCGAGGCTTGTACTTGAATTTTTCCGCAGCCTTCACAGACGCACGCTCAAAAACGCCAGAAGGTGCACAGTCAACCGGTATGGGATCGCGAATAGAACCGCTCTTGGTCACGGTATATTCAACAATGCAGTAGCCCGTAAGTCCCCGAGTCTGCGCACGTCGTGGATAAATCGGCGCAACCTTCACGATGGGTAGGTATTCACCATCACCTGAGGACATGCCGCTGCTGCTGATCTCTACCTGCACACCCGCGTTGGGGGCAATGTTGGCGACATCCAGATCGGTGTCAAAGTCCAACTCAAGAGGCTGTAGCTCGGGTGGTGGCTCTTCTGGATCTTCCACCTTCTCCGGCTTAACTTCCTTCGTGTTCACCTCGATTTCACGCTCAGGAACGACGATGTCAGCGATCTTACGACCCTTGGTATCAGTCTGTTCATAGTCTTTGTCGATGAGGCTCTGCATCAGGAAGAAGAGCCCAAATGCCACAGGTATTGCTACCAGCGCACCAATCAACGACCGTACAAAAGAATTACCCATAACGATTATGCCTCGTCATCCGTAGAGATACAGGGTGGCGACGTCAGCTGATCACGAACCTCGTCATACAGGTCCTCAACCACATAAGCTGGCGTATCCTGGTCAACCTGGATCACCATGTTTGCCTGAGGTGCTTCCTTTTTGGCTATCTCAACCATCTGGGCGGCACGTTCAATAGGCACCTTATTCTTGTTGTAGTAGATATCTCCCTTACTATCAACCGCGAAAATAATCGTTCCTCGCTCACAGGCAAGGGTTGTAGTGGCCTGGGGTTTGAAAATTTCAATACCGGGCTCTTTAACGAAGGAAGAAGTCACGATAAAGAAGATCAACATGATGAACACGACGTCCAACATGGGCGTCAGGTCAATTTGACCCGCTTCACCATCAGCAGCTTTTCGTTTGGCAGCGCTCTCTTGCAAGCTCATATTACTTACGCTCCCCGCTGGCCCAGTTGACCGCTCCAGCCCCTGCCTCGCGCGCCGCGTCAGCGACATCTACGACAGTATTGGCTCTTGCGCCTTTATCCACTTTGATACTCACCGCCTGTTCCGGGTCTGCAGCCAATAGCCGCTGAATGTTAGCTCGTACAGCGCGAGCATCTACCCGTCGATTCTCCATCCAAATCTGATCATCAGACTGGATCTGCACCAAAATACTGCTGGCGTCGGAAGGATCTGAGTTGGTGTTATCGGGACGATTAATTTCGATACCCGCTTCTTTAATGAACGAAGCGACAACGATGAAGAAGATGAGCATGATAAATACCACGTCCAACATGGGCGTGAGATCGATCTCAGCTCCTTCATCTTCCTGCTTCTTAACAAGTTTGCGCATGTATTAAATACCTGTTCGTGCCTGTTACTACGGACCTACGATCCGAGAATCAGTGATCAGACGTCAGCTGGTCTTCGAGCAATTCCTGCTCGCGATCGGCGATACGCTGTATGTAGGTGTTGGCAAACAAACCGGAAAGCGCTGCCACCATTCCCGCCATCGTCGGGATGGTCGCTCTTTCAACACCACCAGCCATTGATTTGGCATCACCACCACCTGTAACCGCCATCACGTTAAATACCTCGATCATGCCCGTTACCGTACCGAGCAGACCAAGTAGTGGACAGAGTGCCACTAGCGTTGTGATCACGTTAAGGTTGGCGTGAATGTCTTCACGACTGACCGAGAGCAACTGGCTTCTGATTTGTTTGGCGTTCCAGGACTTGCGCTCCGGGCGCGACTCCCATGCATTGATAGTCTCAAAGACTTCTTTGCGCCAAACGAAGCTAAAGAACCACAGTCGCTCAAAGATCAAGGTCCACATAACGAAGACCAGAATCGCGATGAGCCAGAGCACATTCCCGCCTTTATCCATAAAGGCGAGAATGGTTTCTAGGAAGCCTCCCATGCTTAGCAGCCTCCCGCTTACTTGGAGCTGGCTTCGGAGTGCGTAGCAACGATACCCGTCGCCTGCTCAGTCAACACGTGGATGATGCGCTGAGCGCGACCATTAACCAGCGTGTGTAGCAGAACCGTGGGGATCGCAACCAGCAGACCGAGTACCGTGGTGATCAATGCACCAGAAATACCGCCGGCCATAGCCTTCGGATCGCCCGCACCAAAGATGGTGATGGCCTGGAAGGTGACGATCATACCGGTCACCGTACCCAGCAGTCCCATAAGAGGCGCTACGGCTGCGATGATCTTGAGCAGTGTCAGACCTGACTCGAGTTTTGGTGTCTCCCGCATAACCGCTTCGGACATCTTCAGCTCGAGGGTCTCGAGATCCATGCTTGGGTTGTCTTCGTGGACCTTCAGAACGCGACCCAGTGGGTTGTTATCCATAGCCTTATCAGACTTGAGCTGCTTGCTCACCTTGGCACTCACGCCCGTGAGGACAAGTACACGAAGGATTGCAAGGAGGAAGGCAAAGATACCAACAGCGGTAATTGCGTAGCCCACGTAGCCACCCTGATGCCAGCGCTCTTCCAAGTTCGGGCTATCGATGATCGCCGCGAGGAAGGAACCGCCGGTAGGGCCTGTGGGGTCAATACCAAACTGATGCATGCCACCCGATGCGTTAGCCAGTTCACTCGCCCAGCCAGTGTAGTTTCCAGCAGGCTGACGTGGCAGCACGGCAAGGCTCTCGTTGGCGTATGCCAGGTAGTTACCTTCGGTGTCGATAACATTGAAAGCACCGATTCGAACGACGTCGCGCGGCGCGCGCTCACCCGAGGCGGTTGCTACTTCAGTCGTGAATGAAACGACTTTACCGGTCTCGGTGATCTCACGGAGCATTTCATACCAAACACGCTCGATTTCTTCGATGCTTGGCAGACGATCAGAGGTGCTCATCTTGTCGATAAGGTCCTGGAGGAACAGACCGCGATCTGGGTACTGAGAAGAAACCAGAGACACATCAAGGTTGGACTTGAGGTCACCAGAAGCTGCTGTCAGGTGTCCAAACAGTTCAGTCAAAGCACCTAGACGCTCACGCAACTGCTCTTGCTTGTCGGCGACGAGAAGTTCATTTGCTTCGAATGTGTCTTCGAGCTGTGCAGAGCGACGCTCTTCACGAGTACGCTCTGCTTCAGCGTCTCTGAGCATCTGCTCTTGGTTCGCTTTAGCGGCGGCGAAGCGCGCCTCACGATCACGATTTGCCTTGGCATCGGTAACCTGGCCCTGCTTCACGAAATCAAGCAGCTGGCTCATGTTCGCTGCCGCTTCTGCGCGCAGATCAGGTGCTGGTTCGGCAGGAGCTGCCTCGTCCTGCGCCATGACTGAACTGCTCATCGCAACCAAACCGCCCAAAACCAGAGCGGAAACCATATTGTTAAGCGATTTCATTATTGCGCCTCCGGTGCAGCGATGGGCATGTTAAGAAGTTCGATAGTGGCCGTTTTCTTGGCGATACGAACACCCTTGCGGATGGCCGCTGAGTAGTCCCCAGAGCTGAGAGGCTCCCAGCTGCGGGTCGTATTGTTCCATGCGCCGGCTTCAGCACCATCAGATGTTTGATAAACCAGGGCGATACGACCGATTCGCAGGAAGTCCACGTCCCGAGGGCCGGTGCCAAGATCAATTGTGTCGGTGTAAGTTTCAAAACCGCGTCCATACTGCAGCTCAATGTTGTAAGCCTCCAGCACCTGACGGAATTTCTCCGCAACGGTCAAATCAGATCGATCGACGTTGGTTTTAAGGAATTCGATACGCTGACGACGCTCTTCAAGGTTGAAAGGCACGTCCATCTCAACGAACTGCTCCAGACCGTCGATCATGCGAATGACCAAAGGCGTCATCTGGCGCTGAATGATCGTTACCTGGTCAATCGACTCATCGATGTCCGAAATGCGGCGCACCTGATTGTCGATCTGACGCTGGAGACGTGCGTTGTAGACGCGCAGACCGTCGATCTGCTTCATGACTGTTTTGTAGTCGTCGAGCAGATTGCGGGTTTCGTCTGCAAGACGATCTACCTTCGCCTGGGACTCGCGGGCCGCCGTTGTTTTCTGGGCGCTGACCTCGAGTATGTTGTCGAGTGTGCTTGTCTGTGCAGACGCTGCCAGACCCACTAGGGCGGACAGTGACGCTACAGCGACAAGCAGCACATTCTTCAGTCGATAGCTAGTCATGGGAATTGTGCTTCCTGTGTCGAGAGAAATGTGAACTGTTCTTTGTGATTGCAGTTGAGACCAAATGTCGGACTGGACCAACTGATATTAGTCGTAGACCGGGCCGGAGATATAAGCAGATAAAATGGCTTATTTCAAACAACTGATGTTGCCATTTTTGGGTAACCGGCATTCTGTGTAGTTAGGTAACACCTTTTATCCTCCGGGTAACGCTTTCTTGAGCGTTTGCCGACAATCAAGGCATACGCCGCGTGTATTCGAGAAACGTATGGGCGGGAACATCGCCTTCTGCCGAGAGCTCCTGCCGAGCAACCTCCTCCCAGTCGCTCCAATCAATCCCACGAAGAAATGCATCGCCCTCAGGCTCAAGATGTACCCGAGTCAGGTAAATACGGCTCGCGCTCGGCAAAGCAAGTGCGTAAATCTGCGCACCCCCAATGACCATAAGCTCATCACTTCCATCAATCAGCGCGATGTTGTTCGCAAGCTCAATAGCTTCCTGGAGGCTGCCTACACAACGCACACCCTCAGCGACATAACTTGAATCTCGACTAATGACGATATTAGTGCGGCCGGGTAAAGGCCTCCCAATCGACTCGTAGGTAAGACGACCCATAAGTATCGGTTTGCCCATGGTAGTGCGCTTGAAGTGCGCCAAATCTCCCGGTAGGTCCCAGGGCAGTGCGTTGTCGCGGCCAATGACGTCGTTATCCGCAGCGGCCACGATCAGTGCAATCGGAAAATCGCTCATACGGACACCGGCGCAGGTATGGCGGGATGGGGGTCGTAATCGCTGAGCTCAAAGTCTTCAAACCGGTAGTCGTAAATGCTTTCAGGTTTTCGCAGCAACGTCAGCTTGGGTAGCGGCCGCGGCTCTCGGCTCAGCTGTTCGTTTACCTGCTCCATGTGATTGAGATACAGATGAGAATCACCCGTGCTCACAATGATTTCTCCGGGTTCAAGATCGCTTTGCTGAGCTAGCATCATCACCAAAACCGCTAAACTGGCGGTATTGAAGGGCAGCCCCAAAAACGTATCACTGGAACGAATATACAGCTGCGCCGATAAACGCCCCTCCGCAACATAGAACTGATACAACAGGTGACAAGGCGGAAGAGCCATACGTCCCGCCAGAGCGTTTTCCTGAGGACTCAGGGATTCATCAGGGAGATACTCGACGTTCCAGGCATGAAACAAAATACGGCGGCTATCAGGGCGGTTTTTCAGGCAGTCCAAAACATACTCGATCTGGTCGATCTCGCCGCCATCCCGTGTAGGCCAAGCGCGCCACTGCTTGCCGTATACAGGGCCCAGGTCGCCCGTATCGGTCGCCCACTCATTCCAGATACTAACGCCGTGCTCCTGTAACCAGGCGACATTGGTGTCTCCGTTAAGAAACCAGATCAGCTCGTTAATGATGCTCCGCAAATGTACTTTTTTGGTGGTCAGTAAAGGAAAGCCATCCGCCAAATTGTGGCGGAACTGCCGGCCAAACACGGACACGGTGCCGGTGCCGGTGCGATCTTCCTTGCGCACACCGTTGTCTAGAATATCCCTCAGCAAATCGTGATATTGCCGCATGAACGCTCCTTCAATTTTTCGATAAGCGCGCGCCGGATCGCTGGTAGGCGAACCAGAGCATGTAAAGTCCCAGTAAAATCATGGGCACACAAAGCATTTGCCCCCGAGTCATCCAGCCAAAGGCCTGGATTCCAAGGTGTGCATCAGGTTCCCGGAAAAACTCTGCGGTGAAGCGTAGCAGTCCGTAACCCAGCGCAAACACACCCGAGACCGCCCAGGTAGGTCGCGGCCTGCTACTGAACCAGAACAGAATAAAGAAGAGCAGCATTCCCTCCAGCGCAAACTGATAAAGCTGCGATGGATGTCGGGCGAGCTGCAAAGGGTCCTTGGGAAACACCATAGCCCAGGGCACATCGGCGGCCCGCCCCCAAAGCTCCTGCCCGATAAAATTACCCAAGCGGCCAAGAGCGAGTCCCAAGGGTGCCAAAGGCGCTACAAAATCCAGTAAAGGCCCAAAAGAAATTTTCTGACGACGGGCATACCAGAAGGTCGCGACGATAACCCCAAGCATACCCCCGTGAAACGACATACCGCCCTCCCACACTCGAAGCAGCCAGGTCGGGTCCTGAGCTAACCGCTCACCGCCATAAAAAATCGCATAACCCATGCGACCCCCGAGAACCACGCCCAGCGCCGCATAAAACAGTAAATCATCGACCTGCTCTCGAACCAGCGGCGAGTCGGCGCGCTTACTTCGCCTGACAGCAAGGCCCCAGGCAAAGGCCAGTCCCGCCAGATAAGTCAGGCCATACCAGTGAATCTGCAGTGGCCCTAGGGAGACAGCTACGGGATCAATTTCAGGATAGGTCAGCATGTTATTGGCGCTTTTGAGAAGCTCGGGCAAGCTACGGTAACAAGGTATGGTGGCAGGTTACTATGCTAAATAAACTCGGCCCAAAGGAACTGGTCAAAACAAGGCCACACACAAACAATAACCACCGGATCTAGCGGCAAGCCGCGAGGTCGGCATTATCGGGCAGCGCCGGGTGATGCACAAATGAAGAGAGTAACTGTGCCATGTGCTTGATCGTTTTTGCCTGGCAGAAACACCCTAGATTGCCTCTGCTTCTCGCCGCTAACCGCGATGAGTTTCATGAACGGCCCGCGGCTCCGGCCGCCTATTGGAACGACACACCTCAAGTTTTGGCTGGACGGGATCTACAGGCCGGAGGCACCTGGCTTGGCATCAGTCGCAGCGGTCGCTTTGCGGCAATCACTAACGTCCGTGACCCTGCGGCGCACGCGCGTAGCGCGCCTCGCTCCAGAGGCGAGCTCACCCATGACTTTCTTGCGGGCACCACGACTCCCTCCGACTACCTCTTAAGTGTCGCTAACCGCATGAACGAGTATCAGGGTTTTAACCTTCTGGTGGGTGACAGAGAGAGCCTTTGGTATCTAAATGGGAGCGCCGCTGAAAAGTCACAACCAATGGCACTGGCACCCGGTATCTATGGACTGAGTAACGCTGCACTTGACGTACCCTGGCCCAAAGTAAACCTCGCCCGCAACCGACTCCTTAGCGCGTTAGATGATTCTACGGGAGAGCGCAAAGCACCGGGCCATAGCGAACTTCGCAGCTGCCTTGCCGACCGGAGTCTTGCCGATCAGCACGCGCTCGACGAAGAAAATCTTGGCGGTGATATGGCTCGCCAGCTATCTGCACAGTTCATCGTAACGCCCCACTACGGTACGCGATGCTGTACAACACTGAGGAGCCATCTCACTGGCGAATTGGAGTTTGAGGAACAGCGATTTGATAGTGCGGGCAACCTAGCGGGGACCGAAGCCTTCAAGCTGGACACCGGGGGCGAACGCTAATCGATGGGCGTCGGCACCATTTGCTGTAAATCCCGCTCATGAAAAAACGCACTTAGACGCTCCTCCACTGCCTGACCACTCTCCATCCGTCGAATCTCATTAAGCAGCAATCTCGCGTCGCTGGCGGTAATCGATCGAACGGCATGCTTCACCCGAGGCAAGCTGGTAACGTTCATCGAGAGCACGTCATAACCCATAGCTAGGAGTAAAACCGCGGCCATAGGATTACCAGCCAGCTCGCCGCAAATACTGACCTGCTTACCCTCGGCCTTAGCTCCATCAGCGACCTGAATTAAGGCCTCAAGGAGTGCTGGGTGAAAAGCGTGATAGAGATCCGAAACGCGCGCATTGTTCCGATCAACCGCCAGTAAGTACTGGGTCAGGTCGTTACTTCCCACGGATAAGAAGTCCACACGGCGTGCGAGCGCTCTGGCCTGGTAAATCGCTGAGGGCACCTCAACCATAACGCCAATGGGTGGCAAGGGCATGGCAAGGCCCTCTTCTTTCAGCTCGCGGTGACAGCGACGGATCAAACTCAAGGCTTCCTCGAGCTCGGGAATGTTGCTGATCATGGGTAACATAATGCGCAGATTCCCCAGCCCTTCGTTGGCTTTGAGCATGGCGCGAACCTGGGCCAGAAGTATCTCAGGGTGATCAAGGGTAACGCGGATACCCCGCCAACCGAGGAAGGGGTTTTCTTCGTCGATGGGAAAGTAAGGCAGAGCTTTATCTCCACCGACATCCAGAGTGCGCATGGTCACGGGTCTGGGTGCGAAGGGCTCTAGTTGCTCCCGGTAAATCTGCCGCTGCTCTTCTTCAGAAGGAAACCGCTCACGCATAAGAAAAGGCACTTCGGTGCGATAGAGACCTACGCCTTCAGCGCCGCGGTCGAGGGAGCGCGCGACATCCGCCATCAAGCCGGTGTTAACCCACAAAGTGAGCCGATGGTCATCGAGGGTTACGCAAGGTAGATCGCGGAGGCTCTCCAGGTCTTTGTTAAGCTCTGCATCCTGATCCGCAATAAACTGAAAGCGCCTGATCCCCTCCTCCGTGGGGTTCAGATGCACATTCCCGTTGTAGCCATCGACAACAACGGACATATCGCGAAGACGCTTATAGGGCAAATCCACAGCACCCATAACCGTAGGGATGCCCATGGCGCGAGCCAGAATAGCCACGTGAGAGTTACTGGAGCCTCGCACTGAAATAAGGCCGGTCAATTGGCTACGGGGAATTTCTCCAAGCATCGACGCGGTGAGCTCCTCGCTCACAAGAATCGTCTTCTCAGGGAACTCCTGGTTCTCCCGTTGATCCGCTTGCAGGTATCCCAACACCCGCTCGCCGAGATCTTTGACATCAACCGCTCGCTCTCGAAGATAACTGTGTTCCATCGCCTCAAAATGCCGGATGTGCTCAATCATGACCTGCGCCAGAGCACCCTGTGCCCATGACCCAGCCTTGATGAGCGACGCGACTTCTCCGCCGATTCTAGAGTCATCAAGAATTCCGATGTACACATCAAAGAGCGCCAAATCTTCCGGACTTAACTTGTCGCGCAGATTCTCCGCAACCGACTCGATATCAATACGGACCTGCGACAGCGCCCGCTTGAACGCCCGAAGTTCACCACGTCGATCGTCGCTGGATTGCCGGGGAACCGCATACAAGTCCGCGGCGGGCGACACCACAACCGCCGTGCCTATCCCAATACCGGGGGCTCCGGGCACTCCGCTTATCCGCGCGTAGGTGCTGTCGCGTTCAGGGCTGCGCTCATCAGGCACCTCACCCGTGACACGAGCGTGGGCAATAACGCCCGCAAGCTGCGCGGACATGGTGACGAGAAAGGCTTCCTCAGCTTCGTCGAAACGCCTCCGCCGAGCCTGTTGCACCACCAGAACACCCAATACATCACGCTGGTGGATGATCGGCACACCCAGAAAAGCGTGGAAAGACTCCTCGCCAATATCCGGGAGAAACTGAAAGTTAGGGTGAAGCTCTGCGTCTTCGAGGTTTACCGGCTCCTCGCGCTCAGCAACCAATCCCACCAAACCTTCACCGGGAGCGAGCGATAAATTTCCTACCTGAGATGCGTTGAGCCCCTCGGTGGCACGGAACACGTAACGGGTTTCGTTGCGACCTCGAATATAGACACTGCATACCTCCGTACCCATGGCCATTCGGACTCGAGACACAATGATTCCAAGCACCTCATCGAGGGACTCAGCGCCATTGACCTCAAGAACGATATTACGAAGGACGTCCAGCATGCTCAGCGATCCTGCTTGCCGGTAGGCATGCTACCCAACAACGGTACCGAAAGTTCTTTTAGAGCCCGCCGATAAACTTCCCGCTTGAAATACACCACCTGGTTCAGGGGATACCAGTAGGACACCCACTGCCAGTGGTCAAATTCGGGTTTAGGATTGTGCGACAAACTCACGGAGTCATCTGGGGCGAGCATACGCAGTAAATACCACTTCTGCTTTTGGCCAATACACATCGGCTGCTGCCCTTTACGCTGATATTGCTTGGGCAGGCGATAACGCAGCCAGCCCCGGGTACAACCGAGGACCTCCACATGTTCCGGGCCCAGACCGACTTCTTCCTCAAGCTCGCGATACAGCGCTTCTTCGGGCTTTTCACCGTCGTTGACGCCGCCCTGAGGGAACTGCCACGCGTTGCGACCACCCACGCGACGCGCCCACAGAAGTCGTCCGTCATCGTTGGTGATGACGATTCCGACATTGGGCCTAAAGCCCTGCGCATCGATCATGAATACTCTGTCCAGAGTGACAAGGGATCGACGATTGTTCCACAAATAAGCGTTTCTGAGAATTGCTAGGCTTTTGGCAGCTCGTTACCCTTGTACTCTGGGCAGCTATTCGCCGTGCTTTTTGTTGCTCTCTGTTGCTCTATCCACCGCAGTCCGAAGCGGTCAACAAACACAGGACCGACCATGACTCTCGCAATCTTTGACCTCGACAACACGCTCATCGCCGGTGACAGCGATCACCTATGGGGCGAGTATCTGTGTACACAGAACATGGTAGACGAAACGCAGTTCCGAGCCGCCAACGAAGGCTTTTATGCGGACTATCAGCGAGGCGAGTTGGATATACAGGCGTACTTGGCTTTTGCCCTGGCACCACTAGCAGGGCGCAGTCCTGAATCGCTGAGAGAGTTACAGACATCTTTCCTTAAAGACTGTATTGAACCGATCTTGTTGTCGGCGGCGGCAGGGCTAATTCAGGAACATCGTTCCCGAGGCGACCGTTTACTAATCATTACGGCTACCAATGAATTTGTTACCGCACCCATTGCGCGACTGTTAGGAATCGAAGAACTATTAGGCTGCGCGGTAGAGGTCGCCAACGGTGTACTGACAGGAAGGCCCACGGGCACCCTGACCTATCGTGAGGGCAAGGTAGCGAGGCTAAAAGAATGGCTGATCGAGGAAGGAGAAAGCCTGGAAGGCGCATGGTTTTACAGCGACTCTCACAACGATCTCCCGTTATTGGAAGTGGTCGACAACCCCGTTGCGGTGGATGCTGACCCCACGCTTTCTCACATTGCCCAAGACCGCGGTTGGCCGCAGATCAGTTTGCGCGCCTGAAAATCAGGAAGCTTAGTCCTCGTCAGCGCAGTGGGTCTGATAGCTCTCTGCATCCATTAGAAGTGTCTGCACTTCTTCAAGATCCTGAGGTTGTAAACGAAAGAACCAGCCGTCGTGGTAGGAGTCGCCATTGACCGTTTCCGGTGCATCTTCCAATAGGCTGTTTACCGCCACAACGGTGCCGCTGATTGGCGCATAGATATCAGACGCCGCCTTCACAGATTCCACAACACCCGCTTCGTCACCGGCGGCAAGTTCGGCACCCTCATCGGGGAGCTCCACAAACACCACGTCGCCAAGAGCCTCCTGCGCGTGATCACTAATACCTACGGTCACGGTGCCGTCATCTTCCACCCGTGCCCACTCGTGACTGCGGGCATACCGCAATTCTGGAAGAACCTGACTCATTGACTTACCCCTGAATTAAAAACGCTGCTTTTGCGTTGGCTATTCTAGCCGCGGACCGTGAAAACTCAACGAAACGAGACGCCTAATAACAAATATCACCCGACGCCCATGGCCTGACGAATGATTTGACGCTTAACCCGGGGTAATCCCGCTACCGCGCGCATTCCGGTGTTTCGTAACCACCGCAGCGGGGGTGCATCCTGTTCAAACAAACGCTTAAAACCATCCATGGCTGCCATCATGGCAAGATTATCGCCTTTGCGACGGCGCTGATAACGCGACAGCACGTCCACTCGACCCGGGCTCAATCCTCGCTGCAGTGCCGTATCGAGCTCCTCTGCAAGTACCTGCACATCCGCAAGACCCAGATTGATGCCCTGTCCCGCCAAAGGATGAATGGTGTGCGCCGCATCGCCAACCAAGGCGACGCCGGGTAATACGTAGTCGACCGCATGCCGTTGGCGCAGAGGAAAAGCCATACGAGGAGCACAAGCGGTGACCTTGCCAAGAGCGTACTCACTGGCTTGACCCAGAGCTTCAGCAAAAGCCTCATCGTCCATCGCCAGCAGCTCATCAGCCAAGTGTTCTTCTATTGACCAGACAATGGAGCAGACCTTGTCTTCGGGGCTTTGTAGCGGCAGCAAGGCCAGCGGTCCAGACTGCAAAAACCGCTGCCATGCCGTGTCCTGGTGACCGCGCTCAAATGCCAGTGTTGTCACTATTGCCCGGTGACCGTACTCCCATTCCCGAGTACGCATTCCCAGAAGATCACGCGTGGGAGAAAGCGCGCCGTCGGCGGCGATCAGCAACCGGCAACGAAGGTTCCTACCATCTTCCAGCTCCAATAGCGTCTCTTCGGAACCCTCCTCGCTGCCGTGGGTTTCGTCGCTCGACGACTCTTGCAAACCAAGACGCTGAATTTCAGCAAGACGCGCGGGCGCGATAACACGCACTCCCGGGAGAGTTCTTACCTGTTGGGCAAGTGCTGCGGTGATAATGCGGTTCTCTACGATACTCCCCAATGAGTCAGCGGATACTTCCTGTGCATCAAACTCAATGCGGCCAGTGCCCTCCGCGTCCCAAACAGTCATATGCTGATAAGGACAGGTTCGAGTCTCTTCAATGGCCGGCCAGGCTCCCAGTTGTTTCAGAAAACCAATAGAGCGCGGAGTCAATGCGCTGACCCGCGAGTCGTAATCCTCAGGCGCAATCCCCACGCCTGGCATCTGCTGCGGTAGCTCACGCGCTTCCAGTACTACGACGGTGCGCCCAGAATCTGCCAGAGCCGCAGCGGCGGCAAGTCCCGCAATCCCGCCACCAACAATGGCGATATCTACGGCATCGCAATTCACATCAGCCATGTCGCGCCTCCAGTGCCGCCATACCGGCGGCCTGCTGCACAAACTCCCGACGCAGCAACGGAAACATGTCCATACCCGATAAGGCCAAGTCACGCCCCAAAGACAACAAAGGATCGTTGACCATAAACATCGCCGGCAAGCCATCACTCGCCGCGATAGTCTGAGCTTGATCACGCTGCCGATTCTCGGCGTACTGCATCAACACGGTGGTATCGCCCGCGACTGCGCCAATTTCAGCGGCGTTTGCCAGCGCCTGACTAAGGGCTGCAGCATCCCGCAAGGCAAGATTGAACCCCTGCCCGGCAACCGGATGCAATGCGTGAGCCGCATTCCCAAGCACTACGCATCCTCGACGCACCTGCTCTACAGCCTCGGTGAGTGCCAATGGATAACTGTGTCGGTCACCCACTCTCTCAACTCGGCCAAGGCGGTAGCCAAAGGCATCAAGGAGAGAATGCGAGAACGCCGCTTCTTCTGCTATCTCCATGGCTGCAGCATCTGATGGTTCCAGCGTCCATACCAGAGCCATACGGTGAGCAGCCTGCTCCGAAGGAGGCAAAGGTAACAGTGCAAGAGGTCCGGTTGCGGTAAAACGCTCGTAAGCGCAGCCACCGTGATCCTTCTCAAAAGCCAGATTCGCGATCAGAGCGCTCTGTCCGTAGCTTTTTCGTTGGGTCAAAAATCCCATCTTCTCACGTAAGGTAGATTCAGCGCCGTCAGCGATCACCAGTAGATCTGCTTCGAGCTCCTCTTCAGTGAGTCTAACTCGAACTCCCGATCTCGACGGGACTGCATCGGTGACCCGGTCAGGACAGCGGAGCGTCACCCGGGAACAAGCATGAACGGCCGCCAACAATGTTCGTCCAAGGCAGGGGTTTTCGACCACCCACCCCAAGGCATCCCAGCCCTGCTCGGCGCTGGATAGCAGACTGCTGCCAAAGCGTCCCCGGCGAGAGACATGAATCTGATCGATGGGTGCAAGACCCGGCAGCAGCGATGTCCAAAGCCCCAGCTCTTGGTAGAGGGTCGCCGTGCTGTAACTTAAGGCGGTGGATCGAGCATCGAACGAGGGGTGGTAATCGTTTTGTGAGGCTGTCGGCGCGGGCAAAGCACGACCCTCGACAACGGTGATTCGCGTTTCAACGGGCAGCTGCTCATGGAGCAGGAGCGCAAGGCTAAGGCCCACCATTCCGCCACCAGCGATGAGAATATGGCTCTCCGCCGCGCTCACTGCATCCATTCCTCTACTTCTTCACAACTTCGGGGCAAACCTTTACTCAATAGCTCATAACCTTCTTCGGTTATCACCACATCATCTTCTATGCGAATGCCGATGCCCCGCCAGGGAGCGGGCACATCATGATTGTCTGGCGACACATAAATACCGGGCTCAACGGTAAGAGCCATCCCCGGCTCTAACTGGCGCCACTCACCACCGGGTCGATAATCACCCACATCGTGCACATCCAGGCCCAGCCAGTGGCCGACGCGGTGCATATAAAAGTCCTGATAAGCGCCCTCTTCAATCAATCGACTCACATTACCCCGAAGCAAACCGAGGTCTACAAGCCCGCTGGTAATGACATCGACGGTAGCAGAATGCGCAGCATTCCAATCTCTGCCCGGCGCCAGAGCCTCAAAAGCCGCTTTCTGGGCGGCCAATGTCAGCTCGTAAAGCGCGCGCTGACGCTTGCTAAATCGACCACTGACGGGAAAAGTCCGGGTGACATCTGCAGCATAGCCACGATATTCGCAGCCAGCATCAATGAGAACCAGATCACCGCGCTTCAGACGCCCATGGTTACTGATGTAGTGCATCGTGCAGGCATTTGAGCCGCCGGCGACAATACTGGGGTAGGCAGCATGACGGGCCCCGTGGCGGGCAAACTCATGAAGAAGCTCTGCCTCCAGTTCAAACTCCGCCATACCGGGTCGACACTGCCGCATCGCTCGTCGATGGGCTAAGGCTGTTATGGCGGCAGCTTGTCGCATCTGGCGAATCTCGGCTGCCGATTTAAACAGTCGCTGCTCATGGAGTAGATGATCTAAATCCGTAAATTCCCCGGGAGGAACCGCCCCGGCAGCCACTTTACTGCGAATACTGTTTACCCAAGCCATAACACGGGTATCGAACTCGCGACTGCAGCCCATGGAGTAGTAAACGCGATCTCGACCCTCGATCAGGCCAGGCAGAATGTCATCGATATCTGACAGTGGGAAAGCATCATCAGCATCAAAGCGCTCGCAAGCTGCCTCTGCTCCTACGCGCTCGCCATTCCACAGTTCCTCTAGCGGATCTTTCTCGTGGCAAAAAAGTACATACTCACCGTGCTCGCGACCGGGGAGGAACACCGCAACGGCGTCGGGCTCGGGAAAACCCGTTAGGTAGTGAAAATCACTATCCTGGCGAAAGGGAAATTCTGTATCGCGACTGCGAGTAGCCAGTGCACCCGCCGTAACAATGGCAATGCTGTTGTGCTCAAGCATCCCCAGTAAAGAGTGCCGACGACGACGAAAGTCGCTGCGAGGAATGTTGGCGACGCGCTCCGATAGCTCGGGTTCTGAAAACGACTGGGCCTCAGTCATTCTTCCGTCGATGGCCTATTGTCAGACGCGGGAGCGGGATCGTCACCGCCGACGCCGGCGTCCAACATGACATTCATGGCCGCAACCGTGAGGTACTCAAGCAGCTCGTAGTAAGCTTCTTCTGCCGCATTGCTATCTTCGTCTTCGTCTTCGTCATCCGAAGCCGCTTGGGCGATAGCGGCAAAATCCCGCAGCGCCTCGGCACTGTCGGGGAGCACTGCTTGGCCCTGGCCTTCGGACTTCACTCGGGCCTGCGCATAGCCGCTAAGAAAACCTCGACACCATTGCGCCATAGCCTCAATACGCTGTGGAAGTTCAAGCTCGTCATCCGGGAGCAAAGGCTGGAAGTCAAAAGCACCCTCACCGATGCTCTCTATCGCAGTGCTTCGTAGAGTTCCGATGGCATCGGCCAATGAACCGTGGAGCGAAATATCCAGGGACTGCTCCAGCTCGGCCAGCAAGGCCTCTTCGCCGCCGCGAAGCCCACCACCTAGCAATCCGCAGAGGCATCCATGAAGTTCTGCTGGCGACAGCATTTCTCCCTGTTCAAGGAGGGAATTCGCGAGCTCATCAAAAAATCCCGCAATCGAATCGCTCGGATGCGGATCAAAAATAGACAATGTAATTCCCAGAGCGCGTATGCGCCGTTGACCTGCCTGAATACGGCCCCTATAGTGCCGACAACCCTCGGCGTCGCGCAAGTCATGTCTGCATGTCTGATGATGTTTTGAAAACTCTGGAAGATAAGATCGATCAATTGATTGGTCTGTGCGCCCAGCTCAACCTTGAAAATCAGGCTCTCAAGCGTGAGAACCTTGGCTTTCAGCAGGAGCGGAGAGACCTGATCGCCAAAAATGATCTGGCCCGTGCCCGCGTAGAGGCAACCTTGCAACGTCTGCGCAGCATGGAAGCAGCATCATGAGCGGCAGCGCCAGCACCTTTTCGGTCACGATTCTGGAAAAAGAGTATCAAGTCGCCTGTCCTGAGGATCAGCAGGCAGAACTCTTGCTGTCAGCACGACATCTGGACGAGCAAATGCGTGCGATCCGCTCTACTGGCAAAGTTATCGGGCTTGAACGCATTGCTGTTATGGCGGCACTGAATATCAGTCACGAACTTCTTCAGGCCCGTAACGGCGTCACCACCAGCGATCCCAATAGCAGCACTACAGGCGACAAGAAAAGCGGGAAAACGAGTGGCGCAAAAGCCGAGAACGCCACTAAAACAGTTGATCCGGCAGACGCCGCCAGCCTCTCAGGCCTCAACGCGAAGCTCGACGAAGCACTGCATCAATTGCGTCAGCTCGAAATAGGCTGATCGAAAGCTCCATCCTCCCGTTAAGCGTCCCTCAGATACGCTATACTTACTCTCGGTCCCTGGTGCATGCGCCAGACATTCAGTCCTCGAGCCGATAAAGTGTTAACCGGGGGTGACCGATGACGTTGGTGTGCAAGTCCGGCATGACCGGGAAGCCTGATACGTCACGGAAGCCACCACCTTGAACCTATCGGGTTCAAGGGCCGTACCGTCAGCGGTGCTCCGGGTACCGATTTTTATGCCAGCGATTTCAAAATCGACACGCAAGCAGACACGAGAAGACTCTCGCAATCAGTGGCGCCTGCACCTGCGGGAACGTCGCCGATCAATGACTAGCCCCTTACCGCAACAAGCCGCCGAACAGGTAGCCGTTCATCTACGCGCGGACGACCTATGGGCCGCCAAGCATCTCGCTCTGTACCTTGTTAACGATGGCGAACTTGACCCTTCGTATATTGCCCAAGCCGCGTGGCGCGCGGGCAAACACGTCTACCTTCCGGTCATAACATCCTCTGGAATGCGGTTTTGCGAATGGCGAGCCACCGATACCCTTCGCCTCAATCGCTTCGGCATTGGCGAACCCCAAGGACAGCCCTGCGAAGCCACCCGCCTAGAAATCATTTTTCTGCCCACCGTCGGATGGTCTGCTGCGGGCTTTCGCCTGGGAATGGGTGGCGGTTACTACGATCGATTTCTGGGAGGCGAGGAAGTTGTGACCGCAAAGCGCATAGGGCTCGCCTATGACTGCCAGCGCGATGACTCGCTGGAGAACTTACGAGAGACCTGGGATCAACCGCTGGATGGGATACTTACAGAGACAGGCTTAAGGCGCTTCGACACTCGCGCTGGTGATTAGCGACGGGCGGTTAACGATTTTCCACTGTCCCGGGACTTCCCACAACGCCAGCCTGAAGCGGCGACGGGGGCGCTGCAGCCGACGAACTTGCAGTCGAATTTGCAGATAAAGGGAACATCAAAGTGATCACCACACCCAGTCCGAAAACTGCGGTTAGCACTAACAACATGTCAGGTCGTTGTTTCACAATATTTCCCGTTTTCAAAAGTACATCACTGCCGTCTAGTTCTTGGTCAAACTATCCCCTACCGGTCGTTTAACGATCAGACAGAAGCGCTAAATGCGCGGAGTGAAGGAGACGCAGCTATAAATTTTTTGTTACTAAGTCTCGAATATGTCATGGAATACTTGACAGAGCAAGACGTCTGCAACGACGGGAGCTAGGAAATTAGCGACCGCTATCAGGGGGCCCGAGGTACAAACGATAGGCCGCATTGTCCGTTTCATCCCAATATCGATAGCCAATCGCATCCAGGCAGGCGCGTGCCTCGGAGCGCTCTTTTGGCCCAACCTGCATACCCACAAGAATTCTTCCGTAAGCAGCACCATGGTTACGATAGTGGAAAAGAGAGATGTTCCAGCGCTGCCCCAAGCCAGATAGAAACTTCAGCAATGCTCCAGGCCGCTCCGGAAACTCCACCCGGTAAACGCGCTCAGGACCAACCGCTTCAGGCGCCAGCCCACCGACCATGTAGCGAATATGCAGCTTGGCCATTTCGTTATCGGTAAGATCTTCGCAGTCGTAACCCTGGTCGACCAGCTGACCCAAAAGCGCATTGAGATCGTCACCACCGGGCTCGACGGACATCCCCACAAACACACGAGCATCCTGAGCGCTGCTGTAGCGATAATTGAACTCCGTGATATTGCGGCGCCCCAGGCTGCTACAAAACTTGCGGAAAGCCCCTGGCTTCTCAGGAATAGTGACGCTGATGACCGCTTCGCGTTTCTCCCCTATTTCAGTCCGCTCAGAGATGTAACGCAGGCGATCAAAATTGGTGTTGGCGCCGCTGAGCACCGCCAATAGCTGCTGCCCCTCAACGCCCTCTCGCTCCACATACTTTTTGAGACCCGCTAGAGCCAGAGCGCCGGCGGGCTCTGCGATACCTCGGGTGTCTTCAAAAATATCTTTGATGGCCGCGCACATTTCATCCGTGCTTGCGGTGATGACCTCGTCGACGGTGTCGCGAATAATCCGAAACGTTTCTTTACCGACTTGAGCTACCGCGCAGCCGTCAGCGAATAGCCCCACCTCGGGCAGCGTTACTCGGCGACCTCTTTCTAAAGCGACCTTGAGGCACGCCGCATCTTCAGGCTCGACGCCAATAATCTTCGTGGTCGGCCACACATAACGGATGTAGGCCGCCATACCCGCAAGCAGGCCGCCGCCGCCAACGGGGATAAACACCGCATCTAGAGGCTCCTGATGCTGGCGAACAATCTCCATAGCTACGGTGCCCTGACCAGCAATAACGTCCGGGTCATCAAAGGGGTGTACGTAGGTGAGTTCTTTGTCCTTCACGAGCTTCTGCGCGTGAACGGAAGCTTCATCAAAATTATCGCCGTGAAGCACGACATGCGCACCGCGACTTCGCACCGCATCAACTTTGATGCTCGGCGTTGTTTTCGGCATAACGATCGTGGCGGAAACACCCATGCGTTGTGCCGCCATCGCCAGACCCTGCGCATGATTCCCCGCAGAAGCAGCGATCACTCCACGCTCTCGCTGATCCGGAGTCAGCCGATGCATTTTATTGTAAGCGCCGCGAAGCTTGAAGGAATACACTGGCTGCAGATCTTCACGTTTTAGCCACACTGAATTGCTGAATCGCTTGGACAACAGCAGCGCCTGATCCACGGGCGTCTCCCGCGCTACGTCATAAACGCGCGCGTCGAGGATTCTCTTGATGTAAGACTCAGGCATAGCAGGCAACAAAGAATAAGACGCGCATAGTAATGCAGCAGCAACCGGCTTGCAGCCAACGTTTTTGGGAGTTCTACAGGTTTCCGCGAAGGTTTGCGTGGCTCGGACTCCCGACATAGGACCTGCGCAGGTACACTGGCGCCAGAACAAGCGAGCAAAGCAAGGGAAACTAATGGATCAGGACAGCCTCAAGCTCAGCGTTGCCCAAGCTGCGCTGGATGTCATTCAGCCACAACTCGAATCCAACACCATCATAGGGATCGGGACCGGCTCGACAGCAAATATGTTTATTGATTTGCTGGCAAACGCTGCACACCTTTTCGACGGAGCCGTTGCCAGCTCAGAAGCCAGTGCCGAGCGGCTGCGGGGCCACAACATTCCCGTTTATGATCTAAACGCGGTTGATCGTGTGGCGGTTTATGTTGACGGTGCCGATGAGTGTAACGAAGCGCTGGAACTCATTAAGGGCGGCGGTGCGGCCCTGACACGAGAAAAAATTGTCGCCGCAGTAGCCACGGAATTTATTTGTATTGCCGATGAAAGCAAGTGGGTGTCAGTGCTGGGAAGCTTCCCCTTGCCAGTGGAGGTTGTTCCTATGGCACGGAGCCACGTCGCGCGAGAAATTGTAAAACTTGGCGGGGATCCGGTGCTCCGCGAGGGCGTTGTCACCGACAACGGCAACGCAATCCTGGACGTCTATAACTTCCCCATTGCCCAACCCCTGGCAACCGAAGCCAAAATTAATGGGATTGTCGGTGTGGTTTGCAATGGTCTTTTTGCGCTGAGACCCGCAGACCGCCTGCTCCTGGGAACGACCGAAGGCGTGCGAGACATCAAGCGTCCAGAATTTTTCCTGGATTCATGATCCCCGCGGGATCGAAGACGCGTTTGAGCTGGGCCATGAGGTTAATCTCAGAGTCTGAACGACTGTAGCCAAGATAAGGTTTTTTCAACAAACCAACGCCGTGTTCTGCGGAAATACTGCCGCCGTGGCGGGCTACCGACTCGAATACCCCTTGGCTTACCGAACCACAACGGGTCTGAAATTCCTCCATAGGCATGGCGTCTGGCTTGAGGATATTAAGGTGAACATTGCCATCGCCGATGTGCCCAAACCAGATAATCTCAAAGTCAGGATAGTTATCGCTTACTAACCCCTCAACTTCCGTTAATAGTGAAGGTACGCGAGATACCGTCGTCGATATATCGTTCTTGTAGGGGGTCCAACGCGAGATGGTTTCCGAGATATCTTCCCGCAAACGCCAAAGTGCCGACGCCTGAGCAAGGCTCTGGCTGATGACTCCGTCTTCCACCCAACCCGCGTCCACACAGTGCTCAAAACACTCCATTGCAGAGGCTTCCGCCACATCGTCAGGCTTCTCAAATTCCAGCAGCGCGTAGTAATGGCTAGCGGTCGCGAATGGCCGAGTCAGGTCCTGATGCTCAACAACTTTTGCGAGCGCTTCTTCTGAGAAAAACTCAAAAGCCTCCAATCGAACTCGATCCCGGAAGGCTCTCAGGACCTCCATAATCGACGCCATATCCGGAGTGCCCAGGACCATGACTGCGCGCTCTGCGGGCTCAGCTTCAAGACGCATTGTCGCCTCGACAATGATGCCCAAGGTTCCCTCCGAGCCAATCATCAGATGCCTCAAGTCATAACCCGCATTGTTTTTAATCAGGCCTCGGTTAAGGTCCAGTAGCTCTCCGGTTCCGGTAACAACCTTAAGCCCTGCTACCCAGTCACGGGTCATGCCGTAACGAATCACCTTAATGCCGCCCGCGTTGGTGGCGATGTTGCCACCAATCTGACTCGAGCCACTGGAGGCAAAATCGACGGGATAGAACAGTCCCTCGGCCTGAGCAAACTCCTGAAGCTGAGCAGTAACAACACCGGCACCACAGCGCACCGTGCGGTCCGTAGCATCAAAGTCAGAAATCTCATTCAGGCGATCCAGAGCCAAAACAAGCTCTCCATTGGCGGCTACCGCTCCCGCGGACAAACCACTGCGGCCTCCCGAGGGCACGAGCGCGACCTGTTCTGCACAGGCCCAGCGCACAATGGCCTGCACCTCTTCAACGGACTTTGGCAGAACTACCGCGGCAGGATTTGGCTGATGGACGCGAGTCCAGTCACGGCCATAGTTAAGGCAGGACTCTTGGTCAGTACGCAGGGCCTTTTCATCCACCAGCGTAGCCAGTGATTCGAGTTGCTTCGGGCTTAACACGGAGTCTCCGGGAGCTTTTACAAAGAAATAACGGTCTACAATTCTAGGGGGTTTGCGAACTCAAAACCCCGCGGCGGCGTATGCTACCATGCGCCGCCGCGCCGCTCAGGCAGCATCAATACCGTAACAAATTACCTCTCAGAGTTTACCGAACATGGCCCAACAGTCCCTCGAGAAGAGCAAAATTCGCATCCTGTTGTTGGAGGGAGTGCACCCTTCAGCTATCGAGGTGCTCAATCGCGCGGGTTACTTCAACATCGAGCATCACAGTAAGTCACTGCCTAACGAAGAGCTCAAGGCATCGATCGCTAGTGCGCATTTTGTTGGCATACGCTCAAGAACTCAGCTTAGCGAGGAAATACTCGCCGCCGCCCCCAAACTGATCGCCATCGGCTGCTTTTGCATCGGCACTAACCAGGTGGATCTTGAGGCGGCCACACGGCGAGGCATTGTTGTCTTCAATGCACCGTTTTCAAACACGCGCAGCGTTGCGGAGCTGGTCATCGCCGAGGCGATTCTTCTCCTGAGAGGATTACCTGCTAAAAATGCCGCAGCCCATCGCGGTGAATGGCAGAAAACAGCCGCAAATTCTTACGAAATTCGTGGCAAACGCTTAGGTATTGTGGGTTACGGCAATATCGGTATGCAGTTGGGTGTGATTGCGGAGGGCCTGGGAATGCGAGTTCAGTTTCACGACGTCATCAACCGTCTTCCCCTGGGCAACGCGCAGCAGGTGGTCGGCCTCGATTCCCTGTTAGCGAACTCCGATGTGGTCAGCCTACACGTCCCCGAAACCAGCTCCACCGCCAAGATGATCGGCGAGCGAGAACTGGCCTTAATGCCGAAAGGAAGTATTCTGATCAACGCGTCGCGAGGAACCGTCGTTGATATTGACGCACTGGCGGCGGCGTTGGACAGTGGACACATTAGCGGCACGGCAATCGACGTTTTTCCTGTGGAGCCTCGCTCGAACGACGACGAGTTCCTCTCGCCCCTCAGGGAATTCGACAACGCCTTCCTGACACCCCACGTCGGTGGCAGCACAATGGAGGCACAGGCGAACATCGGCGGAGAGGTTGCCGAAAAACTGTCGCGCTATTCTGACAACGGTACGACCACAAGTTCGGTTAATATGCCTGAAGTGGCGCTGCCAGAGCATGACGGCTGCCACCGCTTACTTCACATCCACAGGAACGTACCGGGCGTGATGGGAGCAATTAATAACGTTTTTTCAGAAATTGGCGTCAATATCGCAGCGCAGTACCTGCAGACCAACGAACATGTGGGCTACGTGGTGATTGACGTCGATGCGGAATATTCAGAAGTCGCCCTCGAGAAATTGACGGCGTTGGAAGCTACATTGCGGTGTCGAGTATTGTTTTAGACAGACGAAGAACCAGCAACCTTCGATCGGGTCTGCTTACTATTGTCCTGAGCGCGGCCGCGCCCTTCGCCAACGCGCAATTTGTTGATGGTGACGGCACCGAGTGCTGCTCTTCGATCACACCCCAACACTCGGCACCAACCTACTATGGCGCCAGCATGTTTCGCGAGGACGACCCACGAGCCGCCGCGAAATTTCTTATTGCCGAACCCCTGGACCCACCGGCGACCTCCAAGGTGCTATTAGAAACCCTAGAGCAACAGGAGCTGGAAAACGGCCCTATGTCCCCGGTGTTGGCCCCTACACTGGAAAACCTGGGCGCTGCCTACCTTGCAGAGGGTCGCGACCGCGAGGCCATCAAAGCGTTCAGTCGAGGCATTCACCTTTCCAGGGTTAATGGAGGCCTATACACCCCTTCTCAAACCAGCATGCTGGAACAACTCATCGCAACGCACGTGCGAAATGGAAACTACGCAGCAGCGGACGACCAGCAAGCTTATCTGTACCGCCTGAAACGCTTCGGACAACAACACGCAGGGAACGAAGATCTTCGCGCGGCCACGCTGCGCTACGCTGACTGGATGCGTGGCGTTTATCTCGGAGATATCGACTACCAGCGCTTCCCGCGACTGGTGGGAATCAGTGATTTGTACGATGAGGCTATCGACGACATCGCTAGCAACCAGAGTGAAACCAGTCCAGAACTACTCAGTTATCTACAAGGCAAAGTCGCCCTCGCCTATCTGATTTCGGTGTATCCAGGCGAGCGCGAAACAGGGTTTCGTGCCTCGACGACACAAATGGCTGGCTTTGATGTTGCCAGTGAAGCGCAGCTGCGTTTTTGGCGGCTCAGAGATCACAATTTCCGTTATGGACTGCAATCTCTCCAGCACAAGGAGAGAGTAATATCGGCAATGCCAGAGAGCAGTGCTGAAGACCGAGCCAATGCCCATCTCGCCATTGCAGATTGGTATCAGTGGCACCGCCGCTATGCACCGGCAATCCGCATTTACAAAGAAGCCTGGGCTATCATGGAATCAGAGCCGGACAGTGAGAGCTGGTACACCAAAACCTTTGGAGAGCCTCTGGAGCTTCCCGAGGAAACAGTCTTCAATCCTGGTGCTGTGCCCGTAGGCGCGACCAAGCTCGCGCAAGTAGTGATCGATTTCGCTGTGTCTCGACATGGAGAAGCCGTAGACATCGACATAACAACCGATGCGACGGGAGAAGACGCGAAGTCCGCCACCAATCGTGCCTATAAATATCTGCGGAGTGTCCGGTTTCGGCCAAAGCTTCAGCAGGGAAAAGTCGTGGTAGCGGAAAATATGCATCGCACCTATAAGATAAGGTACTAGATCATGGCGGCCCCTGACTTAAAGCAGGTCATTGTTGCATCTCAAGGTATGGTCCGTCAGGGCGACGCCAAGGGTGCCCTCGCTTATCTGCAAAGCAACGCTGCTCAACTCAGTGGTCATGTCGACTTTCATATGAACGTCGCCATTGCCCACCGTAACCTCGCCAATCTTCCCCTCGCGATCAAAGCTCTCAATGCGGCACTCGCTATAGACCCCTACGCTTTCATGCCCATGCTCTCAAAAGGCTCAATACTCGAGCAGATGGGCGACACCCGAACCGCAGCGCAGGTTTACAAAGACGTTTTACGCATTGCTCCTGAGAAATCACAGCTTCATGCCTCGCTGCGCCCTCTGCTAAAGCGCGCCCAAGAAGTGGTAGATGAGCAAGCTAAAGCAATGGCTTCCCACTTTCGTGACGCGTTGGGGCCGTTAATGCAGGAGCATCGCGGTGAATCACTCACTCGCTTTGAGGAATGCATGGATGTCGTTGCGGGCGTTAAACAAGTTTACAACGCAGAACCCGTACAAGTGCATTACCCCCGCCTACCTGCCATACCGTTCTTTGATCGGAGTTACTTTCCCTGGTTCGAGACCTTGGAGGCTGCTACCGAAACTATTCAAGGCGAGCTGGAAACACTTATGCAGGAGGGCCTCCCCGGATTCAAACCCTACGTGCAATACGCTCCTGGCACTCCAGAGAACCAGTTCAAACCTCTGAATCACTCAGACAACTGGAGTTCACTCTGGTTGTGGAAGGATGGTCAGCCCCAGCATGAGGCCATGGCCCGTTGCCCCAAAACCACGGCAGTACTTGAAGAGCTACCGTTGGCGGACCAACCGGACTTTGCTCCTACCGCACTTTTCTCGGCGCTTGCGCCCCATACAAAAATACCGCCGCACACAGGCTCAACGAATACTCGCTTGCTAGTTCACTTACCGCTGGTGCTACCCGGGCCTGCGGGATTCCGCGTCGGCAACGAAACCCGGGAGTGGCGTATCGGTAAAGCCTGGGCCTTTGATGACACCATTGAGCACGAAGCCTGGAACGATGCCGATCAAACGCGTGTGATCATGATCTTTGATATCTGGAACCCGCTACTGAGCGAAGCTGAGCGCAGCATGATATCGGCGCTGCTGGGCACGCATCGAGATTGGCTGGCGGGCGGTGCAAGCTGATTTTGTCGGGGAGGCAACACCTCCCACCACAAAGTCCCTGTACCCGCTAAGGGCAAGCTATGCTCGAAAGACGATCCCTGCACTTTGCAGCCGCTCTCGCAACCCATCAAAACCTGCACCGGCCCGCGCCGCTACTCCGATAGACTCTGTGTGCAAAGGCGGTAGTTCTTTCGAAGCACTCAGCATGGGATTAAGGCCCTCGACACTGGGTTGAGTCATTCCTTCCTCAAACTCCAAATCGCAAAAACTCAGCATCCGCCGTGCTTCTACCTCAGGGTCCGTGACAAGAGCCTCATAGCTGACATCAAGAATCTTGCCCGTAAACAATGCATGCCAATGTTCCATCTGTGCGCGGTAACTCAGATAGTAGCTGGCCAGCTCTTCCAGGTCATAAGAGTAGCTGTGTGCGCCAAAGATCAATGTCTTAAACACCGAGTAACAAGTATCCAGTGGGTCTCGTTGCATATGAATGATGCGCGCCCCCGGCAGTGCGGCAAGGATATGTCCACAGTACAGAAAGTTGTGAGACGTACAGTCTACGAAGCGCGGCGTATCTCCGGCTCGCTCGCTTACTGCATTGCTATAACGCCTACCAAGCTCTGCAAAGTCCACGGCAAGCGTGGCCTCGGCATCGGAAACCTCCGCTGGAGCTGCATCTCGAGCGAGGACTCCGAGCAACCGCCTGAAGTCGCCTAACTCTCCTGCTGCAGTGACCGCACTGTGCCGCGCGAGGACGCGCTCCGCAAGACGGATGCCCGCACGGGGCATACCCACAACAAAGATCGGTCCAGGCTCATCGCCGCCCAGCTTCAGTGATGCGAGCCTCGAGGCATCAAAGGTATCCCGAATGTCCTGCTGTGCACCCAGCTCCGTAGCCTGATCATAATTCACCATCTTTCGATAACTCTGTGCTCCGGCATCAAAAGCTGGGAAAGCTTCCTCGTAGTTACCAAGGTCCTCAAACTCTTTGCCCAAGGCATAGCAGGCGATCGCCGTAATTTGTGGCTCGACACTCTTTCGAACCGTATTTCGAAGGGCCTGAATATGATTTTCGTTTTTAGACCAGCGGCGCAGTTGGGTGCGCAGATGCAGAGCTCCGACGTCCGTGGGCGACTTCTCTAACAGCTGTTCCAGATGCTTCTCCGACTCCTCCGTTAAACCCATCTGCGCCTCGGAAACCGCAAGAAGATAAAGTAACTGCTGACTTTCGGGGTTTTTATCGCGGGCGATGAGTAGACAATTTCGCGCTTCCTTCCCCTGACCAAGCTGGGTGAACATCTCAGACAAAGCCGCTAGCTCTGGCTCTTTTGCCTCCAGTAAATCCACAGCTCTGGCGCAAGTCAAAGCTCGCTGCCACTGGCCATCAAACAGGCACAACTGCGCTTTACGAAGCAAAATCTTCGGGCTATTTCCTAGATCGTCAGCTAAAGCGTCAAGATGCTGAAGAGCGGCGAAGGGGTCTCCACGCAAGCTTTCCACATCTGAGGCCAGATAGCGTACATCGAGCCGCTCAGGGAATTCACTCAAAAGCTGATTAGCCACAACTTCAGCTTCTTGGAGCCGCCTTGCTTGAACAAGCTGAGCTCCTTCGATAAGTAAGTCTTGTAGATCTGGGGCCTTTTGGTCACTCGTATTCATAAAAGTCCTTTAATTTCAGGTAGCTCAAGCCCCGGGAAGTAAATCAAAAGCCACGGTAATTCGTGACTGATCGGAATGAAAAGGCAGTGTGCCGTGCCACATGTACGATGGAAACAGTACAAGGGTTCCCACCACAGGTTTTACGATGCGGCGAGGCGCAAGATCCAGTCCGAGCTCTCGCATCGGTCGTCCAAACTGAATATGTCCTTCGGTTCCTTCGCCCTGCTGCACTTCATTTGGTAGGGAGACATACAGCGCCGAGCTTATCCAACCCTCTGGATGGATGTGGTTTGCATGATAACCCTGGTCTCGAAGGCGCACGGACCAGGCTCCAGCCATACGCAGATCCCTAGCCACATTAGGGCGAGAGTTTCGACACCAAAAGGGGTGATCCTCATCCGTAGGGAGGGTTTGCAGGGCCTGCGCAATCGCTAACTGTAGTTGCGTCTCCAACCCACGTAATAGCTGTTCTTTAAGGCGAAACAAAAAACCATTTGTTTGCGTTCCGCCGCGAACGCTCTGCTCGATGGGCTGCGCGTTGCTATGATGCAAGCCCTCGAGAACACGGGCCAGCTCCTTAAAGTAAGCCTCGCGACTCGAAAATTCCGGCGGTGCAGGAACCTTTACCGGCACGACCATACGATCATAATCGAGAAGCCAAGCTTCGCGAGGATCGCCAAGAAGCTGTAGTGCCGTACCACGGTAAGCTAGCAAAGTCTGATCGTAGGGCACCTTCGCCAACCACTGGGAACACAGGGTCTCGGCGCGTTCTGCATTCTTGTAGCGTAGCAGCTGCATGGCGAAGTAATGTTGAACATAGCTGTCGTCCGGGTTTTCCTTGCTAATCCTCTGTAATCGATCCAGCGCCTTGGTTTTCTGACCTCGCTGAGCCATGTCCAGCGCACCGAGTACCTGCAGACTTGTAGTATCAGGACAGCCCATCCGCTGCGCCTCTAAAAGCGTTTGTTCGACCTCTGATTCCTGCCCCAAACGCTTCATCAACTCGATAAGCGTCTGCCACAAAGCGGGGTTACGAGGTTCGTGTCGCACGGCCACGCGAAGCTTCTCAAGATGGTCGCGTTTGGCGCCAGAGCTAAAACTCAATTGAGCAGCGGTCCGCTGCAGTAAAGGATGTCCGGGAAAGCGTTCGACGCCGGCGTCCGCGCACGCCAGCGCAGCGTCTATGTCACCGGAGTCCAGCAAGGCCTCTGCGCGATTGCGATAAACGTCCGGTTGATCAAAGCCCAATTGTTGCGCGTGTTCATAGGCGTCAGCGGCTTCGGCGAAATCACACTCCTGTCGTAGCAGCTGTGCCAAAGAGTAATGTAGTCGCGGTGCGCTGGGATTGTGCCCGATGCCTTTACGACAAAGCGCTATAGCATCGGGGGCGTTATGTTGCTTCTGAGCGATGGCCGCCGCAAGCTCCCAAAGCGCCGGCATCTGGGGTGCGATGTCCGTCGCCTTGAGGGTGCAGCGCATAGCCTCGTCCCAAGTCCCTTGCTGATAGAAAAGCCTCGCCAGCGCATTCCAGACTTCTGGTGAGCCGGGCGCAAGCTCCGCGGCCTTGCGAAGAGTCTTCTCCGCCTCAGTAAACCGCTCCTGCTGCCTCAGGAACGCTGCATAGGCGAGTAATCCCTGGGGCATTTGCGGTGCGGCGCTGATGGCAGCGCGAAAGCTTGCGTCGGCGCCTACAAAATCTCTCGACTGCTGCTGACCCAAGGCCAATAACTGAAGTGCATTCACCTCACCGGGCATTTGCTGTAATAGCTGCTGGCAAAGGCGGGCACAATCAGCGCCCTTGCCGGTCCTCAGCATCTGATTCGCCTGTTGCAATGACTGGCGGTAATTAGGATTCACAACTGTGTCTTGCTCCGGTAATCCATCAAGTAAGTTGTCTGTCGCACTAGCGCGTCAGCTAGGTAGACGTGATTTGCGAAGTGAGCGTCAACCCCAACAGCGAAAGTAGCAAGTCACAGCCGCCTAGCGTGCTTACGCTATGGCTTAGTTGCGTATTTTATAGGGAAACTTTGGTTAATAGTCGCCAACGACCGTCAACTTACTTCTCTCGCTAGTTGGGGGAACGCTCGCTACGTAAATTGTCGCTCGTTGGCTTGAGCTATAGCCCTATAAGCCCATCCGTAACGCAGTCAGCTCAGTAGGCGCGGTTTGCGAAGTGAGCGTCCCCCAATCTAGCGAGTGCAGCAAATCGCGCCTACTGAGCCGACCAACCTGACGGCAAAGGACTGCAAATGTTAACCAACGAGCAGGCAAAAAAAAGGGCCGACAAAGTCGGCCCTCTCGTTCTGCTAGGCGGAGATCAACCCCGCCCAATGATCAGAACTGCAGTGTTCCACCAAGGAACCAGTACTGACCCAGCGGATCGTAAATACCGGGGTAAGTGTTTCCGTTCTCACGAGCGGTTACACCCTGGTATACGAAGGGAGGATCTTCGTCCAGCACGTTGTTGATACCGAAACGCAATGTTGCCGTATCAGTAATATCCCAAGTTGCTGCGATATCGAAGTAGTTGAAATCATCGATGTCGTTAGGCGAATCAGTAAATTCCTGAGTAGACCCAGCCACATAACGCCAGATCAGGTTCGCACTGACATTCCAAGGAGTCGCCCAGGTAGCCTGGAAACGATTCTTCAGATCGGGTGTAGGAATCTGGCATGCGCCACCGTAGGTGCCTTCACAGCCGACCACGCCCGCACCAGGATATTCTTCCTGATCGAAAGTCATTACAAAACCAGCAATATTAGCGATATTTACCGTACCCATATCTCCAATATCGAAGTTGTAGTTAACTTCAACGTCTACACCTTCCACCAGCAAGAAACCGATATTGGTTTTCGCAGCGTTAATGCCGTTATCAGGCGCTGCCTGACCCAGCCACAATGTGTCTAACTGGCCGCGGTTAACCTGATCACAGAATACAGGGTCGCCGGTTTCGATACACTGCAAAAGCGTAGTCTCTTCTTGAATACCCTGAATCGCTTCAGTGATTTCAATTTCATAGTAATCCACGCTCACAGACAAGCCTTCAACGAAGCTAGGCTGCCAGATAGCACCAAAGGTCAGAGTATCAGCCTCTTCTGGGTTCAACTCGGTAGAGCCGCCTCCCGTAGAGTTGTACTGCGCTGCAGGGCTGTTCTCAGGGCCACCACGATCCCAAATAGCTTGGGATACACCGGAACGGGCACACTGCTCAAAGGTGTAGCCACTCAAGCTGACGTTAGCATCAGGGCTGGCCTTAAGGCAGGGGTCACGGTCCATCGCAAACAAACCAGCGCTTTGTGGCTCAAACAAGTCAACAATGTTTGGCGCACGAACCGCTCGCTGGAAGCTACCGCGGATCTTAACGTCTGCATTGATATCCCAGCTTGCAGCTGCTTTGTAAGTGTTAGTCGTAGTACCAGTGCTGTAATCCGAGTAGCGATAGCCGAGGTCAAGAACCAAAGCCTGCATGAACGGAGCATCTTCTACTAATGGCACGCTTGCCTCGAAGTAGATCTCGCTGACGTCATAACGACCATCGACCGGTACTGGCACACCAAAACCACCGGCATCACCGCGGGCGGCGTTGTCAGACAGATCATACGTTAGACTCTCTTCGCGATACTCAGCACCGATAACCACTTCAACGCCATTTTCTGCAAAAGGAACCACTATGCCGTAGTCGCCCAAGCTACCCTGTACGTAACCCATCAGTACTTCCTGAGTGGTACGTCCATTCTCGTATACGGTCTGACCGAAGTAGTTTGTCGCGTCGTCAGTAACGCCGCCAGTCTGATAAACGTTGTATGGCACACACGCTGCGTTGCCTGACTCACAACCGATGGAACCGTCGTCCAGCGTCACGGCATTGAGTGCTTCTTCAACACGAATGAGGTCAACGTAGTTGGTGTTACGGTTTGTCATGTTCACTTCAGCGTACTGATAGGACACGTCATAACGCCAAGAATCGTTGATGTCACCACGCAGACCGAATACACCGCGGTAAGTGGTATGCCGCAGAGAACCCTTACGTGGGCCACCTTCTACGTTACGACGACCCAAAGTAGCGCTGTAACGATCATCAGGAGAAGTACAACCCGTCAGGCCCAACTGCTGAGCAGACAGCAAGGGGTTGTCACAATTCAGATCATCAAAGGTACGGAAGAACACACCAGAAGGACCAAACTGCGTATCGGACTTAGTGTCCATAAACATCAGCTCGGTGTACGCCTCAACGTTTTCATTCACGTCATAGTGAGCGAAGGTACCGAAAGTCGTACGGCGATCTGGACGTTGGAAAAACGAGGGCGCTGCAAAGTTAAAGCCAGGTCCGCGACCTTCAGCCCACTCAGTGCCTTCAGTACGGTAGTTCTCACCACCGATAATCCAAGACCCTGATTCGTTAGTACCAGAACCTAGACATTCACCGCTAGCTCGCACGGGACACGCTGACGTATCACGGTTAGCCTGTGTAACACCTTCGATGTCACGATAAGTCATAAATGCTGTGGCATTACCACGACCATTGTCGAAGTTGCCACCCATGATCAAAGTCATGTCGTACTGATCACCGTCAGTAGCAGTACCGGTTGCGAAAGGCTGACCCGCACGCTCTGCAGCACCAGCTACAAGACCGCCATCGTTGTCGGCGCGGAATTGACCCGCTTGGAAGTCAAGCTTGATGCCTTCAAAGTCGTCCATCATGACGAAGTTAACAACACCCGCCACAGCGTCAGCGCCGTAGGTAGATGATGCACCACCCGTCAGGACTTCGACTCGCTCAATGAGCTGGCCGGGAATGAAGTTAATGTCCGCAGCAGATGACTGATCGCCACCGTTGGGTGAATTTGCGGGAAGACGACGACCGTTCATCAATACCAGCGTACGCTGGGCACCCAAGTTACGCAGCTGAAGCGTGGCAGTACCTACGGCCTCAATAGCCTGACCTGATGATTGGTCGAGAGAGATAGCTGGAATGGCGGCGAGGGCATCCTCGACACGGGTCAGACCAGTAAGGCGGAGCTGCTCGCTATCAAGCTGAGTAACTGGGCTCGAAGAGACGAGATTGGCTCGCTGGATACGCGAACCGGTTACGACAACTTCTTCAACCAACTGCTCTTCCTGGGCATTGACCGGAGCCATTCCCATCGCGAACGCTGCGCCGACGGCGGCGCTTACCGCCATCGTTAGCGGTTTTTTATGCAACATATTTAATTCCCCTGTGAAGTGAGATGTTGGCCTTGCCCATACGACTGAAGGCAGGGTTTTACCAACTGCGACCGATATTACACATTCTCATACGGTGTTGATTGTGAAAAATTCACACGAATGGGTCAAAGATCAAACAAGTTTCATGGACTTAGCGTAGGCAATTCAT
Source organism: Congregibacter brevis (assembly GCF_045689245.1). Taxonomy (GTDB): domain Bacteria; phylum Pseudomonadota; class Gammaproteobacteria; order Pseudomonadales; family Halieaceae; genus Congregibacter; species Congregibacter brevis. The sequence continues at coordinate 654,988 of NZ_CP136865.1, read as the reverse complement.
GCCTTAGGCGAAGTAATTCTCACAAATTTGCTCAATCAATTATCTGAGTTACACCAATACTTTTATCTTTATCCACCAACGTCATCTTGAAGTAACCCGCCCAGTTCTTGCTGATCACGACCTTCGGGTTTGCCGGACCTCGGTAGGGATAACGACCGGATAAGCGCTGCCGCCACACCTGGCCATTTTCCAGGCGGAAAACCGTTTTGCCGGTCCAACCACTGAAATCGCCTACAATACTGCTCTCTACCTCATAGCTCTTCTCCGCCTCGCGAACCGCCTCGCTCGTCACTTGGAGAACCTGAGCCTCCCCGGCGGTATAGCGGATCAGCCATTCATTTAGTGCATCCAACTCTTTACCGGAGAGTTTGTTAAGCCCGGTGCCCTCGAACTCCTCCACTGTCATCAGCTTTTTGAAGCCGGGAAAGTCATCCTCGGCAGCAAAAGTAAACGACCCCCATAAAAGAAGAACGATGCCGAGTAGGGCGCGAGGCGTGTTGCGGGCAAAAGAAGTCATAGCGATCCTGTTAAGCTGGCGATAAGACATTGAGTCTAGCAAAAGCCCTCTCAAGCCCGTAGAGCGCAGATGGCGACTATTACCACCAAACCCTATACTCGCGCCTACTTAAATTCCTGTGCCCACCTCGCTCGCACGGTTTTTACCCCAGTCAATTAAGGAAAACGGTCGTGGAAACGCTCCTAAGCGCTTTTATCACTCTGGTGCTGGTCATGGACCCCTTGGGAAATGTGCCTATTTTTCTCTCCGTGCTCAAAGACGTGGAGGGAAAACGCCGCTATTGGGTGATTTTTCGGGAGCTACTGATCGCTTTGGGAGTGCTTCTACTATTCCTGTACGGCGGGAGCGCGGCTTTGGAAGCGATGGGTCTTCGTCAGGAGTCCATCAGCATCGGCGGAGCGATCATTCTGTTTCTGATCGCGATCCGCATGATCTTTCCATCACCCTACGGCCTGCTGGGAGATACACCGGATGGAGAGCCATTTATTGTTCCGCTGGCGATTCCAGCGGTAGCAGGCCCCTCATCGCTGGCTATAGCGATGCTAATGGTCAATACCGATCCAAGCCGCATGGTGGACTGGACCATTGCGCTGGTCGGTGCTTGGGCCGTATCGGCCTGTATTTTAATGACGTCCCCATTGCTACTAAAAGCCCTGGGAAACCGCGGACTCATGGCCGTAGAGCGCCTCATGGGCATGATTCTGGTGATTATCTCTGTGCAGATGTTCTTTGAAGGGGTCTCAACCTCCCTACATCTATAGAGAGGTTATTTAGCTCTTACAGACAGAAAGCTGAAATCTGGGCAGCTACTGAGTTTTGATATCGCCTAACGAATCTCAGGCACCAAGGCCCCGGCATCATAGCGTTCCTGCATGGCATCCAGTGACAAAACGCCGATCTTGCTGGCATTGCCCGCAGTCCCAAATGATTCGTATCGAGCAATACAGATATCGCGCATAGCTACTTGAGTTTCTTTTAGGTACTTACGTGGGTCGAACTCAGCGGGATTGTGAGCGAGAAAGCGGCGAATTGCCCCGGTCGACGCCAAACGCAGGTCAGTATCGATGTTGATCTTGCGCACGCCATGGCGAATACCTTCCTGAATTTGCTCCACAGGAACTCCGTAGGTCTCTGGGATCTCGCCGCCATACTCGTTGATGATTTCCAACCAATCTTGGGGCACTGACGACGAACCGTGCATTACAAGGTGCGTGCCCGGGATTCGTGCATTAATTTCTTTAATCCGATCGATCGCCAGAATATCGCCGGTAGGAGGGCGACTAAACTTGTAAGCGCCATGGCTGGTACCGCAGGCAATTGCCAAGGCATCCACCTCAGTTGCTTTTACAAAGGCTGCCGCCTCCTCAGGATCAGTGAGCATCTGGTCATGCGTCAGCTTACCTGCTGCACCGGAGCCGTCTTCCTCGCCCGCTTCACCCGTTTCAAGAGATCCCAGACAGCCGAGCTCTCCCTCCACCGATACACCACAGGCGTGCGCCATCGCTACTGCGGTGCGTGTCACGTCTACGTTGTACTCATAGTCCATAGGCGTTTTGCCGTCTTCTCCCAGGGAGCCGTCCATCATCACAGAGCTAAAGCCCAGCGCGATCGAACGCTGGCAGATTGCGGGAGACATGCCATGGTCCTGATGAACGACAACAGGAATATGGGGAAACTCGCGCATTGCGGCTTCCATGAGCGCCCGCAAGAACGGTGCACCGGCGTATTTGCGGGCGCCGGCACTGGCTTGCATGATTACCGGGGAATCCGTCGCATCGGCAGCTTCCATGATCGCGCGAGTCTGCTCCAGATTATTGACATTAAAAGCGGGAACTCCGTAATCGTGTTCCGCTGCGTGGTCCAGCAGTTGACGCAGGCTGATCAAAGCCATGTGTACTCTCCCTGAATAATTGAAACGTTGATGGGATAGAAAGCGTGCAGCACATCGCGGGCGCTCATTGCTCGCGCGCACGCTCCTCTAATACCGCTACCGCGGGAAGTACCTTGCCTTCGACATACTCGAGAAAAGCACCGCCACCCGTTGATATGTAGGAGACCTTATCCGCAATGGCAAACTTGTCAATTGCAGCGAGCGTATCTCCGCCGCCGGCTAAGGAAAATGCGACACTGTCCGCAATTGCACGCGCCAGCGACTCAGTGCCTCCGGCGAAACTGTCGAACTCAAAAACCCCGACGGGACCATTCCATAAAATCGATCCCGCGTTCTTTAGCAACTCGGCGATGGCTTTGGCTGACTGCGGTCCGATGTCGAGAATCATGTCGTCCTCACCCACACCGTCGACAGAACAGGTACGCGCGACAGCGTCTTGGGCAAACTCAGTCGCCGTCACCACATCGGTGGGTAAGGGTATGTCGGTTTTGGCGGCCATACGTCGGGCTTCGTCCAACAGATCGTGCTCACAGAGTGACTTACCCACCGGGTGGCCTGCCGCCGCGAGAAAAGTATTCGCAATGCCGCCGCCCACGATCAGTTGATCTACTTTTTCCGAAAGTGCATCCAGCACTTCAAGCTTCGTTGAGACCTTAGAACCCCCCACAATTGCGACCATAGGTCGAGCGGGATTAGCGAGGGCTTTCTCCAACGCGTCCAGCTCGCCCGCTAAAAGAGGGCCTGCACAGGCTTGGGTAACAAATCGTGCAACGCCGTGGGTCGAAGCTTGAGCGCGATGCGCCGTGCCAAAGGCATCCATAACAAACACATCACAGAGTTCTGCGTAGGCCTTTGCCAGGTCATCCGTGTTCTTTTTTTCGCCGACGTTAAAACGCACGTTTTCCAGAAGAACTACTTCGCCATCTGCAACCGCAACGCCGTCTTGCCAATCCCTCACTAGGCGCACCGGTAGATCCAGCAGGGCGCTTAAATGGGCCGCCACTGGTTCAAGAGAAAACTGTTCGTCATACTCGCCCTCGACCGGTCTGCCAAGGTGCGACATGAGCATTACCCGGGCACCAGCTTCAAGGGCCTGCCGAATTGTCGGCAGCGCAGCGCGAATACGCGCATCGGAGCTAACCAAACCATCCTTAATGGGGACGTTGAGATCTTCCCGAATCAGCACTCGCTGTCCATCGAGTGCGAGCTGATCCATTCGCTGCAATTTGAGACTCATAGGCTTACTCCTTGGCGCCAAGGTCAGACCAGTAACGAGCAACATCCAACATCCGGTTGGCATATCCCCATTCGTTATCAAACCAGGTGAGCACTTTGACCAAACGCTGGCCACTCACCCGAGTTTGGCAGGCATCGATGATACTGGAGCGACTGTCGCGGTTGAAATCACAGGAAGCCAGAGGCTCTTCCGTGTAACCCAAAACGCCGCTAAAACTCTTAGTTGCTGCCTCTGCTAGAGCGTGATTTACATCATCAACGGTCACATCACTCTGAGTAACCACCGTAAGGTCCATGGCCGACACATTCAGGGTGGGCACCCGTAAAGCCTGTGCGGTAAACCGCCCCGCCAGGGCCGGCATGATTCTCTCAACACCCAGTGCGAGTCCCGTATCTACCGGGATGATCGATTGCCCCGCAGCGCGGGTCTTTCGGAGGTCTGTATTGTGATAAGCATCCAGAACCGGCTGATCATTCATCGCCGAGTGGATCGTAGTAATAGTGCCGTGCTCGATACCAAAAGCAGCGTCGAGTGCAGCTATAACAGGAACAATGCCGTTGGTCGTACAAGAAGCCGCAGAAACCACGCTGTGTTCAGCGCTTAAACTATCGTGATTGATGCCGAAGACAACGGTGGCGTCAACGTCGGATTCAGCGGGTTGAGAAAACAAGACCCTACGAGCGCCGGCTTGGAGGTGGCGCTCTGCTGTGACGCGATCCGAGAACGCACCAGAACATTCGAGGAGCATCTCTACACCGATACTAGACCAATCCAGGTTGGCCACGTCCTCTTCCCGAAGCAACGCCTTGTCGTGACCGTTGATGCGAAGCTGGTCATCCAGCAACTCTACCGTTCCGGGAAAGCGTCCGTGGGTCGAATCATAACGGGTGAGATGCGCTACGGTCGGTGCATCTGCCAGCTCGTTGATTGCCACGACGCGCATAGCATCTCGATGTGGGCTTTCCTGCAAAGCTCGCAGAAGCGTGCGACCAATTCGCCCGTAGCCGTTAATGGCAACCCGCAACATGACCCTAGATGGACTCCATAACCTCGGTAACTACCGCCGTCACGTTATCGACCGTGAATCCAAATTGTTCAAACAGCTCACCCGCTGGAGCAGACTCACCAAAAGTGCTCATTCCTACAATCCGTCCATCGAGGCCAACATACTTATGCCAATAATCAACATGAGCTGCCTCCACCGCGACACGAGCCAGGCAGTCGCTAGGGAGCACTGACTCTCGATACGCCGCATCCTGGAGCTCAAAAACTTCGGGGCAGGGCATAGACACCACGCGGATAGCACGATCCCCGAGCGCCTCAGCAGCCTGCATTGCCAAGCCAACTTCAGAGCCGGTCGCCACAATGATTGCCTCGGGCGCACCCTCACAATCTCGCAGCACGTAGCCGCCTTTTGCGACGTCAGCGAGCTGTTCAGTCGTACGATCCTGATGCGGCAGGCCCTGACGAGAAAACACCAGCGCGGACGGTCCATCAGGACGCTCTACCGCTGCCTTCCAGCAGACCGCAGATTCCACAGCATCACAGGGACGCCAGGTTTGAAGCCCCGGAGTCGCGCGCAGGGCAGTGAGTTGCTCGACAGGTTGGTGGGTAGGGCCGTCTTCGCCCAAACCAATCGAATCGTGGGTGTAAACAAAAACACAGCGCTGGCGCATGAGCGCAGCCATACGAACGGCATTACGAGCGTATTCCATAAAGATCAGGAAAGTTGCGCCGTAGGGGATGAAGCCACCGTGCAGCGCGATGCCATTCATGATCGCTGACATACCAAATTCGCGTACACCGTAGTAGATGTAGTTACCGCTGGCATCATCAGCACTCACACCTTCTGAGCCCGACCAAAGAGTCAAATTGGAACCCGCAAGGTCTGCGGACCCCCCCATAAACTCTGGAAGCATCGGGCCAAGAGCATTGATGGCGTTTTGAGAGGCCTTTCGGGAAGCGATTGTCTCGCCGGCAGCCTGGCACGCCTCGACATAAGCCTGCGCCTTGGCCGAGAAATCCGCAGGCAAGTCGCCTGCCATTCGGCGCTCAAGTTCCGCAGCCAGCTCAGGATAGGCCTCGCGATAGCTATCCATAGCCGCATTCCAGCCAGCCTCAAGCTCCGCGCCGGAGGCCTTGGCATCCCACGCAGCGTATATATCCTCAGGGATAGTGAACGCTTCGTGCTCCCAACCGATGGCAGCGCGAGTGGCGGCGATTTCGTCTGCGCCAAGAGGAGCTCCGTGCGTAGCAGCAGTGCCCTGCTTATTGGGAGAACCCTTTCCAATCACCGTTCGACAACATATGAGTGTCGGTCTGGAACTATCTGCTTGCGCAGACTCGGTGGCCGCCTTAATCGCGGCGGGATCGTGCCCATCGACACCGGCGATAACCTGCCAGCCGTAAGCTTCAAATCGCTTTGGCGTGTCATCGCTAAACCAGCCAGCAACATCACCATCAATAGAGATACCATTGTCATCGTAATACGCGATGAGCTTCCCGAGACCTAAAGTGCCCGCCAAAGAGCACACTTCGTGAGAAATACCCTCCATTAAGCAGCCATCTCCTACGAACGCGTAGGTAAAATGGTCGATAATCTCATGCTCACCACGATTAAACTGAGCCGCAAGGGTCTTCTCTGCAATGGCCATACCCACAGCATTACTGATGCCCTGTCCTAACGGGCCGGTTGTGGTCTCAACACCCGGGGCATAGCCGTATTCCGGATGGCCAGGCGTTTTACTGTGAAGCTGACGAAAATTCTTCAGTTCTTCCATGGGCAGTTCATAGCCCGTCAAATGCAAGAGCGAGTAGATAAGCATGGATCCATGACCGTTGGAGAGCACAAAGCGGTCACGGTTCGGCCAATCGGGGTTCTGGGGGTTATGGCGCAAGAACCCGTTCCAAAGCACCTCGGCGATGTCGGCCATACCCATAGGCGCGCCGGGGTGGCCACTGTTTGCTTGCTGCACGGCGTCCATGGAAAGGGCGCGAATAGCATTCGCAAGGTCTGTTTGGCTGGTCATTCTAGGTCCTGAGGAGTCAAGGCGGGGCGCGCATTATCGGGCAAGCGGGCCTAGGGGTAAACATTCACGAATTCGCAACTGCGGTAGACACTGAAAATCTATATCAAAATTCCTTGATATAGATTGAGTTGCTGCTAAACTCCGCGCCCCAATGAACTCTGTTGCGCCCAATCACCTGTCGTTGGCCGAAGTGCCGGATGCAGAAACCGTGCTTGCGAGCCTCTGTAAGGCAGCTGCAGATTCGCTGCGCCTGCGCGTTTTGCGCGTGCTGAAGCATGACGCGATGGATGTATCCGAGCTATGCGCTGTGCTGGACGTTCGCCAACCCGCACTCAGCCACCACCTCAAAATCATGAGTGCCGCGGGGCTTTTGAGCAGTCAGAGGGACGGCAATCACATTTTTTACCGACGTCGCGAGTTTGCTGGGGACGAGCCTTTCGCAGGACTGCAGCAGGCGCTATTTAGTGCGGCAGATACTCTGGCCCTTGACGAGGCGGAGGAGACTCGCCGAGATTCGCTGCAGCGCAAGCGCGAGCAAAACTCTCTGGACTTCTTCACCAACAATGCCAGCCGGTTTCGTGAGCAGCAAGACTTGATCGCGGCTCCCGAGCGCTACGCAAGCGCCGTTAATGGCTTGTTAGATGCCCTACCGGGTGCGAATCGAGGAACGGCCTTAGAAGTAGGTCCCGGTGAGGGCTGGCTGTTGCCAAGGTTAAGTAAAGACTTCGATCGCGTGATTGCATTGGACAATGCACCCGCCATGCTGGAAAGCGCGCGCGCTGCTGCCACAGAGCTCAGCAATGTTGAGTTTCTTTTGGGAGATACGCGCCATGCGGCACTGGAATCACTGCGTGCCGATCTAATCGTTATCAACATGGTTTTACACCACACGCCAGACCCGGCGACCACCCTTAGCGAAGCCGCTCGTGCATTAGCTTCCGAAGGGGTTCTGCTGGTCACCGAACTTTGCGAGCACCGGCAGGGCTGGACGCGAGAAAACTGCGGCGATCTTTGGCTGGGTTTCGCCCCGGAGCTGATTCAGGACTGGGCCAAGACCGCCGGACTCAAGGAACTCACGAGCAGCTATCTCGGCCAACGCAACGGATTCAAACTTCAATTGCGCCTCTTCGGTGCAGCAAAAATTACATCTTAGATTGCTATAAGGAACAAACATGAGCGAATACGGCATCTTTACTTCGGAGTCAGTCTCCGAGGGACACCCGGACAAAATGGCCGACCAAATCTCGGATGCGGTTCTCGATCACATCCTCAGCGATGATCGAGATGCACGCGTTGCCGTGGAAACGATGGTCAAGACCGGTATGGTTGTTGTCGCAGGCGAAGTGACCACCAGCACTTACGTGGACCTTGAGGAAATCGTTCGCGACGTGGTCCTGGATATTGGCTACAACAGTTCGGATGTCGGCTTTGACGGTGGCTCCTGTGCGGTACTCAATGCGATTGGCAAGCAATCCCATGATATTGCCATGGGCGTCGACGAAGGGGCGAGCAAAGAGCAGGGTGCGGGCGACCAAGGCCTGATGTTTGGTTACGCGAGTAACGAAACTGACGTGCTCATGCCTGCACCCATTTACTACTCACACCGATTGGTAGAGCGTCAGGCGCAACTGCGCAAAGACGGCAGCCTGAACTGGCTTCGCCCCGACGCAAAAAGTCAAGTAACCCTGCGCTACGACAATGGTAAGCCTGTTGCGGTTGATGCGGTGGTTCTCTCTACGCAGCATGATGCCGAAGTATCCCAGGCAGACATTCGCGAGGCGGTTATGGAAATGATCGTCAAGGACGTCCTCCCTGCCGAGTGGCTCCACGCTGACACCCAGTACCACATTAACCCGACGGGCCAGTTCATTATTGGTGGTCCTGTTGGTGATTGCGGACTTACCGGACGCAAGATCATCGTCGACACCTACGGCGGTATGGCCCGTCACGGCGGCGGTGCGTTCTCTGGAAAGGACCCCTCAAAAGTTGACCGCTCAGCTGCCTACGCTGGACGGTACGTTGCCAAGAACATCGTTGCTGCGGGACTTGCAGAGCGCTGCGAGATTCAGGTCTCTTACGCCATCGGGGTCGCAGAACCCACCTCCATCGCAGTAAACAGCTTTGGCACGGGAAAGATCGATGACCTGCGCATCGTGGAACTGGTGCGTGAACACTTTGACCTGCGGCCCAAGGGGCTCATCGAGATGCTCGACCTCAAGCGTCCGATTTACCGCGCGACGGCAGCTTACGGACACTTCGGACGGGAAGAGCCGAACTTTACCTGGGAGCGTACTGATAAGGCAGAAGCCCTCAATAACGCCATTTAGACGAATAGCACTTACAGAATTCACACACGATTTTTTAGAGTAATCAGGAGCACAACATGAGCACCGTAACTAAATTGAACAACACACCCGATTATCGGGTCGCTGACATTAGCCTCGCCGACTGGGGTCGCCGGGAACTCGAGATCGCCGAAGGCGAAATGCCAGCACTAATGGCACTGCGAGAGCAGTATGGCGATTCCAAGCCACTGACCGGCGCGAAGATCCTCGGCTGCATCCACATGACCATCCAGACCGGCGTATTAATCGAGACCTTGACTCACCTGGGCGCTGAAGTGCGCTGGTCCTCGTGCAACATTTTCTCTACCCAAGATCACGCTGCTGCGGCTATTGCTGCATCAGGCGTACCGGTATTTGCCTGGAAGGGCGAGACCGAAGAGGAGTACGAGTGGTGTATCGAGCAAACCATCCTCAAGGATGGACAGCCCTGGGAAGCCAACATGGTGCTGGATGACGGCGGCGACCTCACCGCTATCCTCCACGACAAATACCCACAAATGCTGGAATCTATTCATGGCATTACCGAAGAGACAACGACCGGCGTTCATCGTCTCTACGAAATGCTCGAAGCAGGCACACTCAAAGTACCCGCCGTTAACGTTAACGACTCCGTAACCAAGTCCAAGAACGACAACAAGTACGGCTGTCGTCACAGCCTCAACGATGCCATCAAGCGTGCAACGGACCACCTGCTGTCTGGAAAGCGTGCTTTGGTTATCGGCTACGGTGACGTGGGTAAAGGCTCTGCGCAGTCTCTACGTCAGGAAGGTATGATCGTACGTGTCACTGAAGTTGACCCGATCTGTGCTATGCAAGCCTGCATGGATGGTTATGAAGTCGTATCACCGTACATTGACGGCGTAGATGACGGCACCGATGCCTGCATCGATCGCGATCTGCTTCAGAAGACCGACCTGTTAGTGACAACAACCGGCAACTACAACGTCTGCAACTCTCGTATGCTCGGCGCGCTCAAGAGTGCGGCGCTGGTATGTAACATCGGTCATTTCGACAATGAGATCGACACAGCTTATATGCGTCGTGAATGGCATTGGGAAGAGATCAAGCCACAGGTGCACAAGGTCTATCGTGATCAGGCTGCCAACGATCACTTGATCCTTCTCGCGGAAGGTCGTCTGGTGAACCTCGGTAATGCTACAGGTCACCCCTCGCGCATTATGGACGGTTCCTTTGCCAATCAGGTACTGGCCCAGATCTATCTGTTCGAGCGTCGCTTTGCAGACCTGGAAGCGAACATGAAGGAATCCGCTGTGAAGGTAGAAGTACTGCCTAAGAAACTCGACGAAGAGGTTGCCGCGCACATGGTGGCAGGCTTCGGTGGTGTTGTGACTAAGCTCACTAAAGAGCAGGCTGACTATATTCACGTGTCTGTAGAGGGCCCGTTCAAAGGCCAGGACTACAAGTACTGAGGAAACTATGAGCAAGTCTGCAGCAATCAGCTTTGAGTAC